>DASZZH010000025.1 GCA_035543335.1 Burkholderiales bacterium
GAGATGGTGATGCCGGGGGACAACGTCTCCGTCACGGTGCAGTTGATTGCCCCGATTGCGATGGAGGAGGGCTTGCGCTTTGCCATTCGCGAAGGCGGCCGCACCGTGGGCGCCGGCGTGGTGGCGAAAATTATTGAGTAATGGACATGCAAAGCCAAAAAATCCGCATCCGTTTGAAAGCGTTTGACTACCGGCTGATTGACCAATCGGCGCTAGAAATAGTCGAGACGGCGAAACGCACCGGCGCGGTGGTGCGCGGCCCCGTGCCGCTGCCCACGCGCATCGAGCGCTTTGACATATTGCGCAGCCCGCATGCCAACAAGACCTCGCGCGACCAATTTGAAATCCGCACGCACTTGCGCTTGATGGACATCATCGATCCCACCGACAAGACGGTGGATGCGTTGATGAAGCTGGATCTGCCCGCGGGCGTGGATGTGGAGATTAAATTGTAATTTTGAAGTGAACGAGTGAATAAGTGAACTAGTGAACAAGTGGTGCAGTCAGGGTTTTCCCCGTTCACTCGTTCACCCGTTCACTTATTCACTAGTAGTTAATCGCCGGTCAATTGCAACCGGCACCTTAAAAAAGGTGAAGAAAATGAGTTTAGGACTAGTTGGCCGTAAGGTTGGCATGACCCGGATTTTTACCGATGACGGCGATACCCTGCCGGTGACGGTGCTGGACGTGTCCAACAACCGCATTACCCAAATCAAGACCCCGGGCAGCGACGGTTATGCCGCGGTGCAGGTAACCAGCGGCAAGCGGCGCGCGAGCCGCGTCAACAAAGCCGCGGCCGGGCATTTCGCCAAAGCCGCCGTTGAAGCCGGTCATGTGCTGCGCGAATTCAAAGTCACGCAAGACGAGCTCGCTAATCTGAAGGTTGGCGCCAGCATCGGCGTTGACATTTTCAAAATCGGGCAGAAAGTGGATGTCACCGGCACCAGCCAGGGCAAGGGATTTGCCGGCGTGATCAAGCGCCATCACTTCCGCTCCAACCGGGCGAGCCATGGCAATTCGGTTTCCCACAACAAGCCCGGCTCCACCGGTCAGGCGCAGGACCCGGGCCGCGTGTTTCCCGGCAAGCGCATGGCGGGCCAGCTCGGTAATGTGAAGCGCACCGCGCAAAACCTGGAAGTGCTGCGCATTGATGCCGAGCGGCAACTGCTCCTGGTCAAGGGCGCGCTGCCGGGCGCCAAGGGGGCCGATGTGATTGTGCGTCCCGCAGTGAAAGCGAGGGCCTGATGGAACTCAAACTGATTAACGAAAAAGGCAAGGCGTCCACTATCAAGGCGTCGGACGATTTGTTCGGGCGCGAATACAACGAAGCGCTGGTGCACCAGGTCGTCACCGCCTATCTCGCCAACGCGCGGCAAGGCACGCGGGCGCAGAAAGGGCGCAGCGACGTCAACAAATCGCACAAGAAGCCGTGGCGCCAGAAGGGCACCGGCCGCGCCCGCGCCGGCATGGCTTCCAGCCCGTTGTGGCGCGGCGGCGGCAAGATTTTCCCCAATCTGCCCGACGAGAATTTCACCCAGAAGATTAACAGGAAGATGTACCGAGCCGGCATGTGTTCGATATTTTCGCAACTGGCGCGCGAAGGACGCATCTCGGTGGTGGAAAGTTTCAGCCTGGAAGCACCGAAGACCAAGCTTTTAGTGCAAAAGCTCAAGGGCCTGGGTCTGGAGGACGTGATGATCATCACCGACAATCTGGACGAGAACCTTTATCTCTCATCGCGCAACCTGCCCAACGTCCGCGTGGTCAAGCCCGGGCAGGCGGATCCGGTGAGTCTGATTCGCCACCGCAATGTGCTGTTGACCAAGGCCGCGGTGCAGAAAATCGAGGAGATGCTGGCATGAGCGCATTCAATACCGAACGCCTGACGCAGGTCATTCTCGCACCGCAGGTATCGGAAAAGAGCACCATGGTCGGCGAAAAGCACGAGCAGGTGGTGTTCCGCGTGGCAGCCGACGCCAGCAAACCGGAAATCAAGGCCGCGGTCGAGCAGATGTTCAGCACCAAGGACAAGAAAATCGAAGTGCTCTCGGTACAGGTGGTCAATGTCAAGGGCAAGGACAAGCGCTTCGGCCGGTTTACCGGTCGGCGCAAGAACTGGAAAAAGGCCTATGTCTGCCTCAAGCCGGGGCAGGAAATCAATTTCGCGGCAGCGGAGAATAAATAAAATGGCACTGATCAAGGTTAAACCCACTTCTCCCGGCCGGCGCGCCCTGCTCAAGGTGGTGAGCCCGGAGCTGCACAAAGGCGCGCCCTATGCGCCGCTGCTGGTCAAGCAGACCAGGAAAGCCGGCCGCAACAACCGCGGCCACATCACCACGCGCCATCAGGGCGGCGGGCACAAGCAGCATTACCGCAGCATCGATTTCCGCCGCGACAAGGATGGCATCCCGGCCAAAGTGGAGCACCTGGAATACGATCCGAATCGGAGCGCGCATTTGGCGCTTCTGTGTTACGCCGACGGCGAGCGCCGTTACATCGTTGCGCCCAAGGGTCTCACCGTCGGTGCGCAAGTGGTGAACGGACCGGAGGCGCCGATCAAGACCGGCAATGCGCTGCCACTCAGGAACATCCCGGTCGGCACTACGGTGCACTGCGTGGAAATGCTGCCCGGCAAGGGCGCGCAACTCGCGCGCGCCGCGGGCACTTCGGTGCAATTACTGGCGCGCGAAGGCAGCTACGCACAATTGCGGCTGCGCTCCGGTGAAATCCGCAAGGTGCACATCGAGTGCCGCGCAGCCATCGGCGAAGTCGGCAACGAGGAAAATAATTTGCGTCAGATCGGCAAGGCCGGCGCGCAGCGCTGGCGCGGCATACGTCCGACGGTGCGCGGCGTGGCGATGAACCCGATTGACCATCCGCACGGCGGCGGCGAGGGCCGCACCGCCGCGGCGCAGCCGCCGGTGAGTCCGTGGGGTGTGCAATGCAAGGGATTCAAGACCCGCCGCAACAAGCGCACCGCCGGCATGATCGTGCGCCGCCGCCATAAGGTGAAGGGGTAACCATGGCACGTTCGGTTAAAAAAGGCCCGTTTGTAGACCATCATCTGGTGAAGAGGGTGGAAGCGGCGCAAGCCACCAAGGACAAGCGCCCGATTAAAACCTGGTCGCGGCGCTCAACCATCCTTCCGGATTTCGTGGGGCTCACCTTCGCGGTGCATAACGGCAAGCAGCATATGCCGGTGTATGTGTCGGAAAACATGGTTGGGCACAAACTCGGCGAATTTTCGCATACCCGCATTTTCAAGGGGCACTCCGCCGTCGGCGACAGGAAAACCGCCGCGACGGAAGTAGTCAAGAAGTAGGAGAGCGGCATGAGAACATCTGCAACATTGCGAGGCGTAAGGCTTTCGGCGCAAAAAGGCCGGTTGGTGGCGGACCAGATCCGCGGCGTGTCGGTGGACAAGGCGCTCAACATCCTCAGCTTCAGCCCGAAAAAAGGCGCGGCGATCATCAAGAAAGTGCTCGAGTCCGCCATCGCCAACGCCGAGCATAACGACGGCGCGGACATCGACGAACTCAAAGTGACCACCATTTGTGTGGAACGCGGGGCCAGCTTGAAACGCTTCCAGGCGCGCGCCAAAGGCCGGGGCAATCGCATCATCAAGCCGACCTGCCACATCTATGTGACGGTGGGTGACAAAAAATAAGGACGCACCATGGGACAGAAAATACATCCGACCGGTTTCCGCCTTTCCGTGCAGCGCAACTGGAGTTCGCGCTGGTACGCGAACAGCAAGAATTTCCCGGCGATGCTCAATGAAGACATCAAGGTCCGCGAATTCCTGCGACAGAAGTTGAGCCATGCCGCCGTCGGCAAGGTGCTGATCGAGCGCCCGGCGAAGAACGCGCGCATCACCATCTACAGCGCCCGCCCCGGTGTCGTCATCGGCAAGAAGGGCGAGGATATCGAGTCGCTGAAAGCCCAGCTGCAAAAGCTCATGAACATCCCGGTGCATGTCAATATCGAGGAAATCCGCAAGCCCGAGCTCGACGCGCAACTGATAGCCGATAACATTGCGCAGCAGCTGCAAAAGCGCATCATGTTTCGCCGCGCCATGAAGCGCGCCATCACCAACGCCATGCGCCTGGGCGCGCAGGGCATCAAGATCATGAGCTCGGGGCGCTTGAACGGCATTGAGATCGCGCGCTCCGAATGGTACCGCGAAGGACGGGTGCCGCTGCACACGCTACGCGCCGACATCGATTACGGTTTTGCCGAAGCCAAGACCACTTATGGCGTGATCGGGATCAAAGTCTGGGTGTTTAAGGGCGAGATGCTGGGACACACTGATCAGCCGGTGGCCGCGCTGCCGGTGGAAACGGAAAAGAGAACCAGGCCGTCGAAGACGGAGGATGAAGGCCGACGCGATACACCACGCGAAGCCAAGCCCAAGGCGAAGCCCGCTGAAGAGATCAAGGCGGCTGAACCCGCCAAACTGAAGGCGAAGACGGCCAAGCGCGAAACCAAGCCGAAAACCGAAGTTGAAAGCAAGGTCAAGCCCAAAGCCAAGGCGGCGGCGAGCAAAACCAAGTTGAAGGCCAAGGCTAAAGTGAAGAAGCCAGGAGCATAAGATGCTGCAACCCGCAAGGACCAAATACCGCAAACAGCAGAAGGGCCGAAACAAGGGCATCGCCACGCGCGGCAACAAGGTGAGCTTTGGCGAATACGGCCTCAAGGCTGTGACCCGCGGCCGTCTGACCTCGCGCCAGATCGAGGCGGCGCGCCGCGCCATGACCCACCACATCAAGCGCGGCGGGCGTATTTGGATCCGCATTTTCCCGGACAAGCCGGTTTCGCAGAAACCGGCGGAAGTGCGCATGGGCGGCGGCAAGGGCAACCCGGAGTACTTCGTTTCCGAAATCCGGCCGGGGAAGGTGTTGTATGAAATGGACGGCGTGGACGAGACCACGGCGCGCGAAGCGTTCCGCCTCGCCGCGGCCAAGCTCCCGATTCTGACCACATTTGTGATTCGACAGGTAGGTTAAGGATGAAGTCGAGCGAACTGAGAGCCAAATCGGCGGCGGAGCTCAAGCAGGAGCTTAACCAACTCCTCAAAGCGCAATTCGGCCTGCGCATGCAGAGAGCCACGCAGCAGCTCACCAATTTCAGCCAGTTTCGTAAGGTGCGCCGGGATATTGCGCGGGTGCGCACCGTGCTAACCGAGAAAACGAGGCAGTCATGAGCGAAACAGCGAGCAAACGTACCTTGAGCGGCCGCGTCGTCAGCGACAAAATGAACAAGACCGTGACCGTGCTGGTCGAGCGCACAGTGCGCCACCCCCGGTACGGCAAAATCATCACGCGTTCCAAGAAATACCACGCCCACGACGAGAAGAACGAGTACCACGAGGGCGATGTGGTGATAATCGAGGAATGCAGGCCGATCGCCAAGACCAAGGCGTGGCAGGTGACCAGGCTGATTAGAAAATTGCGCAGCATTTAGCTTGCTTTCGCGCAAGGCGGTAATTATAATTGACAGTTTTCCGATTTTCTCTGCGGCTTACGCGGGGTAATCGGCTTCCTGACGGGATCCAAGACTGACCGTCATGCCGCGCAAGCGGCGGCGGTTTAAGTTGGAAAGATGAAAAAATGATTCAAATGCAGACAGTGCTGGACGTCGCGGACAATACCGGTGCGCGCTCGGTGATGTGCATCAAGGTGCTGGGCGGCTCGAAGCGCCGCTACGCGGGCATCGGCGACATCATCAAGGTGAGTGTCAAGGAAGCGGTGCCGCGCGGCCGGGTGAAAAAGGGCGAGATTTACCATGCGGTGGTGGTGCGCACCGCCAAGGGCGTGCGCCGGCTGGACGGCTCGCTGATTAAATTCGACGGCAACGCCGCGGTGTTGCTGGATCCCAAGCTCGAGCCCATCGGCACACGCATTTTCGGTCCGGTGACGCGGGAACTCCGGACCGAGCGCTTCATGAAGATCGTCTCGCTCGCGCCGGAAGTACTGTAAAGAAAGACCATGCAAAAAATTAAAAAAGGCGACGAAGTGGTGGTGATCACCGGCAAGGACAAGGGCAAGCGCGGCGTCGTGCTGCGCAAGGTGGATGCCGAGCACGTGGTGGTGGAAAGCGTGAACAAAGTGAAGAAGCACCAGCGCCCCAACCCGCTCAAGAACACCACCGGCGGCATTATCGACAAGGAAATGCCGATTCATATTTCCAACGTGATGCTGTTCAACCCCACCACCCGCAAGGGCGACCGGGTCGGCGTCAAGGTGCTGGACGACGGGCGCCGCGTGCGCTACTTCAAGTCCAACGGCGAAATGGTCGACGTCAAGGCTTAACAGGAATCCATGGCGCGTTTGCAAACTTATTACAAGGATACCGTGGTCAAGCAGCTGATGAAACAGTTTGGCTACAAATCGGCGATGCAGGTGCCGCGCATCACCAAAATCACGCTCAACATGGGCGTGGGCGAAGCGGTGGCGGACAAGAAAATCATGGACAACGCGGTGGGCGACATGCAGAAAATCGTGGGGCAAAAACCGGTGGTGACCAAATCGAAAAAGTCCATCGCCGGCTACAAGATCCGCAAGGGTTATCCCATCGGTTGCATGGTGACGCTGCGGAGCACGCGCATGTACGAATTTCTCGACCGCCTGGTTTCCATCACCATCCCGCGTATTCGCGACTTCCGCGGGCTGTCGGCCAAATCGTTTGACGGCCGAGGCAATTACAACATGGGCGTGAAGGAACAGATTATTTTCCCGGAGATCGAGTACGACAAGATCGACGCGCTGCGCGGTCTCAACATTACGATCACCACCACCGCCAAGTCCGACGACGAGGCGCGCGCGCTGCTGGCGGCATTCAAATTCCCGTTCAAGAACTGAGGCCGGTATGGCAAAAACCTCCGTAGTCAACCGTGAACTGAAACGCCGCGCCGTGGTGAAGAAATTCGCCGTCAAGCGCGCGGAACTTCTGGCTCTCATCAGCAACATGCGCTTGAGCGAGGAGGAGCGGCATCAAGCGCGGCTGAAGTTGCAGCAGTTGCCGCGAAACAGCAGCCCGGTAAGATTGCGCAACCGCTGCGCACTCACCGGCCGCCCGCGCGGTTACTACCGCAAGTTTGGCCTGGGGCGCAACAAGCTGCGCGAAATCGCCATGCGCGGCGAGATTCCTGGCATCATCAAGGCCAGTTGGTAGCAGGGAGAGACCGATGAGCATGACCGATCCCATTTCCGACATGCTGACGCGCATCCGCAATGCGCAGCTTTCGGAAAAAGCCACTGTAATCCTCCCCTCGTCCCGGCTGAAGGCGGCCATCGCCCAGGTGCTCAAGGATGAGGGCTACATTGAGGGCTTCGCGGTGCGCGAAGTGGAAGGCAAAGCCACGCTGGAAATCGCGCTGAAGTATTACGCCGGCCGTCCGGTGATTGAGAAAATCGAGCGCGTCAGCCGCCCGGGCCTGCGCATTTACCGAGGCAGCCGTGATATCCCGAATGTGATGAACGGTTTGGGGATTGCTATCATTTCCACCCCTAAGGGGGTGATGACCGACCGCAAGGCACGAGCCAACGGTGTGGGTGGCGAAGTGCTGTGCATCGTCGCGTAACGGAGAGGAAGCCATGTCGCGAATTGCCAAGAATCCAGTCGTCGTGCCGGCCGGCGTCGAAATAACGCTTAGTCCGAGCGAAGTCGCGGTGAAAGGGCCGCTGGGCCAGCTCAAACAGCGCCTCAAGGGCGATGTGCTGATAGAACGCGAGGGCGACCGGCTCAAGTTCAAGGTGGGGAACCAGTCCAAGCACGCCAATGCCATGTCGGGCACGTTGCGTGCGCATCTCGCCAACATGATTCACGGCGTCACCAAAGGTTTCGAGAAAAAGCTCAGTCTGGTCGGCGTGGGTTACCGCGCCCAGGCGCAGGGCGACAAGCTCAATCTGTCGCTTGGCTTTTCCCATCCGGTGGTACATCGGATGCCGAAGGGCATCAAGGTCGAAACACCCTCGCTAACCGATATCGTCATCAAGGGCATCGACAGGCAGCTGGTCGGCCAGGTGACGGCGGAAGTGCGCGGCTACCGCAAGCCGGAGCCGTACAAGGGCAAGGGCGTGCGCTATGCCGACGAAGTGGTGGTGCTCAAGGAAACCAAGAAGAAATAGACGAGATCAAGCATGGACGACAAAAAACAGTCGCGGCTGCGGCGCTCGCGCAAAACCCGGGCCAAGATTCACGAACTGAGGGTGGTGCGCCTCACGGTGCACCGTACCAACAACCATATTTATGCTCAGGTCGTCAACCAAGGCAAAGTGGTGGCGACTGCGTCCACGCTGGAGCCCGAGGTGCGCAAGAAAGTGAAATACGGCGGCAACGTCAAGGCGGCATCGGTGATTGGCAAGCGCATCGCGGAAAAAGCCGGGAAGCAAGGCATTGAGTCGGTGGCCTTCGACCGTTCCGGGTTCAAGTATCACGGCCGGGTGAAAGCTCTGGCCGATGCGGCGCGCGAGAATGGCCTGAAATTCTGACGGAGCAGACCATGGCGAAAATGCAACATCAATCGGTACAGCGGAGCGACGGCCTCAGGGAAAAAATGGTCGCGGTGAACCGCGTGACCAAGGTGGTCAAAGGCGGCCGCATCCTCGGTTTTGCCGCGCTGACGGTAGTCGGCGACGGTGACGGCGGCGTCGGCATGGGCAAGGGCAAGGCGCGCGAAGTGCCGGTCGCGGTGCAAAAAGCGATGGACGAGGCGCGGCGCAAAATGATCAAAATCACCTTGAAGAACGGCACGCTGCAGCATGCGGTGATCGGCAAGCATGGCTCGGCGAAGGTGTACATGCAGCCCGCCATCGAAGGCACGGGGATTATCGCCGGCGGTCCGATGCGCGCGATTTTCGAGGTGATGGGGGTGACCAATGTGCTCGCCAAGTGCCTGGGCTCGACCAATCCCTATAACGTGGTGCGCGCCACCCTCCAGGGTTTGCGGGCGATGAGCACGCCTTCGGAAATCGCCGCCAAGCGCGGCAAGACAGTGGAACAGATTCTGGAGTAAGGCATGGTCAAGAAAAAAGTGGCAGGCAAAATCAAGGTAACCCTGGTGAAAAGCCCCCAAAGCGCCAGGGAATCGCACCAGGCCACGGTGCGCGGGTTGGGTTTGCGCCGCCTGCGCCATACCGTCGAGCTCGAAGACACCCCGGCGGTGCGCGGGATGATTAACAAGGTCGGATACCTCCTCAAGTGCGAGGCATAAATGGAACTTAACGGCATCAAACCCGCGGCAGGCAGCAGGCGCGAACGGCGCCGCGTCGGGCGTGGACCAGGCTCGGGCATGGGCAAAACCGCGGGCCGCGGCCACAAAGGCCAGAGCGCGCGCTCCGGCGGGTTTCACAAGGTGGGCTTTGAAGGCGGGCAGATGCCGCTGCAGCGGCGGCTGCCCAAGCGCGGCTTTGTGTCGCCTTCCCGCAACGACACCGCCGAAGTGCGGCTTTCCGATTTGAACAAATTGAAGACTAAAGATATCGACATCCTGGCGCTCAAAGAAGCGGGAATCGTGCCGATTGCCGCGCTTTCCGCGAAAGTCATGCTCTCCGGCAAGATTACCCATGCGGTGAAATTGAAAGGCGTGTTGGCGAGCAAGGGCGCAAAAGCCGCCATTGAGAAAGCGGGCGGCAGAGTCGAAGCGGTGGAAACGAAATAACGGAACAGAGGACACTTGGCTACTAACGATTCGATGCTCGGCATGTACAGCAAGATGGGGGACTTGAAAAAGCGCCTCCTGTTTCTGCTGGGCGCCCTCGTGGTGTATCGTATCGGCACGCACATTCCGGTGCCCGGCATTGACCCGGTGCATCTGGCCGACTTGTTCCGCTCGCAGCAAGGCGGCATCCTCGGCATGTTTAACGTATTTTCGGGCGGGGCGCTGTCGCGTTTCACCATTCTCGCGCTGGGGATACTGCCGTACATTTCTTCCTCCATCATCATGCAGTTGATGACAGTGGTGTCGCCTACGCTCGAGGCGCTGAAAAAAGAGGGTGAATCGGGGCGGCGCAAAATTACGCAATACACCCGCTACGGCACGGTGCTGCTGGCGCTGTTCCAGGGCATGGGCATTTCGATTGCGCTGGAGCATCAACCGGGCCTGGTGCTGGAGCCGGGATTGATGTTCAGGCTCATCACCATGGTGACGCTGGTGACCGGCACGATGTTCCTAATGTGGCTGGGCGAGCAGATCACCGAGCGCGGCATCGGCAACGGCATTTCGCTGATTATTTTCGCCGGCATCGCGGCGGGCCTGCCGCACGCGGTGGGCGGCACGCTGGAACTCACGCGCACCGGCGCGTTTGCGATTCCATTCGTGCTGGTGTTGTTCGCGGCCGTGATTGCGGTGACGGGGCTGGTGGTGTTTGTGGAACGCGGCCAGCGCAAGATTCTGGTGAATTACGCCAAGCGCCAGGTGGGGCGCAAGATTTACGGCGGGCAAAGCTCGCATTTGCCGCTGAAGCTCAACATGTCGGGGGTGATTCCGCCGATTTTCGCCTCCAGCATTATTTTGTTTCCGGCGACACTGGCGGGCTGGTTTGGCTCCAGCGAGAACATGACGTGGTTGCGCGATATCGGTGCGACCCTGCACCCGGGGCAGCCGGTTTACGTGCTGCTGTATGCGGCGGCGATTATCTTCTTCTGCTTTTTTTATACCGCGCTGGTGTTTAATCCGAAGGAGACCGCCGACAACCTGAAGAAAAGCGGGGCGTTTGTGCCGGGCATCCGGCCGGGCGAGCAGACCTCGCGCTTTATCGAACACATCATGGTGCGCCTGACTTTGGCGGGCGCGACTTACGTGACTTTGGTGTGCCTGCTGCCGGAGTTTCTGATCGTGAAGTGGAACGTGCCGTTTTATTTCGGCGGCACGTCGCTCTTAATTATAGTGGTGGTGACCATGGATTTCATGGCGCAGGTGCAGGCCTACATCATGTCCCATCAGTATGAGAGCCTGCTGAAGAAGGCCAATTTCAAGGGTGGCGGTTTTCCGGCGCGCTGACCTCGGATAAGGAAGGATGATTAAACTCGGGTCACGGATAAACGAGTATTTTGCGGCAAGACAAGGCGCGAGTTTTTTTGCGAGCGACGCATACTCGAAGTATGTAAGCGACGCAAAAAAACGGAGCAACGCGGTATTGGCGCATAAAGACGAAGTTTAGCCCATGGCGAAGGAAGAAACGATACAGATGCAGGGGGAGATCATGGAGAACCTCCCCAACGCCACGTTCCGGGTGAAACTTGAAAACGGCCATGTCGTGCTGGGGCATATTTCCGGCAAGATGCGCATGCATTACATCCGCATCCTGCCGGGCGATAAAGTGACGGTGGAATTGACGCCCTACGATTTGACTAAGGCACGGATTGTATTCCGCGCCAAGTAAGGAGGCTGCTAAACATTGCCTGCCGATACTGCGTTGCTCGGTTTTTTTACGTCGCTTACATACTTCCAATGTATGCGGCGCTAGTAAAAAACCTCGCGCCTTGTCTCGACGCAAAATGCTGGTTTATCAGACCCCTTACTAGACTGTTAAGGAGTGAAAGATGAAAGTACAAGCTTCGGTGAAAAAGATGTGCCGCAAGTGCAAGATCGTCCGGCGCAAGCGCGTGGTGCGCGTGATTTGCTCGGATCCGCGGCATAAGCAGCGTCAGGGGTAGTTGAACAATATGACGATTAACCTTATAATTTCACGCTTTTATTTTTTGAGGACGCCATGGCCCGTATTGGAGGCGTAAACATACCGAATCACCAGCATGCGGAAGTCGCGCTGACCGCGATTTACGGCATCGGCCGTTCGCGGGCGCAGAAAATCTGCGCCGCCGCGGGTATTACTCTTTCCGCCAAGATCAAGGACCTGTCCGATGCCGAGATGGACAAGCTGCGCGAGCAGGTGGGCAAGCACACGGTCGAGGGCGACCTGCGCCGCGAAGTGTCGATGAACATCAAGCGGCTGATTGACCTTGGCTGCTACCGCGGCGTGCGTCACAAGCGGGGGCTCCCGGTGCGCGGCCAGCGCACGCGCACCAACGCGCGCACCCGCAAGGGCCCGCGCAAAGCCGTGCGGCTCGCCAAAGCCCCAACCGAAACCGGCAAAAACTGAGGAAAACGCTAAATGGTAACTAAGACCAACGTCAGGGTGCGCAAGAAGGTGAAGAAAAACGTGGCGGAAGGCATTGCCTACATCCACGCCTCGTTCAACAATACCATCGTCACCATCACCGACCGCCAGGGCAACGCCTTGGCATGGGCGACTTCGGGCGCCGCCGGCTTCAAGGGCTCGCGCAAGAGCACGCCGTTCGCCGCGCAGGTGGCGGCCGAGCAGGCCGGACGCGCCGCACTGGAATGCGGCGTGAAGAACCTCGAAGTGCGCATCAAGGGCCCCGGCCCGGGACGCGAATCCGCCGTACGGGCGCTCAACGCCGTAGGCTTCAAGATCACCAGCATCTCCGACGTGACCCCGGTGCCGCACAACGGCTGCCGGCCGCCGAAGAAGCGCCGCATCTAAATCAGGAAAAATTATGGCCCGAAATCTCGATCCAAAATGCCGCCAGTGCCGCCGCGAAGGCGAGAAGCTGTTTTTGAAGGGCGAAAAATGCTTCACCGACAAGTGCTCGATTGAGCGCAGGAGCTACGCCCCCGGCCAGCACGGCCAGAGAAACATGCGGCTTTCCGGTTACGCCGTGCAATTGCGCGAGAAGCAGAAGCTGCGCCGCATTTACGGTTTGCTCGAACGCCAGTTCCGCAACACCTATCAGGAAGCCGAGCGCCGCAAGGGCGTCACCGGCGAGACGCTGTTGCAGCTTTTGGAGTCGCGGCTGGACACCGCCTCATATCGAATGGGTTTTGGCGCTTCGCGCAGCGAGGCGCGCCAGATCGTGCGCCACAACGGCGTTCGGGTGAACGGCAAGCGCGTCAATATTCCGTCCTTCCAGCTGCGTCCCGGCGATGTGGTCGAGGTGGCCGAGAAAGCGAAGGGGCAGCTGCGCATCAAGGGTTCGCTGGAAGCCGCCGAAGCGCGCGGTTTTCCCCAGTGGCTGGAAGTGGATGTAAAGAGCTTTAAGGGCGTATTCAAGGCCAAGCCGCAGCGTACCGAGCTGCCGTCGACCATCAACGAAAGCTTGGTCGTCGAATTGTATTCGAAGTAGGGAACCTCTAATTAAACCCCGCGTGGCCACGACGACGGCTCGGCGGGATGCCATGCTAAGGAGCGAGGAAGAAATTGTGGTTACTCCCACTATGACGACGAGCGACGCCACAGGGCGCCTGCGAGCGCCCCGGACTCGGACTCGCGCAGCGTGGAGCGGGAAGGGGCGCAAGCTGCCGCAAGAGACCGCGTTAAATGGGGCGCTCATGCTGCCGCTCCCGCACTCCAAGCTTCGCTCACCGTGTCGCGGCAGCCCCGTCCCATCCGGGTTGCGGCCTGATTCGGCGGCGCGCCGGAACGCGGAGCAGGTCCCGCGCGCGAAACGCGTGGATGCGACCGTGCAGGTGCGCAGAAGCGACCGCTTGATCCGGCGCGCACATCCCGCTGCGCTGCGCACGTACCGAGGCGCCACGCTTCGCGATCGCGCTTTGGCGCGCGGCTCGGTCGTAGGCCATACTATACTGGCCCTTCGTCGCGCTTCGCGCCATCATCCGAATCGGGCCAGCAACGCGGCTCACGAGGGATTTAATTAGAGGTTCCAATCAAGAGGGTTTAGCCATGCAAAGCAGCGCTTTTCTCAAGCCGCGTATCATCGACGTGCAAACCGTTTCACCCTTGCATGCCAAAGTGACCATGGAACCGTTCGAGCGCGGTTATGGCCATACCTTGGGCAATGCCCTGCGCCGCATCCTGCTGTCTTCGATGCCGGGTTTTGCGCCGACCGAAGTGACCATCAATAGCGTGCTGCACGAGTACTCCACCCTCGACGGCGTTCAGGAAGACGTGGTGGACCTCCTGCTCAATCTCAAGGGCATCGTGCTGAAACTGCACAACCGCAGTGAAGCCATGCTGACGCTGAAAAAACACGGCGAAGGCTTGGTGACCGCCGGTGACATCGAAGGCGGGCACGATGTGGAAATCGTCAATCCGAACCACGTGATTGCGCATCTCTCGCCGGGCGGCAAGGTCGACATGCAAATCAAGGTGGAAATGGGGCGCGGCTACGTGCCGGGAACCGTGCGGCAATTACCGGAGGAAAAGCGCAAGATCGGCAACATCGTGCTCGATGCCTCGTTCAGCCCGGTGCGCCGCGTGAGCTATTCGGTGGAAAGCGCGCGCGTCGAGCAGCGTACCGACCTCGACAAGCTGATCATCGACATCGAAACCAACGGCGCCATCGATCCCGAAGAGGCGATTCGCTACGCCGCGCGCATTCTGGTAGACCAGCTTTCGGTGTTCGCCGATCTCAAGGGCACCACCTTTGAAATCGAGCAGCCGAAAGCGCCGCAGGTGGATCCGATTCTGCTGCGCCCGGTGGACGATCTGGAGCTTACCGTGCGTTCCGCGAATTGCTTGAAGGCGGAAAACATTTATTACATCGGCGACCTGATTCAGCGCAGCGAAACCGAGTTGCTGAAGACCCCCAATCTCGGTCGCAAGTCGCTCAACGAAATCAAGGAAGTCCTGGCTTCGCGCGGACTCACGCTCGGCATGAAGCTGGAGAACTGGCCGCCGGCGGGGCTGGAAAACAAGGGATAAATCATGCGCCACCGTCAAGGACTGAGAAAGCTCAACCGCACCTCCAGCCACCGGCTGGCGATGCTGCGCAACATGACCAATTCGCTGTTGCGCTTCGAGACCATCAAAACCACTCTGCCCAAGGCCAAGGAACTGCGCCGCGTGGCCGAGCCGCTGATTACGCTGGGCAAGAAGCCGACGCTCGCCAACCGGCGCCTGGCCTACAATCGCCTGCGCGACCGCGAAATCGTGGCCAAGCTTTTCGACGAACTCGGCCCGCGCTACGCCAAACGCAACGGCGGCTATCTACGCATCCTCAAGTACGGCTTTCGCGTGGGCGACAGCGCCCCGATGGCCCTGGTGCAGCTCATGGACCAGCCGGAGCCCGTGGCCGGATCCAAGACCGAGCCCAAGGCCGGGAAAGCCAAATCCTAAGCGCCCTGTGCGGTCTCCATTTGAAAAGCCCGGCCCACCGGGCTTTATTATTTACTTTACCGCGGAGGCGCGGAGACGCAGAGAGAATTCTCGAAGATTCTAAAATTCATTAAAACCTCTGTGCCTCTGCGTCTCTGTGGTGAAGAGGTTTAAAATTATTTTCATGATCATCCTGTTTTCCGATTTCGGCGCGCGCGACCTCTACGTAGGGCAGGTGAAAGGCGTGCTGCATCAGTACGCACCCAATGTGCCGCAGATTGATTTGCTGCACGATGCGCCGGCGTTCAACGTCAAGGCCGGCGCGCACCTGCTGGCGGCCTTGTCGCAGCCCTTTCCGCCGGGAAGCGTGTTTCTCGCCGTGGTCGATCCCGGCGTGGGGACCCCACGCGACGCGGTGGCGATGGAGGCCGACGGCAGATGGTTTGTCGGGCCCGACAACGGCCTGCTTTCCGTGCTGGCGGCGAGAGCGGAAAAACCCCGCTTCTGGCACATCTCCTGGCGGCCGGCCAATCTCTCCAGTGCCTTTCACGGGCGTGACCTCTTTGCGCCGATCGCGGCGCTGGTTGCCGTAGGCAATTTTCCAAACGACAAGGCCGAGGAAATCCGCTCGCTGCAAGTGCGGCTCGGCGCACAGGATCTTCCCGAAATCATTTACATCGATCATTACGGCAACGCCATGAGCGGCCTGCGCGCGAAATCTCTCACGCTTGATGCTCAACTGCTGGTGAACGGGGGCCGTTTGAAGCGCGCCAAGGTGTTTGCAGAGGTTCCGAGCGGGACGCCGCTCTGGTATGAGAACTGTCTTGGACTTGCGGAGATTGCCGTGAACACCGGCAGCGCGGCAGAGCGACTCGATTTGGAAATCGGTGACAAAATTGAATTGGTGGCGTGAGCGTGATTAAACAATAACCCCCTCTCCCTCAGGGAGAGGGCCAGGGTGAGGGTAGGGGTGAGCGGAAAAGCCTAAATTCGCCGGTGGCAGACCGGCGGCTGGTTACTTTTTAAAAAGTAACCAAAAAGAAGGCGCCCCGGACTCGGACTCGCGTAGCGTGGAGCGGGAAGGGGCGCAAGCTGCCGCAAGTAGCACTGTTAAACGGGGCGCTCATGCTGCCGCTCCCGCACCCCAAGCTTCGCTGACCGTGTCGCGGCAGCAAATGCCTCGGGAGGGAGATGTTTTTTTAACGGCTTTTGTCCCATCTCCGCACAAGACTGTGCTTACTGTGATTCGAGGCATCCCGCGCTGCTCGGTGGCTCACAGGGGATAATAAAAGCGAGCATGTTGGGACAATTACGGCAAAATGAGCAAGGAATCGCTTACCACCTGGACCATTGGCCACGGCACCCGCAGCGGCGATGAATTGGTGCAGATGTTGCAGGAAGCGGACGTGCAATGCCTGGTGGACGTTAGAAGCTATCCCGGCTCGCGCCGCAATCCGCAATTTTCCCGCGAACAACTTGCCTCTTTGCTCGCCAATCACGGCATCAAATATAAATGGGAAGGCGAAGGGCTGGGCGGTTTTCGCAAAGCCCGTCCAGATTCAAAACATGTTGCATTGAGAAGCGAAGGCTTTCGCGGTTACGCCGACTACATGGAATCGGCGGAATTCAAGCAAGCCATCGAGTTTTTAATCGAGCAAGCGCAACAAACCAAAATTGCTTACATGTGCGCGGAGCGGTTGCCCTGGCAATGCCATCGCAATCTGATTTCGGATTACCTGGTGATGCGCGGCGTTAAAGTCATTCATCTTGTTGCTCAAGGCAAAACGCAGGAGCACATGCTCAACCCAATCACCCGCATTCAAAATGATATCTTGATCTACGACGGTAAGACGCAGTTGAATCTTGAACCTTTTTAGCGGCGATTGCGCCGAGCATACCGCTCATGCCGGTATTCTACAAAACCAGAATTACGCGGATGTCGTTGACATTGGTGCGGGTGGGGCCGGTCACGACTAAATCTTCCAGGGCTTCGAAAAAGCTGTAACTGTCGTTATTGGCGAGGAGCTTCGCGGCTTTCACACCGCGATCGGCGGCGCGTTTCAGGGTGTCGGGGGTAATCAACGCGCCGGCATTATTTTCCGTCCCGTCCGAGCCGTCGGTGCCGCAGGAGAGCGCGTAAACATTTTCCATGCCGTTTAAATCCATGGTGAGCGAGAGCAGGAATTCGCTATTGCGCCCACCGCGCCCGCTGCCTTTCACCGTCACCGTGGTTTCTCCGCCTGAAATCAGCGCCACCGGCGGTTTCCACGGATGACCGTGCTTAAGGATTTGACGCGCCAGTCCGCCGAAAACTTTCGCGACTTCGCGCGCTTCACCGGTGATGGTATCTCCCAAAACCACCGCCTTTACACCTTGCTTGCGGAAGTATTTGGCCGCCGCGACCAGGGAATTGTGCGCCGTTGTAATCACTCGATTTTCCACTTTGCGGAAAATCGAATTTCCCGGTTTGGGGGTTTCTTCGAGCTTGCCCGCTTTGCCCTTTTGCAGAATGTCCATCACCGCCTTCGGCGCTTTGACCTGGTAGCGGGAAATTATCGCGAGCGCATCGTCGTAAGTCGTGGGATCGGGCGCGCAGGGGCCGGAAGCGATGTGGGTCGGATCATCGCCGGTGACATCGGAAATGACGAGCGCGAGTACCGGCGCTTTGCAGGCCGCGGCCATTCTGCCGCCTTGAATGGCGGACAAATGCTTGCGCACGGTGTTGATTTCCTGAATTGTCGCGCCGCAGAGCAGTAATTCCTTGGTGACTGCTTTAAGGTCGGCCATCTCCAAGCCTGCAACTGGCAGGGACAGCAGGCTGGAGCCGCCGCCGCTGACTAAAGCCAGCAGCAAGTCGTTGGGCGTGAGCTTTTTGACTTCCTCGAAGATTTCCTTGGCCGCCGCTTCGCCGCTGGCGTCGGGAATCGGATGCCCCGCCTCAACGACATTGATGCGTTTAGTTGGCAGACCATGGCCATAACGAGTAATCACCAAGCCGGAAAGAGGTTTGTTTTTCGGCCAGTGCTTTTCCACGGCGGAGGCCATGGAGGCCGCTGCTTTGCCCGCGCCCACCACCAGGGTGCGCCCCTTCGGCGGTTTGGGCAGATGGTGGGGAACAATTTGCAAGGGATCGGCAGCGGCCAGTGCCGCCTTGAAGCTGCCCAGCAAAAGCTTGCGCAGCGGGATTGAGGGCATGGCTATTGCGCCATGGTCTTGGCGATCGCGTAGATTTCCTCGGCGTCGAAAATCTGGTTGTCGCTATCGAACAGTTTGCCGATGCAGGCGCGGTGCACTTGCAGCTTCAGGCCGCCGAAGCCGATCGCGCCGAAGGTTGTTTTGCCATAACGGCTTGCCGCCTTGTCCATCATGTCCACGCCGGCAATCCCCAGCGGCGGCTGGGCGTTGGCGTCCGCCATCAATTCGATGCTGGGATGGTTTTGCCAGTGGCTTTCTTCCAACAATTGTGCGCCTGCCGCGCCGGCGGCAAACACGACGTGAGCGCCCTGCAGCGCCGCGCCGCGTGCTGCATTATCGGCGGCTTCGATCGGGCTGACGCTGACGCCGAAACGCTCCTTGATCTGATGGCAGGCATTTTCCGCCCGTTCGCGTTTTCTTGAAGTGAGACTGACCGACAAGCCTTCCTTGGCCAGCAGCGCCGCCGCGCGCAGTCCCACCGGGCCGGTGCCTGCCAGCACTACCGCGCGTTTTCCCGCTACCGATCCTGAACGGGTCAGCATGGCCACGCCGGCAGCGGCAGTGGTGTTTGAGCCGTTGCTGTCGAGCATCACCGAGACGCGGAAATTGGCGAAGAATTTTTTCTTGACCGCCTGCAGCAGTTCCTGCCCCGCCGCCATGTTGCTGCCGCCGATGAAAATTGCGGTATATTTCTTTTCCTTGGGCGCGCGGGTAAAGATCGTGCCGTCCACCAGCGTGCCGACATTCTGCGGCGTAACGTTGCCGTATCCGGTAACCTGATCGGCGCCGCCGTCGTAGGCGACCACGGTATCGAATGCGCTGGGGTAGGGGTCGGTATCAAGCTGGAACAGGAGTTTTTTCATTGTTGCCCTCTCAGATTGAAGCGGATAGTCTACCATTTCTTTTTTACCGATTATAATGGAAAGGAACAACTGTGATTAAGGACGATTCCATCCATAAATTTCTCGATGAACTTGCGAGCTCGAGCTCGACGCCGGGGGGCGGCGCCGCCGCGGCGGTGATGGGGGCGATGGGCGCGGCGCTGGTGAGCATGGTGTGCAATCTCACCATCGGCAAGAAGAACTACGCCGAAGTCGAAGCGGAAATGAAGACGCTGCTGCGGCAATCGGAAGAGTTGCGGCACAAGCTCATCGGCATGATCAACGATGATGTCGAGGCATTTAACCAGGTCATGGCGGCCTATGGCCTGCCGAAAAACAGCGAAGAGGAAAAGGCGAGACGTGCCGCGGCCATCCAGCGGGCGCTCATGCAGGCAACGCAAGTCCCATTGAATTGCGCCCGGGCCTGCTCCGCAGTGATGCAACTCGCCAGGCGGGCGGCGGAGAAGGGCAATGTCAATGTGGTGAGCGATGCCGGCGTGGCGGTGCTTGCCGCTTACGCCGGATTGAAAAGCGCGGCCTTGAATGTCTATGTCAACACCGCGGCGATCAAAGATGAAGCGTTTAACGCGCAGAAACTGGCGGAGCTCGATAAGGTCCTCGCGGATGCCAGCCGCTTTACCGACGGCGTCTACGAGTTGGTGAAAGGCAAACTCAAATGATTTTCACGCTGCCGCTTGCAGCACGTTTTTCAGATACATGCCGGTGTAACTCTGCCGGTTTTTGGCAATGTCTTCAGGTGCGCCCTCGGCGATGATGCGCCCGCCGCCGTCGCCGCCCTCGGGACCCAGATCGATAATCCAATCCACGGTTTTGATCACGTCGAGGTTGTGCTCGATCACCACCACCGTGTTGCCGTGGTCGCGCAAGCGGTGCAGCACCTTGAGCAGGAGGTCAATATCGTGGAAATGCAAACCAGTGGTCGGCTCATCCAGGATATACAGCGTCCTGCCGGTGTCGCGCTTGGAAAGCTCGAGCGAAAGTTTCACCCGCTGCGCTTCGCCGCCGGAAAGCGTGGTCGCCGACTGACCGAGCTTGATGTAGCCTAATCCCACGTCCAGCAGCGTTTGCAATTTTTTCGCCACCACCGGCACCGGCTCAAAAAATACATAGGCCTGCCCCACTGTCATTTGCAGAATCTCGTGGATATTTTTTCCCTTGTATTGAATCTCCAGCGTTTCGCGGTTGTAGCGCTTGCTGTGGCACACGTCGCACGGTACGTAGATATCCGGCAAAAAATGCATTTCCACTTTCAGCATGCCGTCGCCCTGGCAGGCTTCGCAGCGCCCTCCCTTGACGTTGAATGAAAACCGTCCCGGTCCATAGCCGCGCTCGCGCGCCTGCGGCACGTCGGCGAAAAGCTCGCGGATCGGCGTGAACAGCCCGGTATAGGTCGCGGGATTGGAACGCGGTGTACGGCCGATCGGGCTTTGATCCACGCTGATCGCCTTGTCGAAAAATTCCACGCCTTCGATTGCCGTGTGCGGCGCGGGTTCGGTGGGGCTGCCGTAAAGATGCCGCGCCACCGCGTTGTAAAGCGTGTCGTTGATCAGCGTGGACTTGCCCGAGCCGGACACTCCGGTCACGCACACCATCAAGCCTACCGGCAAATTGAGGTTCACCTGTTTCAGGTTGTTGCCGCTGGCGCCGGTGATGCGCAGTCTGCGTTTCGGATCCGGCTTGTGGCGCAGGCCCGGCAATTTGATGCTGCGTTTGCCGGAAAGATACTGGCCGGTAAGCGATTCGGCATTATTCCGAATCTTGAGCGGCGCGCCTTCAGCGACGACTTTCCCGCCGTGCTCGCCCGCGCCCAGCCCCATGTCCACGATGTGATCGGCGCTCATGATGGCTTCGTGGTCGTGCTCGACCACGATCACGCTGTTGCCGAGGTCGCGCAGGCGCTTCAGCGTGTCGAGCAGGCGCCCGTTGTCGCGCTGGTGCAGGCCGATGGAAGGCTCGTCCAGCACGTACATCACGCCGGTCAGCCCCGAGCCGATTTGGCTCGCCAGCCGGATGCGCTGCGCTTCGCCGCAGGAAAGCGTGTCGGCGGAACGGTCGAGAGCCAGATAATCGAGGCCGACGTTGTTGAGAAATTGTAGGCGGCTCACGATTTCCTTGACGATTTTTTCCGCAATCGTCTGCTTGGCGCCGTTCAGGTTTATTTTTTCGAAGAACTGCACCGTTTGCTTGAGCGGCAGGCTGCTCACTTCGTAAATCGTCTTGCCGGCGACGCGCACGTGCCGCGCTTCACGCCGCAGCCGCGTGCCCTGGCACAGCGGGCAGGGCTGGCTATTGAGATATTTCGATAGTTCCTCGCGCACCACCAACGAATCGGTCTCGCGGTAGCGGCGCTCCAAATTGGGAATGATGCCTTCAAAAGCGTGTTCGCGCTGATAATGGCTGCCGCGCTCGCCGGGATAATTGAAGCGGATTTTTTCCCTACCGCTGCCGTTCAGAACCATCTCCTGGACGGGCAGCAGCAACTGTTCAAACGGCGCGTCAAGATCGAATTTGTAATGCGAGGCGAGGCTAGCCAGCATCTGAAAATAAAACTGGTTGCGCCGATCCCAGCTCTTGATGGCGCCGGACGCGAGACTCAAGTGCGGGAAAGCGACCACGCGCTTGGGATCGAAAAAGCTGATTTGTCCCAGCCCGTCGCAGCGCGGGCAGGCGCCCATGGGATTGTTGAAGGAGAAAAGCCGCGGCTCAAGCTCGGGGAGGGAATAGCTGCACACCGGGCAGGAGAATTTGGCCGAGAACAAATGCTCTTTTCCGTTTTCCATTTCCACCGCCAGCGCGCGCCCGTCGGCATGGCGCAGCGCGGTCTCGAACGATTCGGCGAGCCGTTGCTTGATGTCGGGACGGACTTTCACCCGGTCAACGACGACTTCGATCGTATGCTTTTTGTTTTTATTGAGCTTCGGCAGGCTGTCGATTTCATGCACCTTGCCGTTGATTCTGAGCCGGACGAAGCCTTGTGCGCGCAGCTCGTCGAAAAGCTCCATCTGCTCGCCCTTGCGCCCGACGATCAAGGGCGAAAGTATCATCAGCCTGGTGTCGAGCGGCAGTTGCAGCACATGATCCACCATTTGCGAGACGCTTTGCGCCTGCAGCAGGATGTTGTGGTCGGGGCAGTAAGGATCGCCCACGCGGGCATACAAAAGCCGCAGGTAATCGTGGATTTCAGTCACCGTGCCGACGGTGGAGCGTGGGTTGTGCGAGGCTGCTTTCTGCTCGATAGAAATCGCGGGCGAGAGGCCCTCGATCAAATCCACGTCCGGCTTTTCCATAAGCTGCAGGAATTGACGGGCGTAAGCCGAGAGCGATTCCACATAGCGCCGCTGCCCCTCGGCGTAGAGCGTGTCGAACGCCAGCGAGGACTTGCCGGAGCCGGACAATCCGGTAATCACGATGAGCCGGTTGCGCGGCAGATCGAGGTTGATGTTCTTGAGATTATGCGTGCGTGCGCCGCGGATTTTGATGAAGTCCATGAGCTATTCCAGCATTGGCTAACCTGTTAATATACCCAAGTTTGCAGTTTTTTCCCAACCCCCTATGACTTTCTCCGACAGGATGAGCCCGCTGGAGCTGCGCGCCAGCATGGGCCTGGCCTCCATATTTGGCTTGCGCATGCTAGGTATGTTCGTGATTCTGCCGGTGTTTGCGCTCTATGCCGAACATCTTCCCGAAGGGGACAACCGCACACTGGTCGGTATTGCGCTCGGCGCATATGGGCTGACCCAGGCGATTCTGCAAATCCCGCTCGGCTGGCTTTCCGACCGCGTGGGGCGGAAAGCGGTGATTTACGGCGGATTGATTATGTTCGCCATCGGCAGTTTTGTCGCGGCTGCCGCCCACGACATTTACATGATTATTTTCGGGCGCGTGCTGCAAGGGGCGGGCGCGATTTCCGCCGCGGTGATTGCGATGGCCGCGGATTTGACGCGCGAGCAACACCGCACCAAGGCGATGGCGCTGATCGGCTCCACCATCGGCCTCACTTTTGCCTTGTCGCTGGTGGTCTCGCCTCTGCTCAACCGATGGATAGGCGTACCAGGTATTTTTGCGATGACCGGCGTGCTGGCGCTGCTTGCCATCCTCGTGGTTTTGGTGATGCCCAGTCCGCAACTTGTCTCGAGTGCCGAGCGCGACCGCGGCAAATTCATGACGGTGTTGCGCGATGGGCAGTTGCTGCGCCTGAATTACGGGATTTTCGCGCTGCACGCGGCGCTGATGGCCTTGTTCCTCATCGTGCCGTTTTCGCTGCGGAAAGCCGGACTGGATGTGGACCACCACTGGAAAATCTATCTACCGGTGATGCTCGCTTCTTTTGTGGTGCTGGTGCCGGCGATTGTATTTGCGGAAAAGAAAAGCAAATTAAAGCAGGTTTTTTGCGCGGCGGTGGCACTGATGCTGGCAACCCAGCTCCTGCTGCCGTGGCTGCTGGGCAGTCTGTGGGAAATTTTTGTGGCGCTGTTGGCGTTTTTTGCCGCGTTCAACATCCTCGAAGCGATGCTGCCCTCGCTGATTTCCAAGCTGGCGCCGGTAGGAGCCAAGGGCACGGCCATCGGCGTCTACAGCAGCGTGCAGTTCTTCGGCGCCTTTGTGGGGGCGGCGGTGAGCGGTTATCTTGCACAGCATTACGGCAACCATGCTGTGTTTGGCTTTTGCGTACTGCTGTTTGCGGTCTGGTTCATCGTGGCGCTCGGCATGAAGGTCCCGGGCGCGGTGGAAACCAAGATGTATCCGATACCGGCGATGGATACCCGCCGCGCCAGCGGCTTGTCGCGACAGCTCGCCTCGGTGCCGGGGGTGAAAGAAGTGCTGGTGCTCGCCGCAGAAGGGGTCGCTTATTTACAAGTGGACAGCGGCGGTTTTGACGAACAAAATGTAATCCGATTAATCGCGGGGGAAATTTAGGGGGGATTTAAATGGCTTCAGTGAACAAAGTCATCCTGATTGGAAATCTCGGGCGCGACCCGGAGGTGCGCTACAATCCCGACGGCGGGGCGATGGCCAACATCAGCATCGCCACCACCGATACCTGGAAGGACAAGCAGAGCGGCGAAAAACAGGAGCGCACCGAATGGCACCGCGTGGTCTTCTTCGGCAAGCTCGCCGAAATCGCCGGTGAATATCTCAAGAAAGGCAGCCCGGTCTATGTGGAAGGCCGGTTGCAGACAAGAAAATGGCAAGACAAGGCAGGCCAGGAGCGTTACACCACCGAAATCGTCGCCGACCGCATGCAGATGCTGGGTTCGCGCGGCGGCGGCTCGGAGCCGATGAGCCGCGAATCGCCGCCCAAGGAAACCGCTTCAGGCGGCAAGTCGGAGAAGGATGGCGGGTCAGGGAAGGATGGCGGGTCAGGGAAGGGCAGTGGGTTTGACGATCTGGAGGACGACATTCCGTTCTAGCAGGTTGGTGCAAAACTGCTGCGGAGCCGGTCTACTTTGTTGCTCGTCGCTCGAAAGCTCGCCGTACTCCCTCTGTACTGTCTCGCCTTCTCGCTCCTCGCGTCGCGCATCCCGGCTTCCTCGTGACGTTTTGCATCAACCTGCAAGATCGCGTGAAAATGTGGCCGTTTCCTTCGCGGGTGCCTAGCCCGTGAAGGAAATTTTGGTAATCATCCCTTCGGCGATCCAGGTTTTGAGCAACCCCGCAGCATGCTGCGCGATGTTGAGTTCATCCATCCATTCGCACAGGCCGCCGCAGATTTCGGCGAAGTTGCGGCCTTCGCGCATCGCGTCGATCGCCCACGCTTCATCGACGCTGAGTGAGCGGTAATAGCTTTGCAGGTTGTTGCGCCACAGCACCCAGCCTATGGGGTATTCGTTTTTTTGCGGCTGCGGCGGGTTTTCTTTTTTCTCCACCGCTTTCCAGAACGCCGGCACGTTCCATTCCAGATTCAGCCGCTGCACCGAGGCATGCGGCTTGAACACCAAACCCGGCCAGGCGTCTCCCGGCACTCCGCCCATGTCTTCCACCGTGACCACCGGCTCGTTCGGCGCATCAAAGGCGAGAGCCTGCGCCCATTCGAAAGCCGCCATTTCGCCTAACACCGGATGCCGGCTGTAATGAGGTGTGGTCTTCAGAAATTCCGCCACCTTGCCGCCATACCAGCGCAGGTTGAAGTAGGGGGACGGATGACTGTCGATGTAGGCATAGCCCAGCTTTTCAAACTTTTCATCACCCGCCAGCGCGCGCAGGCCCGGATAATCGGTGTCCAGCGCTTCCAGCAGCCGCAGGCGGTAGGCGCTGGAATAAATGCCCAAACGCGTTTTGGCGCTGGCGCGCTTCGTACCCACGACTTCGCGCTCCATGCGCTTGTCGCGTTGAAAGACATAATTCTGGAATTCCTTCTGCAGGTCGCTCAGCGCTTTCATGCGGTTTGTGTCCGGGAACGAGGGCGGGACATGGAGTCAAGAATAACAGACTCGATGTGATAAAACACCCTGCCGGCCTAGGCGGCAAGCGCCATGCTTGTGAGTTTCTTGACGGCAACCGGCATCAATACTCCATAATGATTTGAGTTAAAATCGAGTGTTTTCAACCCGCCTTACCCATGAGCGAATCCGTCATCGTCGTCGAAGCGCTCACCAAGCGCTTCGGCAAGGTACTGGCCTTGGACTCAGTGAGCTTCTGCGTCGGCCGCGGCACGACCTGTGCGTTGCTGGGCGGCAACGGCGCGGGCAAGACCACCACGCTTTCCATTCTGCTCGGCCTTTTGCTCCCTACCGCCGGCAGAATCGCCGTTCTCGGCGAGGACATTTTGCGCCACCGCTATCGCGTGCTGCCGCGCATGAACTTCACTTCGCCCTATGTTGATTTGCCCAAGCGCTTGACCGTCGCGGAAAACCTCGATGTGTACGCCCGGCTCTACGGCCTGGTTCAGGTGCGCGCGCGCATCCAGCGGCTCGCCGGGGAGCTCGAGCTCGGCGAATTTCTGCACCGGCCTTATGGCACGCTCTCAGCGGGACAGAGGACGCGCGTTGCGCTCGCCAAGTCGCTGCTCAATGAGCCCGAGCTGCTCCTGCTCGATGAGCCCACGGCCTCGCTCGACCCGGACATGGGCGACCGCATGCGCGGCTATCTGATGAGCTATCAACAGCGTGCCGGCGCCACGCTGCTGCTCGCCTCGCACAACATGCCGGAGGTGGAGCGCATGTGCGACGATGTGCTGATCATGCGCGAAGGGAAAATCGTTGATGGGGGCACGCCGCCGGCGCTGCTGGCGCGTTACGGCCGGGCCAATCTGGAAGAAGTGTTTCTGGACGTGGTGCGCCACCGTCGCGCCGAAGAGTTGGGGCAGACGGCATGAGCGCGGTGGCTTTCTCCTCCCGGCGCATCGGCGCCATGGTGCGGCGCCACGTCTATCTCATGCGCAAATCCTGGCCGCGCATCCTCGAGCTCATGTATTACCCGTCGGTGCAAATGATACTGTGGGGTTTCATCGCCAAGTTTCTCACCACCAATAGCTCGTGGGTGGCGCAGGCGCCGGGCTTGCTGATTGCCTCGGTTTTGCTGTGGGACATTTTGTTCAGAAGCCAGCTCGGCGTTTCGCTCTCCTTTTTCGAGGAAATGTATTCGCGCAACCTCGGCCATCTTTTCGTGAGTCCCCTGCGGCCTTACGAGCTGGTGTGTTCGAAGCTCGTCATCAGCCTGCTGCGCACGCTGATTGGCGTGGGCGGCGCGGCGCTTTTGGCGATACCGCTTTACCATTATTCAATTTTCAGCATGGGCCTGCCGCTGATTGCGTTTTTCGCCAACCTCATGGTGATGGGCTGGGCGATCGGCCTTATGGTTTCGGCGCTGGTGCTGCGCTGGGGCCTGGGTGCGGAAAATCTAGCGTGGGCGCTGATTTTCGCCGCCGCGCCGGTGAGCGGGGTGTATTACCCGGTGAGCGTGCTGCCCGGCTGGCTGCAGCCGTTTGCGCTGGCACTGCCCTCAAGCCACGTGTTCGAAGGCATGCGCGCGGTGATGATCGAACACCACTTTCGCACCGATCTCCTGCTCAACTCGCTGCTGCTCAACTTGATCTATCTTGTCGCGGGAGTGGCGATTTTCCTGGCTGCATTCCGCGCGGCGCGCAAGCGTGGGCTGTTGCTGCATATCGGCGAATAAATCGTGTCTGACCCTATTTATCCGCGCTGTTTTCCGCACAGCACTCGACAAGATTCCCGAAGGGTGTAGGCTATTGCTGCTACTCAGCGATGAGAGACAAGGGATGAAAGAAAGGGGGCCAGCCGGGTCTGCCGCGTGACTTCCGTGGGCGATGGCGACCCACTGGACTAGGAGGAGCATCATGAAGACATATCTTCGCGCTCTGCAACTTGGGCTATTGATGATACTGGCTGGCCTGGTTACGCTTTCCCAGGCGGAGCGGTGGAACTATCGAATCGGCGAGGTGGCGCCTGCGTTCAACCTCACCAGCCTGGACGGCAAACCGGTAAGCCTGGCGGATTACAAGGGCAAAATCGTTGTCATGAGTTTCATGACCTCGTGGTGTACGTTTTGCAACGCAGCGGCCCCGTATTTCGAACAGATCCGCAGGCAGTATCAGGACAAAGGGGTACAGACTCTGATCGTCGATGTGCACGAGGAGAAGGGCCCCATCGCCGAGTTCGTGAAAAAGCACAACCTGACGTGCCCGGTGGCCTTGGACCTGGATGGCAAGATTACCGAACGGTATGCACCGCCGCCCACGATTGCCCCGGACCTGAAGCGCGAAGAAACCATGATCGCCTCGTTCATGATCGTCGATAGACAAGGCAAGATTCGGTTCCTCTCGCTCAATGAGGATACGGCGAAATTTGACGCGAAGCTGACCAAGCTGCGGAAGCGCCTGGACGCGCTGCTAGCGGAAAAATAAGATGCATTCGGTTTCCGCCGGGCTTGCGTCGCTGGTTGTGCTGCTCGGCGCAGCCAGCGCTACGGCGGCGGACGTATTGAGTGTCAGGCCGCCTGCAGCGATATTGGCAACGGCCGGCCAGGATGCGGTCGCGGTAATTCAGGTAGCGGTGAAGCATGGCTATCATGTCCAGGCCAACCCGGTTAGAAACCCGAGCCTGATTCCTATTGTGCTCGATGTGAAACCTGATAGGACGGTCGTTCCCGGATCGCCAATCTATCCTTTGGCCAAAACCATGCGGCTCGATGGTTCTGACGAGGATCTAGTGGTGTATGACGGCACGTTTGTGATCCGGCTACCACTCAAGATCGCGCCAGATGCGCAACGGGGCCGGGTGACGCTGAGTGGAACACTGCGCTACCAGGCATGCGACGACAGGCACTGCCTGTTCCCGATTACTCTTCCCGTCAATCTTGTCGTCCAGGTGGGAGGTTAGCAAAAGAATGGGGTCAGTCTGACTCCCTTTTTTCGCAACCTGGCCTACATCGTTGCCGGTACCGCGATTTTTCTCGCGGCTTTCCGCGCGGCGCGCAAGCGCGAGCTTTTGCTGCATATCGGCGAATAAATCGTGTCTAATCCTATTTACCATTCGTTGTCCGTAGCCTAACGCTCCGGTTGAGCGGCCGGTTTGCCCGGCGTCTTGCGCCGGGTAAACCGGTCCGCCTCGAACCGGTTGTTAGGCCGTAAATATCATTTTCAAACCCGCGATTGCCAACACAACTGCCAACAGACGTTGGATCGTTGGATTTCCCAAACGACGACTCCCAAACTCTGAGCCGATATAGCCGCCAACGGCTGCTGCAAGTGCCCACCATGGCAAAGCGGTGGGAAGTTCTGGAGTTCGTGAAAGGAACCCCAGCAAGCCCGCAACGGAGTTGACCAGAATAAACGCCGCAGCAACTGCCGACACCCTTCGGGGCTCCGCCCAGCCTCTTAGTAAGAGAAGCGGACTCAAGAATATGCCGCCCCCGACGCCCGTTAACCCCGACAACAGCCCAATACCGGCACCCGCGACCATTGTAACCGGCAGAGGTTGGGGGTTGATTTCACGGGCAGTGAGTCGCTTCGCTTCGCGAAGCGACCGCCAAGCGGTACCGAGGAGCACCAGCCCGACAAGCGGTTTATAGATAGCGCCCGGGAGTGACAGAAACCCACCCAGAACAGCAAACGGAATCGAGGCGAGCGCAAACGGCCAAAAGAGCGACCACGAAAAGTGCCCAGCGCGATAAAACTTGATGGTTACGATGACTGAAACCAGGATGTTTAAGCTAAGTGCCGTCGGTTTCATTATTCCGGGCGCGAGGCCAAACAACGCCATAGCTGCAAGATACCCCGACGCGCCGGCGTGACCGACGGAGGAATACAGAAGCGCCGCAACAAAGATGAGGGTGGCTAGGGCGACAACACTTCCAACGTCCAAGGAGGCCCCCTTCTTATTTTCGGCCTAACTAGAAATAGATACCAGAAATGGTGTAATTAATTACCCATTTAATGGGGTATGTTTTCATCGTATAACAGGATCAATGCGCTATAAAGACGCAAAAAATATTGTCACCCGCGTCGTGTTCCGCGCGGCGCGGCCGATCAAGGCGACCAACAGGGTGCTCGAAGGGGCGAAGGGCTCCCGGCTGCTATGCCGATGATCCCGCGGTAGCGATCAGCGCCAATGGGCAAGAATCATCGCGATGACTTGAAGGTTCACAAAGTGGTATGCGGCATTCAGCCCAAACAGACTCCAACTCCTGTTCTCCCAGGCGACCGATCCCAACAGCATCGGGACAAAGAAGCCAATCCAGGTGAAAAAACCGCTGAAAAATCCGTAGACGTAGGACGGCGCATCTGCTCCCACACCCCACACCGACGGGCGCCAGACTTCGGCCGAATGCGCCAGGACATAGGCCGTCAGGAACGTCCCGAGCAGCGTCAGCCCCATCCCGCGCATCATGACTTTGGGATCGGGCTTGCAGTCCGTCGGCATCTTCATGAGACTCGCCCATTTTTTCCCGAACAGAGGCCCATGCCAGAGCCATCCGAAAAGGAAACTTGCGACGACGGCGGTGACCACCGCCAAGTAGTTGAGGTGAATGTCTGGATGCATAACTCCTCCTCGGTCATGAACCAATGACCACGATATCACAACCGCCGCGGTTGATGCCAAAGTTCCAGCAGGTCAGCCTGGGAAATGAGGTCTGACTGAGCTGACTGAACTGTCCCGGATTTCATGGACGGTTTAATCAAGATACACCGTTCATGGTCTCGAATTCCATGGGACTCAAGTAACTCAGACTCGCATGCAAGTGCTGCCGGCACCGCGATTTTTCTCGCCGCGTTCCGCGCGGCGCAAGCGCGGGCTTTTGCTGCATATCGGCAAGTGAGTGCCGCCGCTTGAATCGACTCCAGGCCGCCCCCATTTTTAGTCATCGCCTTGTTCCGGGGGCTTGAGCTATAATAGGCATCCTTTTGAATTTGGGGAATTTATGCCGATTTACGAGTATCGCTGCGCCGCTTGCGGGTTCCAGAAGGACTACCTGCAGAAGTTGAGCGACGCCCCCCTGACGCGCTGCCCCGCGTGCGGTGAGAAAAAACTGAGCAAACTCGTCTCCGCTGCCGGATTCCAGCTCAAGGGCAAGGGCTGGTACGCCACCGATTTCAAAGAGGGGTCCAAGCCCAAGCCCAAGCCGGATGACGCGAAAAAACCCGCTGCAGAATCCAAAGGGACTAAACCAGCGGCGCCGGCGGCTGCCCCGCCTGCCAGCAAATGAAAAAATACTTCATCACCGGGCTCCTGATTTGGGTGCCCATCGTCATCACTTTATGGGTGCTGAACTTGCTGGTCAGCACCATGGATCAAAGCCTGCTGCTGCTCCCCGAGCGCTACCAGCCGCGGAACCTGCTCGGCTTTCAGATTCCCGGTTTCGGCGTCATTCTCACCGTGCTGGTGGTGTTCCTTACCGGACTTTTCACCGCCAACATCATCGGGCAGCGCCTGGTGCGGATTTGGGAAGGCCTGCTTTCGCGCATCCCGGTGGTCAAGACGATTTACAGGAGCGTCAAGCAGGTGAGCGATACGCTGTTTTCCAGCCAGGGAGAGGCGTTTCGCAAGGCGCTGCTGGTGCAGTATCCGCGCCAAGGCTCGTGGATCATCGCCTTTCAAACCGGGCAGCCGGGTGGCGATGTCACCAATCATCTTAAAGGCGAATACATAAGTGTTTACGTGCCGACTACGCCCAACCCCACGTCGGGTTTTTTTCTGATGATGCCGAAGAGCGAGGTTATCGAACTCGACATGAGCGTGGATGAGGCGCTTAAATACATCATCTCCATGGGAGTCGCGGCGCCGGATACTCAGAAAGAAACCAACTAAAAACACGGCTTTCAGCCCGACTTCAATTCCGGAATTTCCGACCTTTAATCATGATGCGTACTGAGTATTGCGGCCTCGTCAGCCGGAAACATTTGCAGCAAAGCGTGACCGTGTGCGGCTGGGTGCACCGGCGACGCGACCACGGTGGGGTAATCTTCATCGACCTGCGCGACCGCGAAGGACTGGTGCAGGTAGTGTGCGATCCAGACCGCAAGGAGACTTTTCAGATTGCCGAAAAAATCCGCAACGAATACGTGCTGAAAGTCACCGGGAAGGTGCGCGAGCGTCCGGCGGGCACGACCAATCCCGACCTCATCAGCGGCGAAGTGGAAGTGCTGGCGCACCAGATTGAAATCCTCAACTCCTCGCTCACGCCGCCGTTCCAGCTCGACGACGAAAATCTTTCCGAAACCACGCGGCTCACTTACCGCGTGATTGACCTGCGCCGGCCGCAGATGCAGGCGAATCTGCGGCTGCGCTACAAGGTAGCGATGGCAGTGCGCAAATTCCTCGACGCGCACGGCTTCATCGACATCGAGACGCCGATGCTCACCAAATCCACGCCCGAAGGCGCGCGCGATTATCTGGTGCCGTCGCGCATCTATCCTGGCCAGTTCTTCGCGCTGCCGCAGTCGCCGCAGTTGTTCAAGCAACTGCTGATGATTGCCGGTTTCGACCGCTACTACCAAATCACCAAATGCTTCCGCGACGAGGATCTACGCGCCGACCGCCAGCCGGAATTCACCCAGATCGATATCGAGACTTCGTTTCTGGACGAAGGCGAAATCACCGCGCTCATAGAGGAGATGATTCGCGGCCTGTTCAGGGAAGTGATGCAGGTGGAGCTGCCCAAGCCGTTCCCGCGATTGACCTATCAGGAAGCGACGGCCAAATACGGCACGGACAAGCCGGATTTGCGCGTGAAGTCGGAGTTGACCGAACTTACCGATTTAATGAAAGCGGTGGAATTTAAAGTGTTCCGCTCGGCGGCGGAATTGCCCGATGGGCGGATTGCCGCGTTGCGCGTGCCGAAGGGCAGCGAGCTGACTAGAAAAGAGATTGACGACTACACCGCGTTTGTCGCGATTTACGGCGCGAAAGGGCTCGCCTATATTAAGGTCAACGACGCCGCGAAGCTGAACGAGGAGGGCTTGCAGTCGCCGATAGTCAAATTCCTGCCGCAGCCGGTGTTACGTGCCATCGTCGAGCGCACCGGGGCGCAAAATGGCGACCTGATTTTCTTCGGCGCGGACCAGGCGAAAATCGTCAACGACGCTTTAGGCGCGCTGCGCGTCAAAATCGGGCACGAAAGGGGCCATGCCCAGCAAGGCTGGAAGCCGCTGTGGGTCACGGATTTCCCGATGTTCGAGTGGAACGAAGAAGAAAAGCGCTGGGACGCGCTGCACCATCCCTTTACCTCGCCCAAGAACGGCCATGAGGCATTTCTCGACCAGGAACCGCAGAAAGCCATGGCCAAGGCCTACGATATGGTGCTGAACGGCTGGGAAATCGGCGGTGGCTCGGTGCGGATACACCGCGAAGACGTGCAATCCAAGGTGTTTCGCGCGCTCAACATCGGTGAAGACGAAGCGCGGCAGAAATTCGGATTTCTGCTCGATGCGCTGCAATACGGCGCCCCGCCGCACGGCGGCATCGCGTTTGGTTTGGATCGCATCGTCACCCTGATGGCGGGCGCGGAATCCATTCGCGACGTGATTGCTTTCCCCAAAACCCAGCGCGCGCAATGCTTGCTTACCCAGGCGCCGAGCCCGGTGGACGAGAAGCAGTTGCGGGAATTACATATCCGGCTGCGCGATATCGTCAAGCCGGCAGCGGATTAAAAAATAGGCGACGCAAAGTATTTTCGGGGCATCTCGTGAACATTCTGATGGATTCCCATTTAGGCAACGGATATTCAAGCGCTGCTCAGAGAATTCGCGTGATAAGCGAGGACTGGGCATGTCGCAACATCTTGAGCGTAACGCAAGAGTAGGTTTTATGGCCTACAAGATCCCGGTCTCGGTTCTCGTCGTCGTTTACACTCCAGATCTGCAAGTGCTGCTGCTGGAGCGTGCCGACCATCCCGGCTACTGGCAGTCGGTAACCGGCAGCCTGGGCAAAGACGAGACGCCGGAACAGGCCGCGATACGCGAAGTGAAGGAAGAGACCGGATTGGACGCGATGCGTTATCCCCTTGCCAATTGGGGGATTGAGAACGAATTTGAAATCTTTGCCGAGTGGCGACACCGCTACCCGCCGGGGGTAAAGAAAAACACCGAGCATGTGTTTGGCTTGCTGCTGCCGAAATCGCTGCCAGTGACGGTCGCGCCGCGCGAGCATCTGAGTTTTGCTTGGGTGCCGTATCAGGAAGCGGCGCAAAAGTGCTTTTCCTGGAGCAACCGCGCCGCGATTCTGGAGTTGCCAAGATTTATCTTGCATTAATATAAAGTCCAAGTACTTAATTGTGATGCAACGCCGGGCTGGAATTTTTGTCTTATTGTGATAACGTTAGCAGTATAATTAGCGGAGCGTTGGTACCCGAACTTTATGAGATTTTCCCATGCCAGTCAGCGCGATAGCTTTTGACCGGTTCGGCCGGATGCAGGACGAGGCCTGCGAGGAGCGCATCCTTGCGGCGAAGGCTGCTTTGGGCAAGCGCGCGGTGATTCTGGGCCACCACTACCAGCGCGCCGATGTGTACAGGCATGCCGATTTGACCGGCGATTCGCTGAAGCTCTCGCGTCTGGCGGCGGAAACTTCCGCCGAATACATCGTGTTCTGCGGCGTGCATTTCATGGCGGAAGTGGCGGACATCGTCACCCATCAAGAGCGCACCGTGGTTCTGCCGGACATGAACGCCGGTTGCTCGATGGCGGACATGGCGAACCTCGCCAAGGTCGAGCGGGTCTGGCGCGAGCTTGCCGAAGTTTTCAATCCCGAGCAAACGGTGACGCCGGTAACCTACATCAACTCCGCCGCCGATTTGAAAGCGTTCTGCGGCGAGCATGGCGGAATCGTCTGCACCTCCAGCAACGCCGGAAAAATTCTCGAATGGGGATTCAAGCAGCGTGAAAAAGCGTTGTTCTTTCCCGACCAGCATCTGGGGCGCTGGAGCGGGTACAAAATGGGCATTCCGCTAGAGGAAATGCCGGTCTGGGACCCCGACGAGCCGATAGGCGGCTTGAGCGCCGAACAAATCAGGAAAGCGAAAATCCTGTTGTGGAAAGGCCATTGCTCGGTGCACCAGATGTTCCAGCCGCAGCATGTGCTGAAATTCCGCAACCAGTATCCGGACGGCATCGTGATTTCGCATCCCGAATGCAATTTCGAGGTGTGCAAGCTTTCTGATTACGTGGGCTCGACGGAAACCATTCTCAAAACCGTGAAAGCGGGCAAGCCCAATACGCGCTGGCTGGTGGGCACCGAGCTCAATCTGGTGAGCCGCCTCGCGGAGGAAGTGAAGCCGGAAGGCAAAATCGTGCAGTTCATGGCGCCGACGGTGTGCATGTGCTCGACCATGGCGCGCATCGATCCCCAGCACTTGGCCTGGTCGCTGGAAAACCTGGCCGATGGCAAGGTGGTGAATCAAATCCGCGTGCCGCAGCACGACGCCGACCTGGCGCGGCTTGCCCTTGACCGAATGCTCGAAGTTTCATAGGCGCTTTTCTGTTCTCGCGTCCCCTCCTTTCCTAAAATTTGTTTTGAGGTGAATCTCCGGCCATGCCGTGGTGTCAAACCCAGCCTGCGGTTAGACTATTATCAGGGGGAAATGCCATGCAACGGTTTTTGTCCGGTTTCATCTGCTGTTTTGCCGTCGTTTCCAGCGGGCTGGTTTTTGCCGATACTCAGGAACAAGCCGAGACCGCCACGGTGGACAAGGACGGCGTGCAGCATGTGCGCATACTCGGCGGAAGCTATTTTTTCAAACCCAACCGCATCGTGGTTAAAAAGAACGTGCCGGTGGAGCTCTCGGTCAGCCTCGAGCCCGGCATTGTGCCCCACAGCATAGTGACCAAGTCGCCGAAGGCGGGCATCGCCTTCGATGAATCCCTGAGCAGCTCTCCCAAAATCATCACTTTCACTGCGACCGCCGCGGGGGAATACGCTTTTTATTGCAAAAATAAGCTGCCGTTTCTGCCCAGCCATCGCGAAAAAGGTATGCACGGCGTGATCGAAGTGGTCGAATGATGTTTATCGTCGGCCTGGGCACCGCAACCCCGCCGCAGCGCTACACGCAGTCGCAGTGCTGGGACGCGTTACAGACGAGCGAGCAATTCAAGCAACTTGACCGGCGCGCGCGCGCCATTCTGAAAAAGGTTTTGCTGGGTGATAACGGCATCCGCACCCGGTTTCTCGTACTCAACCCGTTGACTGAGGTTTTCGATTCTACTCCCGATAAACTCCATCAGCGCTTCACCCAGCACGCGCCGATTCTTGCCGCTCAGGCGGCCGAACGCGCCCTGCAACAAGCCGGTAATCAACCGGGGCAAATGGATGCCGTCATCATCAGCACCTGCACCGGTTATTTATGTCCGGGGCTCACCAGCTATGTGGCGGAACGCCTCCGCTTAAGGCCGGACGTGGTGGCGCTGGATTTGGTAGGACAGGGTTGCGGTGCGGCTTTGCCCAACATGCGTACCGCGGAAGCTTTGTTGGCCGCCAAACGCTGTCGGCGGGTGCTGTCAATTTGCGTGGAAATATGCAGTGCGGCTTTTTACCTGGATAACGATCCCGGCGTGCTCATCAGCGCTTGCCTGTTCGGCGATGGCGCCGCCGCCGCGGTGCTCTCCGACGAACCGAATTCCCACGGCCGCCGCATCGAATGGAAAGCCTCCACTACCTTGTGCAATCCGCTGGAGCGCGATGCGTTGCGCTTCGAGCAGAAAAACGGCATGTTGCGCAACATTCTCACGCCGCTGGTGCCGCGTCTCGCCGCAAGGCACGCCGAGGAGGTGCTTGACGAAGTGCTCAACAAATCGAGTATCTCACGCGGCCAGATCAGCGCCTGGATCTGGCACGCCGGCGGCCGCGATGTGCTTGCTGCACTCAGCGAACGGCTCGGTCTCACCGCAACCGATTTGCGCTGGAGCAGCAAGGTGTTAAGCGAGTTTGGCAACCTGAGCAGTCCGTTTGTTTATTTTGTGTTGCAGGCGGCGCTCATGGAAAACGCGCCGAACGGATGGTGGTGGTTGTCCTCCTTTGGCGCCGGCTTCAGTTGCCATGGCGCCTTGCTGGAAGTGGCTTAGAAGGAAGATTCCATGAGCCTGCTGCGTTGCGTGGAGCCCGAGTGGCTGGATGAATTGCCAGCGGATGATCCGCGCGCCATCCGCTCGCGACGTGACCTGCAGCGGGTCAACGTCTGGATGCTGCAGGTGGGCATCATGGAGCGCGCGCTGGCCAAGCACTGTGCGTACGATAAGCCGCACGTGCTGCTCGAGCTTGGCGCCGGCGACGGCAGCTTCATGTTGCGACTCGCGCGGCGGCTTGCGCCACGGTGGGAAAACGTCAAAGTGATTTTGCTCGATCGGCAGAACATCGTCAGCCGTGAAACCCGGGAAGGTTTCAGCACACTGCGATGGGAAGTCGAAACGGTCACAGCGGACGTGTTTGATTTTCTGGCGCAGGCAGGGCATCAAAGTGTGGATGTCATTACGGCAAACCTGTTTCTGCACCACTTTCCGAATCAAAAACTGATTCAATTACTGGCTCAAGCCGCACCAACCACGGGTTTGTTTGTGGCTTGCGAACCGCGGCGCACCATGCCGGCGTTTGTTGGCAGCCGACTGTTGTGGGCGATCGGTTGCAATGAGGTAAGTCGCCATGACGCGGTGGTGAGCGTGCGTGCCGGTTTTAGCGGTCAGGAACTCTCCGCATTGTGGCCGAAGAATGGCGAATGGCGAACGCACGAACACACGGCAAAGCTTTTCACGCATTGTTTTGTGGCGCGGCGTTGTGTCGCGCAAGGAACAACAGCGTGAAACATGATGCGCTCATCATTGGCGCAGGCCCTGCCGGAGGGGCCGCGGCGCTGATGCTTGCCCAAGCCGGCTGGTCGGTGGCTCTGGTGGAAAAATCCAGTTTTCCCAGGCGCAAAGTCTGCGGCGAATTCATTTCGGCTACCAGTCTGCCGTTGCTTCACGAGCTCGGCGTTGCCGGTTCTTTTCTCGAACTTGCCGGGCCGGAAGTGCGGCGGGTCGGTTTGTTCGCCGGAGAAACGGTTCTTACTTCGGCCATGCCGCAACCGCGGGGCTCCCTCGAAAGATGGGGCAGAGCCCTGGGGCGGGAGCATCTCGATATGTTTTTACTCACCGCTGCGACGCAAGCCGGGGCGAGAGTGTGGCAACCGTGGACGGCCACTGAATTGCAGCGTAACAAGAACGGGTATATCTGCAAAATAGCGGCAAAAGGAATCAGTAAAGAACTTCATGCGCGAATTGTAATTGCCGCACATGGTTCATGGGAACGCGGCACATTGTCTGCGCAAAGTCTTGACCGGGCACACAAGCCTTCCGACTTGCTCGCGTTCAAGGCGCACTTTAGGGAATGTGATCTGCCCTCTGATCTGATGCCGCTGCTGATTTTCCCCGGCGGCTATGGCGGGATGGTGCACAGCGACGGCGGGCGCGTGAGCCTTTCCTGTTGCATCCGCCGCGATGAGTTAGGGCGATGCCGGCATCGGTGGAAGAAACACAAAGCGGCAGAAGCGGTTTTGCAGCACATTCAGGCCTCTTGCCTTGGGGTGCGCCAGGCCCTGCGCTGCGCCAGTCTGGATGGCGCGTGGTTGTCTGCCGGACCCATCCGGCCGGGTATTCGCAAGCGCTACTCGAATGGCATTTTTCTGATTGGGAATGCCGCCGGAGAAGCGCATCCCATCGTTGCCGAGGGAATCAGCATGGCGATGCAATCAGCGTGGCTGTTGTGCCAACGCCTTATTGCGAGCCAGGATGACATTGTGGCGGGACGGGCTGTCGCTGAAGTCGGAAGAGACTATGCCACGGCCTGGAGCACAGGCTTTGCCGCGCGCATCCGCGCCGCTGCGGTGTTTGCCCATCTCGCGATGCGGCCAAACGCAGCACTCCTGCTGTTGCCGATGCTGAAGCGGTTTCCCGGGATTTTGACTTTCGGCGCGCAATTAAGCGGCAAGGCCAGGCCGATTATTTCTGTGCTTCACTCGCGAACGGCTCTATAATATTTTAATCACGACCCCTTTACTTCATCTGACCAGGAAAGCGCATAAATACGCGTTATGAGCAAGACGCTGCACGTTGCGACCTACAACATCCACAAGGGGTTTTCGCACTTCAACCGGCGCATGATGGTGCATGAGCTGCGCGAGCGCTTGCGCGCGATGCGCGCCGACGTGGTGTTCCTGCAGGAAGTGCAGGGCAACCACGACTATCATGCCGTGCGCTACGCAAACTGGCCGCGCACGCCGCAATACGAATTTCTCGCCGATTCGGTGTGGAGCGATTTCAGCTACGGCCGGAATGCGATTTACGACGCGGGGCACCACGGCAACGCCATTCTGAGCCGCTTTCCCATTGTGCGCTGGGACAACCAGGACATTTCCGCGCATCCGCTCGAGCGCCGCGGACTCCTGCACTGCGAATTGAAAATCGCCGGCTGGAATGAATATCTGCACTGCATCAACGTGCATCTGGGTTTGTTTGCGCGCTGGCGCAAAAAACAGTTGCAAGCACTGGGCGGACGAATTGAAGAGCTGGTGCCGCCGCATGCGCCGCTGATTATCGCCGGCGATTTCAACGACTGGCGCGGCCGAGCCGGGCGGGTTTTCGCCGAGGCGCTGGATCTGCATGAGGTGTTCGAGCAGATCCGGGGCCGGCCGGCGCGGAGTTTTCCCTCGGTGATTCCCTTGTTCCGGCTGGACCGCATATACGTGCGGGGTTTTCGCGTCGAGCGCGCGCACGTGCATCACGGCCGACCGTGGTCGAAAATTTCCGACCACGCCGCTTTGTCGGCGACCATGAGGCGCGTGTGACGCTTCCGGCGGTTGCGCGCCAAGGCGAATCCGTTTCCTGATTTCACATGCATTCCGTCGCGGGCAACAAGCTGACGCTGCTTCACAACGGCGCCAAATATTTTCCCGAGCTGGAAGCGGCGATTGACAGCGCGGCTTCGGAAATCTTTCTCGAAACCTATATTTTCGAGAATGATGTGACCGGCAGGCGCATCGCGGCGGCCCTCGAACGCGCCGCAAGGCGCGGCGTCATCGTGCATCTGGTGGTTGACGGCTTCGGCTCCCGCACGCTGCCGCAGGAGATGATCGACGCCATGAGTGAAGCGGGAGTGCAGGTGCTGGTGTTCCGACCGGAAGTAATGAGCTTCAGGTTCAGGCGTAACCGGCTGCGGCGCATGCACCGGAAGATTGTGGTGATTGACAGCGAAATCGCTTTCGTCGGCGGCATCAACATCATTGACGACATGCACACGCCCAGACAGATCCCTCCACGCTTCGATTTCGCGGTGAAAATTGAAGGGCCGCTGTTACGGGCCATTCACACCGTGGCGAAGGATTTGTGGGCGGGCGCAGCGCGCACGCATTTCAAGCGCGCCTGGCGCAACACCTTGGGACGGCCGGCGGTGATTCGGCCCCGCGGTGAGCAGCGTGCGGCGCTGGTTACGCGCGACAACGTACGCCACCGGCGCGACATCGAGCAGGCCTATCTCAGGGCCATCAACTCCGCGAAAGAGGAAATCCTCATCGCCAGCCCCTATTTCCTGCCCGGCCGCAATTTGCGCCGCGCGCTGGTGAACGCGGCGCAACAAGGCGTGCGCGTGATTTTGCTGTTGCAGGGGCGGGTCGAATATGTGCTGCTGCATTACGCTTCACTCGCTCTCTACGGCAATTTTCTCGACGCGGGCGTGGAAATTTACGAATACCACAAGAGTTTTATGCACGCCAAAGTGGCGGTGGTGGATGGCGGTTGGGCGACGGTAGGATCCTCCAACATCGATCCCTTCAGCCTGTTGCTCGCGCGCGAAGCCAACGTGGTGGTGCAGGACCGGAAATTTGCCGGGGAATTGAGAAAGAATCTGATGCAGGCGGTGGCCGATGGCGCGACGCAAGTGGTGCATGAGCGCTGGGAACACCAGCCGCTATGGCGGCGTATCCTGATCTGGATCAGCTACGGGGTGGTGCGCTTCATCGCCGGTGTGTTTGGCTATGGCAGGGAGCAGGAGCTGAAGCCGCGCCATTAAGCGGCTTTTGCCGGCAGCGGAAACCATTCGTGCTGCGCCGGATCGGTGACGGTTTCCAGGTCTTTGAATCCGCTCGCCAATCACGGCACAGGGTGATACGCTAAAGCTTTTGAGAAACCAGCTATGCGTATTGCTCATTTCGGCAAGCCATCGCAAAACCGCAACGACTGGAAGACCATCGGGACGCTGCTTCCCTATCTTTTGGAGTTTAAGGGGAGAGTCGTGCTGGCGCTATCACTTCTGATTTGCGCCAAGCTCGCCAACGTTACCGTGCCACTGGTGCTCAAAGGCATCGTCGATTCCTTGAGCGTCAAGGACGCGCTGATTGCGCTGCCGATTGCGCTGCTCGCCGGTTACGGCATTTTGCGCTTTTCGGCGACGCTGTTCGGCGAATTGCGCGACGCGGTATTCGCCAAGGTTACGCAACGGGCGATCCGCCGCGCGGCGCTGAAAGTGTTCAGCCATCTGCATTTGCTCAACTTGCGCTTTCATCTGGAGCGGCAGACCGGCGGCGTGTCGCGCGACATCGAGCGCGGCAGCCGCGGCATTTCCTTCGTTTTGCAGTTCATGCTGTTTAACATCCTGCCGACCTTCGTGGAAATCGGGCTGGTCGCGGTCATTCTGCTCATCCAATACGACGTCTGGTTTGCGGTGGTGACCTTTGTCACGCTCGCGATTTACATCGTGTTCACGCTGGTGGTCACCGAGTGGCGCATGGTGTTCCGCCGCACCATGAACGATTCCGACTCCAAGGCCAACACCCGCGCCATCGACAGCCTGCTGAATTACGAGACGGTGAAATATTTCGGCAACGAGGAGTGGGAGGCGCGGCGCTATGATGAAGGCATGCAGGTGTGGGAAAACGCGGCGGTGAGGAACCAGACCTCGCTCGCCGGGCTCAACGCCGGGCAGTCGGCGATCATCGCCGTCGGCATGACGCTGCTCATGGTGCTTGCCGCGAACGGCGTGGTGAAAGGCGCGATGACGCTGGGCGACCTGGTGCTGGTGAACGCATTCATGCTGCAGCTCTATCTGCCGCTCAACTTCCTGGGCTTCGTCTACCGCGAAATCCGCCATTCGCTGGCGGACATGGAAAGAATGTTCGGCCTTTTGGAAGTTAATCTGGAAATCCAGGATAAGCCGGACGCCGTGCCGCTGATGGTGGGTGACGCCGCCGTGCATTTTGAGTGCGTGAATTTCAGCTACGAAGCGAAGCGGCAGATTTTGTTCGACGTGGATTTCGGAATTGCGCCGGGGAAAACGGTGGCGGTGGTCGGGCACAGTGGTTCCGGCAAGTCCACGCTGGCGCGGCTGCTGTTCCGTTTCTACGATGTGAACGGTGGGCACATCAGCGTAAACGGCCAGGACATCCGCGAGGTCACACAAAAATCCCTGCGTGCGGCCATCGGCATCGTGCCGCAGGACACGGTGCTGTTTAACGACACGATTTTTTACAACATCAATTACGGCCGCCCCGAGGCGGACCGCGAAGAAGTGATCGAGGCGGCGAAATCGGCGCACATTCATGATTTCATCTCGACGCTGCCGGACGGTTACGACAGCATGGTGGGCGAGCGGGGACTCAAGCTTTCCGGCGGCGAGAAGCAGCGCGTGGCGATTGCGCGCGCGATACTCAAGAACCCGCGCATCCTGATTTTCGACGAGGCGACTTCGGCGCTCGATTCCAAATCGGAAAAAGCGATTCAGGCGGAACTCAAGCGCATCGCCGCCAATCGAACCACGCTTACCATCGCCCACCGGCTTTCCACCGTCGTTGATGCCGACCAGATTCTGGTGATGGACCACGGCCGCATCATCGAGCGCGGCACCCATCGCGAGCTTTTGGAAAAGCAGGGTGCCTACGCGCACATGTGGGCGCTGCAGCAGCAGGAGGAAGCCAAGCGCGACAAGGAAGAACAAAGCTCACGCCGGGCGGAAGCGGTGCGCGCCTGAACTAAGCCAGCAAGTACCCCCGTACTGTCAGGTTCAAATTCATAGAAAACATGCTCGACTATGCCCTGCGGGCGCTGCCGATTGCCGACGGCTTCGCCTCCGCGACGGGTTGCCACCGCTGTTTCGCACTTTACCGAAGAAGGGAAACCGCTAGGGATGCAGTCCGAGCCTTACTTTTTAGGCCTTAAATCATGAATTCAATGAGGTCGGTGTCAACCTTAAAATCGGGGTTAAAAATGTGAACTTAGGCCTTGATTTTTGTTGTTTTAGCTGCGATCATGAGCCTAGGCTTTCAGGGAAGCAGGAAGAGCCGTTTCATTTCAATAACTTGAGACATAAAACCAATGCAGAAAAATTTTTCCATTCTTGGCTTGCTGTTGTTGACAACGGGGGCGTTTGCCGCCCAGGACGAGTCTCTACCGCAAGCGGAGCAACCGGCGGTTGAGGCGCTGGTTGAGGCGCAGCTGGCCTTGCCGCCGCTTGACACGGCGAAGCTGGGCGTGATCGAGGCGCCGGTTGAGGCGCAGCCGCCCTTGCCGCCACTCGATACGACAAAGCTGGGCAAGGTGCGTTCGGCGGTCGCCTTGGTGGTCGACCAGGAGCAGGAGCGGCCGCTCTATGCCAAGAACGTCGATACACAAATGCCGATTGCTTCCATTACCAAGCTGATGACGGCGATGGTGGTGCTTGATGCGCAATTGCCGCTGGATGAGCCGGTCACCATAGGCAAAGAGGACGTGGACACCAAGCGCGGAACCCGTTCCAAGCTCAAGGTCGGCGTTACGTTGTCACGCGGGGAATTGCTGCAGCTCGCGCTGATGGCTTCGGAAAACCGCGCTGCAGCCGCGCTGGCGCACAGTTACCCCGGCGGGATGCCGGCGTTTGTGGCGGCCATGAACCAGAAAGCCGCGGCGCTCGACATGGCGCAAACGCATTTCGTCGATCCCACCGGCCTCGACAGCCGCAATGTTTCCACTGCGCAGGATCTGGTCAAGATGGTCAAGGCAAGCTACGGCTACGACCTGATCCGCGAATACACCACCGCAACCTCGCAGGCCGTCGCCGGCGCGCAGCGCAAATCGCGCCCCCTTTCCTTTCACAACTCCAACCGATTGGTCAAAAGCAAAAGCTGGGAGATCGGGCTGTCGAAAACCGGCTACATCCGCGATTCCGGACGCTGCCTGGTGCTGCAGACACGCATCGCCGACCAGTCGCTCATCATCGTGCTGCTCGATTCGTGGGGCAAGTACACCCGGATTGCCGACGCCAACCGCATCAAGCGCTGGATAGAAACCAGCCTCCTGGCCCGCAAACCCCGTTCGAGTTAGGCAGCAATGAGGGGCCCGGTTGCGGGTAAGACCGTCCGGTTTTACCCTCTCCTCCCGGAGCAAAAGAGCTTTCTCGACGAAATTCTCGAAGGGCTTTCCAGGGAGCGAAAGCAGATTCCCCCCAAGTTTTTTTATGATGCGCACGGCTGCGGGCTGTTCGATGCCATCTGCGAGCTTCCCGAATATTATTTGACGCGCGTCGAGACCGCGATGATGCGCGAGTATGCCGCGGAAATGGCGCAATGCCTGGGCCCTGATTGCCTGCTCATCGAATACGGCAGCGGCGCCAGCCGCAAGACGCGCCTGCTGCTCGACCAGCTGCGCCCTCTCGCCTACATGCCGATCGATATTGCCGGTGAGCAGTTGCGCGCTTCGGCACAGACGCTCGCGGGTGCTTATCCGGGCATGCAAGTGCTGGCCGTGTGCGCCGATTATTCACAGGCTATCAAGTTGCCCGTGCGCGATGCGACGGGAATCAAGCGCAAAGCGATTTATTTTCCCGGCTCCACCATCGGTAATTTCACAGAGGAGGAAACCGTGGCGTTTCTGCAACAGGCGCGGGAAGTGGCGGGCCGGGGCGGCGCAATGCTGGTGGGCGTGGATTTGAAAAAATCGAAAGAAGTTTTGCACGCCGCCTACAACGATGCACAAGGCGTGACGGCGAAATTTAACCTCAATATGCTCACGCGCATCAACCGCGAGCTCGGCGCCGATTTCAACTTGAGCAATTTCCGGCATCGTGCGTTTTACAACGAACAGGCAGGGCGCATCGAAATGCATCTTGAGAGTCTGGTTGCCCAGCAAGTAAAGATAGGGAGCCGGCGCTTCGCCTTTCGCGCGGGCGAAACCATTCACACCGAAAATTCCTACAAGTACTCGGTGGCGGAATTTCAAGGTCTGGCTAGGGAGGCGGGATTTGCGCCGCAACGGTTGTGGACCGATGCGCAGCAGCTTTTTGCCGTGCATTACCTGCATGCGGGCGGCTGATACCCGGGTGCCGATGCGCCCATCACGCGCTCGATGATTTTTGCGCGACTTTTGTCAGTAGAAGGCAAGAACGCCGTGCTATGATTAGGCGCATACTTTTCTGAAAATTCCTAATTAAGGGAAAGCGATGCGTGTCGGGCTTTTCGTGACCTGCCTTGTTGATCTGATGCGCCCGCGCATCGGTTTTGCCGCGCTTAGGCTGCTGGAAGCCGCGGGCTGCGAAGTGATAGTCCCTTCAAGCCAAACCTGCTGTGGCCAGCCGGGCTACAATTCCGGCGACCGCGCTTCCGCCAAAGCGCTGGCGCTGAAATTCATCCGAGAATTCGCCGCTTGCGATTATGTGGTCGCGCCCTCCGGTTCCTGCGCAGGAATGGTGCGCGTGCATTATTCCGATCTGTTCGAAGGCGAACCTAAACTGCTCGAGCAGGCGCAAAAACTGGCGCGGCGTACCTTTGAATTGACCGATTTCCTGGTGAATGTGGCGAAGCTGGAAAAACTGCCCGGCGCTTTCAGCGGCAGCGTGACTTATCACGATTGCTGCTCCGGTCTGCGCGAGCTGGGCGTGAAACAACAGCCGCGCACGCTGTTGTCGAGGATGCCGGATGTCAAGCTCAAGGAAATGCAAAACTGCGAAACCTGCTGCGGCTTTGGCGGCACTTTTGCGGTCAAGTTCGGTGAGATTTCCACGCGGCTGGCCGACAACAAGTGCCATGACATCGAGATCAGCGGCGCGGATGCGGTGGTGCTCGGCGATTTGGGCTGCATCCTTAACATCGAAGGCCGGCTGTGCCGCCGCGGCAATCGAAAAACCCGTGTCCTGCACGTGGCCGAGGTATTAGCAGGTGAGGAGTAAGGGGTGAGGGGTGAGGAGCAAAAAATGTTTGGACTAAACCACGCCTTACTCCTTACGCCTCGCTCCTCATTCAAAATTTCAAGGAAATTTTGAATGCAAGTTGCGTCCATGCACTTCAAGGCGCGCGCCGCGGAAAAGCTGCACGACAAGCAGTTGCAGCAGGCGCTGCTGAAAGCGCAGGGCAAATTCGTTCATGCGCGCGCGGCGGCGGTACGCGAGCTGGATAATTTCGAAGCGTTCCGCGACGCAGCAGCGGCAATACGTGACCGTGTGCTCCTTGATCTCGATGTTTATCTCGAGCAATTCGAGCAAACGGCCGCCGCGCGCGGCGCGGAAGTGCACTGGGCCGAGACCACCGAAGAAGCGAACCGCATCGTGTGCGAAATCGCCGCGCGCCATGGGGTGAAAACAGCGGTCAAATCAAAATCCATGGTGAGCGAAGAGTGCGCTCTCAACGAGGCGTTGGAAGCGGCGGGGATCGAAGTGGTGGAAACCGATCTCGGTGAATACATCCTGCAACTGGCGCACGAGCCGCCTTCGCACATCGTGGCGCCGGTAGTGCACAAGACAAAGGACGAGATCTCCGATCTCTTTGAGCAAAAGCACAAGAAATCGCGCAAGACCGGGATTCCGGAATTGTGCCGCGAAGCGCGCGAAGTGCTGCGACCGCATTTTCTTTCCGCCGATATGGGAATTTCCGGCGCCAATTTCCTGATTGCCGAAACCGGTTCCACCTTGATTGTTACCAACGAAGGCAACGGCCGCATGGCGACCACCCTGCCGCGCGTGCACGTGGCGATTACCGGCATCGAGAAAATCGTGCCAACGCTGGAAGATATCGCTACGCTCCTGCGTCTCCTACCGCGCTCGGCGACCGGCCAGGCGATCACCAATTATGTTTCCATCAACACCGGCGTGAGAAGCAAAGATGCGAGCGATGGACCGGAGCATTTCCATATTGTGCTGGTGGACGCGGGGCGCACCAAGCTCCTGGGCGGAGCGCTGCAGGCCATGCTGCGCTGCATACGCTGCGGTGCGTGCATGAATCACTGCCCGGTGTATCAGAACGTCGGCGGCCACGCTTACGGCTGGGTTTATCCCGGCCCGATGGGTTCGGTGCTTACCCCGATTTACGCCGGGCTGGAAAACGCGCTCGACCTGCCCAACGCGTCGACGTTCTGCGGCGAGTGCGCGGTGGTCTGCCCGGTGAAGATTCCGCTGCCCGACCTGATGCGCAAGCTCAGGGAAAAGCAGGTGGAGCGGGGGTTGCGTCCCTGGCCGGAACGGCTCGCGCTGAAAGTCTGGGCATGGGTCGCGCAGCGGCCTGGAATTTACACCGCCATGACCGGCATCGCGGCACGCGTATTGAAATGGATGAGCGGCGAAGAAAAAGTTCTGCATTACCTGCCGGCGGGGAGCGGCTGGACCAATGGGCGTGATTTTCCCGCGCCGGAAGGCAAAACATTCCGCGAGCTTTATCAGGCGGGCAAACGCGGAGAATGACGCATGGTTTTCCCGGGCAAGGCGTATAACGAAACCTGAGCCGGTGACACTCTGACCACAGCGCAAACCGCTGTTCCAATTGGAGTATAATTCCTACATCAAACATCTCCGCTCGCCGTCTTTCTTCCTGGAGTCGGGCATGACCAATCTAAATGTGAATGTGACTGAAGTGAAGCTGTGGATCAACGGCGCTTATCATTCCAGCGGCAGCGAGCGGTGGGGCGAAGTGACCAATCCCGCCACCGGGGACGTCATCCGCAAGGCGCCGCTTTGCAGTGCTGCCGATATTGATGCCGCGGTGCGCGCTGCAAAACAGGCGTTTCCCGCCTGGCGCGAAACCCCGCCGCTCAAGCGCGCGCGCATCATGATGCGTTATTTGCAGCTTTTGGAAAAAAACCGCGAAGAACTGGCGCGGCTGGCAAGCGAAGAGCACGGCAAGACGTTGTCGGACGCCGCCGGCTCGGTGCAGCGCGGCATTGAAGTCGTGGAATTCGCCTGTGGCATTCCGCATTTGCTCAAGGGCGAGCATTCAGAAAATGTAGGCACCGGCGTGGATTGCTATACGCTCAAACAGCCGCTCGGCGTGTGCGCGGGAATCACGCCGTTCAATTTCCCGGTGATGGTGCCACTGTGGATGTTCCCGGTGGCGATTGCCTGCGGCAACACTTTTGTGCTTAAACCTTCTGAAAAAGTGCCTTCGGCGAGCCTGCGCATGGCGGAACTGTTCAAGGAAGCGGGGCTTCCCGACGGCGTGTTCAACGTGGTGCACGGCGACAAGGAAGCGGTGGATGCGATTTTGCATCATCCGGAAATCAAGGCGGTTTCCTTTGTGGGTTCGACGCCGGTCGCCAAATACATTTATGAAACTTGCGCGAAGAACGGCAAGCGGGTGCAGGCGCTGGGCGGTGCGAAAAACCACGCGGTGGTGCTGCCGGACGCCGATCTGGAATTTACCGCGGACGCCTTGATCGGCGCGGCTTACGGTTCGGCGGGCGAGCGCTGCATGGCGATTTCCGCCGTGGTGGCGGTGGGCGAAGCCGCTGATCCGTTAATTGCGAAATTGCGCGACAAGGCCGCGAAACTCAAGGTCGGGCCGGGAAATATCAAGGAGGTGGAAATGGGCCCGCTGGTGACGCGCGCCCACCGCGACAAGGTGAAAGCTTATGTCGACGCCGGCGAAAAAGAAGGCGCGAAGCTGGTGCTGGACGGGCGCGGGCTCAAGGTTTCCGGCCATGAAAACGGTTTTTATCTGGGGCCCACGCTGTTTGATCATGTCACGCCGCGGATGACGATTTACCGCGATGAAATTTTCGGCCCGGTGCTGATCGTGCTGCGCGCTCGGGATTATGATGAGGCGGTTCAACTGGTCAACCGCAACCCGTATGCCAATGGCACCGCGGTGTTCACGCGCTCGGGCGCACTGGCGCGGCGCTTCCAGCATGAAATCGAAGTGGGCATGGTCGGCATCAACGTGCCGATCCCGGTGCCGATGGCGTTCTTTTCCTTCGGCGGCTGGAAAAATTCGCTGTTCGGCGATTTGCATGTGCATGGGCCCGAAGGCGTCAAGTTTTACACCCGCACCAAAGCGGTTACAGGGCGCTGGCCGGAGCAGGCCGAAAAACCCAAGCTCGATATGCCTACCCACTGATGAGCGCGCGTGACAATGAGCGTAACGAAATTGCGGCGGAGACTAACGTTTCGCGCGGAGCGCGACGTTACGTCGGAGCCAAAACATCCTGGTCGAAGAATCGGTAAGTGAGCAATGGCCGCACGTGAAAACGTATTGAGTCGTATCCGCACCGCGCTCGGCAAGAACGAAAGAAAAGCCGCGCGCGAAGCAATGCGAGCCTATATTGCGCGGCACGCGCCGGGCCCCAGACCGCAAGCGGAGTGGAATCTCATCGCACGCTTTCGCGAGCGGGCGTTGAGCCTCGCCAGCAGCGTGGATGAAATTGCTGCGTTCGAGCAATTGCCCGCGGCGGCTGCACGTTATTTGCGCGAACACAATTTGCCCTTGCAAGCCGTGTGCTGGCCGGAATTTGCGCAGCTCGATTGGACTGCGCAGGGCATGAATGTAACCGCGCGGCCTGCGAACGGAAATGATCTGGTAGGCATCACCGGCGCGTTCTGCGCGATTGCGGAGACCGGAACACTGGTCACGCTTTCGGGAAAAGGCTCGCCCTCTGTGACCAGCCTTTTGCCGGAAACCCACATCGCGGTGGTGGACACCGCGCGCATCGTGAAGGGGATGGAGGAAGCCTGGGCTTTGCTGCGCAGCGAACTTTCAACGATGCCGCGCGCAGTCAATTTCATTTCGGGGCCTTCAAGGACCGCCGATATTGAACAGACGGTAACTCTCGGCGCGCATGGTCCTTATCGAGTGCACATTATCCTCGTCAATTGATTTTTTTGCGTGGCACAGCCGGCGAAATTTCGGTTGCCCTGAAAAACCGCCGATGGTTATAATCATTCCCGTCTTCGAGCAGCAGTCCCGGACTCCGCGACGGCGCAGAGACGCAGCGCGGGCAGCCATCCTCCATGCTTTTACCGCGCCCGCTTTCAATTGAATCTCAACACCCATGTCCGAACTCAGCTTTCTTCCGAACCTGCCCAGCCATTTCACGCCGCCCATCCTGTTCGGCGTGCTGCTGCTGGTCGGCTTTTTCGGTGGCGAAGTGGCGCGCCGCAACGATTCATTCTGGTTGCGCGAACAACTCAAAAAATCCGGTTCACTCAACGATGTGGCGCGCCTGCAAAGCAACCTGTGGATGGGGAAACCGGAACGGGCATGAAGCCCGACGTGCGTTTTCGCCGCCCCCGCAATCAATGCTAGAATCGCGCGTCCATGGGAGGGGGCATGTTATTTTCTGAAAAAGCAAAAACGCGCCCGGCGCAACGCCAATATTCGCCGCTGTTTGCGGCATCTCTTATCCTGGTGAGCAATCTCGCTTGCGCGACGGAAGCCAGCGGCATGGTGACGAAAGACGGGCCGGCTTTGTTCGGTATTCCGGTGGATTTCATTCTCTTCGGCCTGACGCTGTTGGGCGTGGCTCTATTCCATCGCCACACGCTTTACGTGGCGCTCACCGGTCTCGCAGTTATCCTCGGTTATAAGTTCCTGCTCGTCGGGTTCAAGTCCGGGCCCGGCTTTGCCGGTTTCGTCTCTCACATGGGGCATGAGTGGGTGATTCTTACCAATCTGTTCCTGCTGCTGGTCGGATTCGCGCTGCTTTCGAGGCATTTCGAAGAGAGTCAGGTGCCGGCAGTGCTGCCCAAATTCCTACCGGACGACTGGAAGGGTGGGTTCATGTTGCTGGTGATGATCTTCGTGTTGTCGAGTTTTCTTGACAACATCGCGGCAGCAATCATCGGCGGCACGATTGCGGCGACCGTCTTCAAGCACAAGGTTCATATCGGCTACCTTGCGGCGATTGTCGCCGCTTCGAACGCCGGCGGATCGGGCAGCGTGGTCGGCGACACCACCACCACGATGATGTGGATCGACGGAGTAAACCCACTCGATGTGCTTGAAGCTTATGTAGGGGCATCCGTGGCGATGGTGATATTCGGCATTCCGGCAGCGCTGCAGCAGCAGCGCTATTCGCCGATCAGAAAAGACCCGCCGCGCGGAGTGCGGATTGATTGGGGGCGGGTTGCCATCGTTGCGCTGATCCTGATTGCCGCGATCGTCGCTAATGTTGCGGTCAACCTCGAGTTTACCGCTGTCTCCGACCGTTTTCCTTTTATCGGCACAGCAGTGTGGCTGGCGATCTTGATGGCGGTTCCGCTTCGCAAACCCGACTGGAAGGTGGTGCCAAATGCGGTCAAGGGCAGCATTTTTCTGCTGTCGCTTATTTTGTGTGCGTCGCTCATGCCCGTGGAAAAACTTCCTGCCGCTTCCTGGCGTTCGGCGCTGGGCCTGGGTTTTGTTTCTGCGGTGTTTGACAACATTCCGCTCACTGCCCTGGCGCTAAAACAGGGGGGGTACGACTGGGGTTATCTTGCTTACGCGGTGGGTTTCGGCGGTTCGATGATTTGGTTCGGTTCCTCGGCAGGCGTGGCGCTGTCAAACATGTACCCGGAAGCCAAGTCGGTCGGGTCGTGGCTCAGGCATGGTTGGCATGTGGCGCTGGCATATATGCTGGGTTTCGCGGCCTTGCTGCTGGTTCTCGGCTGGCATCCGGATGCCAAGCGCGTAAAGTCGGTCGGCTTTGCACCGGTTATTGCGGTACTGGCCAGGGTTTAAACTCGGTCCAGAGTCTCCGCTTTATCCGTGTTGATTTTGCTCAGATACGGGTATACGATGGCGAAGCTGGGTCATGATGCTGAAGGGAAATTTACATTAACCTCCTGCGCATCAACGCAAATCAAAAAACGGGCGTTCTGCCCAAAATCTTATGAGTATCTAATAAGGAGGAGTTTATGATCAAGAAGCAGAGAGCGGTTTCCGCCGCCAAGTCTGAAACAGTCGTATCACGCCGCAAATTCCTAAAAGGCGCAGCAGCTGTTGGCACCGGTGCCGCAGCCATCGGCTTCCCGATGATTGCCAAGGCGCAAGCGCCGATTACCCTGCGCTTCCAGAGTACCTGGCCGACCAAAGACATCTTCCATGAATATGCCTTGGACTACGCCAAGAAAGTGAACGAAATGACCGGCGGCCGACTGAAGATCGAAGTGCTGCCGGCAGGAGCGGTGGTCAAGGCGTTCGACATGATTGAAGCCGTGCACAAGGGGATTCTGGACGGCGGGCATGGGGTTGCCGCCTACTGGTACGGCAGGCATCCTGCATATTCCCTGTTCGGCACAAGTCCAGGGTTCGGCATGGACGCCAATATGCTGCTCGCTTGGGTCTACTACGGTGGCGGGCTTGAGCTCTACAACGAGCTGCAGCACAAGATCATGAACTTCGACCTGGTGGGCTTCCTCTATGGTCCGATGCCTACCCAGCCTTTCGGCTGGTTCAAAAAAGAGATTAAATCCGTGGACGACATGAAGACTATCAAATTCCGCACCGTGGGACTGGCGGTGGACAACTACAAGGAGTTTACCGCCTCGGTGGTGGCGCTGCCAGGAGGGGAAATCGTGTCGGCCTTGGACCGGGGGCTGATTGACGCCGCCGAATTCAACAACGCCTCCTCAGACAGGGCGCTGGGTTTTCAGGATGTCGCCAAACACTGCTACCTGCAAAGCTACCATCAGCCACTCGAGTGCTTCGAAATACTGTTCAACAAGAAAAAGTACGACGCGCTGCCCACCGATATCAAGTCTATCATCAAGTATGCTGTCGAGGCTGCGCACGCCGACATGTCGTGGAAAGCGCTTGACCGCTATTCTCAGGACTACATCGAGTTGCAGACTAAGGACAAAGTGAACTTCCACATCACTCCCAAAGATATCTTGGAAGCGCAGCTCAAAGCTTGGGATGTGGTGATCAAAAGAAAATCGGACGAAAATCCGTTCTTTGCAAAAGTCATCGAGTCCCAGAAAGCGTGGGCCAAGCGGGTAGCGGGTTGGGGTTTAGATACCATCGTTTCCCCCACACCCGCCTACACCCACTTTTTTGGCAAGAGAGCATTAAGTTAAAGCGGCATGGCATGACATCCGGCGCGGCAAAGCGCCGGATGTTTTTATGTCGAGGAGCCGGAAATGCAGCGTTATCTTCTTTTCGTAGACAATATTAGCACCTGGGTCGGCAAAGCATTTGCCTGGTTGATTGTGGTGCTCACAGCCATAATCTGCTACGACGTCATCTGGCGCTATGCTTTCAATTCCGCGACCGACTGGGCGTTTGATATGAGCTATATGCTCTACGGTGCGCTTTTCATGATGTGCGGGGCGTACACCCTCGCACAGGACGGCCACGTGCGCGGCGATTTTCTTTACGACTCCTTCCAGCCGCGACTGCAGGCGGCACTGGATCTCGCGCTTTATCTCCTTTTCTTTATCCCCGGCATCGCTGCCCTTGCATATTCTGGGATTGACTTTGCCAAGACCTCCTGGGTGCTCCACGAGCATTCCAGCCTGAGCTCAGGGGGGCCTCCCTTATATCACTTCAAGACCCTGATTCCTATCGCCGGAGCGCTGGTGTTGCTGCAGGGTCTGGTGGAAATTACGCGCTGTGTCATCTGCCTGAAAACGGGGGAATGGCCGCAGCGCCTCAAGGATGTGGAGGAAATCGACGTGGTCGAAATGCAACTCAAGGAAAGCACATTGGTCAGCGAAGAAGATAAAAAGTACGCGATCGAAAAAGCTCACGAACTGGAAAAAGCTGAGGCAGGCCAGCACAAGGGGGGCGTATAAAGTGAGTGATCCCGCGCTCGGGCTCACCATGCTCACGCTCATCGTGATTGTAATCATGATGGGTTTCCCCACCGCTTTTACACTGATGGGGTTGGGCATGTTTTTTGGCTTTATTGCTTTCTACGACCCCAGCCAACCGTGGTTCCAGAATAAAATATTCTACCTGATGGTGCAGCGCGCTTACGGGGTGATGACCAACGACGCCTTGCTGTCGCTCCCGCTCTTCGTGTACATGGGCTATATCATCGAGCGCGGAGCGCTGGTGGACAAGATGTTCCACAGCATTCAGGTCGCGTTCCGCAGAATACCCGGCTCGCTTGCGGTAACGACCCTGATCATCTGCACTTTCTGGGGCATCGCCAGCGGAATCGTGGGCGCGGTGGTGGTGCTGATGGGGGTTATCGCCATGAAACCCATGCTGAACGCCGGCTACGATATCCGGCTCGCATCCGGGGTAATCACGGCAGGCGGTACTTTAGGTATCCTGATACCCCCCAGCGTCATGATCATCGTGTACGCTGCTGTCGCGGGCCAATCCGTGGTCAAGCTTTACGCTGCGGCCATGTTTCCGGGCTTTTTCCTTTCTTTCCTGTACCTGCTTTACGTAATCGGGTGGGCGGTGCTCAACCCAAGGGGCGCCCCGAAGTTGTCTCCCGATGAATATAAGGTGACGGTGCCCGCATGGGTGACGCAAATGGTTCAGGCGTACTCGCGCAATGTCTGTCTTAGCCTTGCGCTGGCGATGGTGAATCCGTCCAAGATTGCCGGCAAGGCGTCAACCGAGAAAGGCCCAATCGGATATTACTTCATCGCGAAGAATTTTGCCGCCGCGATGTCCCCGCTGGTTCTGACCGTCGCGACATTCGCAATCGTGTGGTGGTTTGTCGTGATCCATCAGGAGACGCCTCCCGCGAAAGAGTTCTATACCTATTTCTGGGGCACGGCGGTTGCATCAGGCGTCCCGCTCCTGATCTATTACTGGCATATGGGCCCGGAGCGGTTTGAAATTCTGAAGGCGTTGGTCGAATCGGTCATGCCCCTTTCAATCCTCACCTTCGTGGTGCTGGCCGTCATTTTTTTCGGTATCACCACGGCCACGGAATCTGCGGCGGTGGGCGCCGCAGGCGCATTGCTGCTGGCTTGGCAAGCCAAGAAATTGAACTGGGAACGCATCAAGGAGTCCGTGTTTCTTACGGCAAAGACCACGGCCATGGTGTGCTGGCTATTCGTCGGATCCGCCCTGTTTTCCGCCGTGTTCGCCATCTTGGGCGGGCAGCAGCTTGTTGAGACATGGGTGCTGAGCTTTAATCTCACACCGGTACAGTTCCTGTTGATGTCCCAGGCGATCATCTTCCTGCTGGGCTGGCCGCTGGAATGGACCGAGATTATCGTGATCTTCGTGCCGATCTTCCTGCCGATGCTGCACCTCTTTCATGTTGATCCGATCCTGTTCGGCACGTTGGTCGCCGTCAATCTGCAAGCGGCCTTCCTGTCCCCGCCCGTCGCCATGTCGGCGTTTTATCTCAAGGGTGTTTCGCCTCCCCATGTCACTCTCAATCAGATTTTCGCCGGCATGATGCCGTACATGGCTATCATCATCTTGTGCATGGTGATCATGTATCTCTGGCCCGGTCTGACGCTGTGGCTGCCGAACTATCTGTACAGGTAGTTGGATCTGAATAAGTTAGGAAAACGAGGGGATAAACATGTCGGATACCGTGATTTCAGTGATCATCGTCGTGGTACTCTTCGGGGGGATATGGTGGAACTACAGACTTTTTATGAGAGGGAACTGGCCGGAACAAAAAACCAAGGCGATGCTTCCCCAAAATTTCAGCCCGGACTTCTTCCATGTGAAGGCCGATACCTACGTCGGCTACGAGAAAAAGACGAACAAAATCGCAGTGGTCGAGGGGCAGCATGCCAGGATGATTGAACCCAAGGACGTCGTATCCGTAGAACCTGAGGAAGAGAGCATATGGGGAATCCGCCATCAGTGGCTGGTCGTCAGTGTCCGGGACCGCGCTTTTCCCCGGTACAGGATCTGGTTCAGGTTCGACCGGGGAGCGCGGGATGAATGGCGCCAGCGCCTCAAGGAAATTTGCGGTGCGCACAATCTTTGAACAGGCAGTGGGTGCAAACCTGCAAACTGCGTTGCTTTCGCCGCCGGTAGCCATGTCTGCTTTTTTCTTGCTTGTCCGTTATGAAGGAGCTTTTCAAACTTGGTCTGCGCGAAGCGGCGCGGGGCATTGCCGAAGGGCAGTTCACCAGCGCTGATTACGCCCGTTCCTGCCTGCAGCGCATCTGGCTGATGGAGGAGCAGGTCCAGGCCTGGCAATGGCTGGACCATGAGCGGGCGATGGAGCTAGCGGAACAAGCCGACCGCAGAAAAAACGAAGGACAGGCGACGGTTCCGCTGCAGGGCTTGCCTCTAGGCATCAAGGACATTTTTGATACGCGGGTGATACCTACAGAGTTCGGCTCGCCGCTTTTTGCCGGAAACATGCCAAAGACTTCCGCGCGTGTTGTAGAAAAACTGGAAGCAGCCGGCGGCTTTGTCATGGGCAAGACAGTCACCGCCGAGTTCGCCTTCCTTCATCCCGGTAAAACCCGCAATCCTTGGAATCCGTTGCACACGCCGGGCGGCTCCTCCAGCGGCTCCGCCGCTGCGGTGGCGGCGGGTTTCGTTCCCGCGGCGCTGGGAACGCAAACCAACGGCTCCATCATCCGCCCCGCGGCGTTTTGCGGAGTAATCGGCTTCAAGCCCAGCCAGGGCACGATTTCCAATCACGGCACTCTGGATTACAGCCCGACACTGGATCAGAGCGGCGTGTTTACGCGCAGCGTAGCCGATGCCGCCTGGGTGATTTCATGCGTTGCGGAAACGCAAAATCCCGTGAGCCGCGAAATCCAGGCGCTCGCGAAAAAGCCCAAATTGGCCGCCGTGCGCTCTCCGGTATGGACGCGTGCCGAGGAAGCGCAACGCAGAATCTTTGCCGATAACGTGAAAAAGCTCCGTGAAGCGGGGGCGGAGGTGGTAGAAACTGAGCTTCCCGCCGCGTTCAATCAAGCCCACCCCTGTCTGCGGCACATCATGGCTTATGAAGCGGCGCGATTTTTCCGGGAACTGCAGGCGCGGGGCCGTGAAAAAATCAGTGCAGGGCTTAACGTTTTTCTGGATGAAGGCCGGACAATTTCCGATTCCGCTTATCAGGATGCTCTGAGTTTTCGCCGTGAGTTGCAGGAGGATCTTTCCGCCTTCCTGAAAGTGTTCGACGCCATCCTCACGCCGCCAGCCAACGGGGAAGCGCCCGCCACTCTGGACAGCACCGGCGATCCCGCCTTCTGCACCATCTGGACCCTGTGCGGCGTGCCTGCCGTCACGATTCCCACTAGGCTGGGGCCCCAGGGTCTGCCGCTGGGGTTGCAGATGGTTGGGCCTTTTCGGGAAGATGACAAGTTGCTGGGGGTAGCGCAATGGTGTGAGGAACAATTACCATTCAAGTCATTAGTGGGACGGGAATAGTGTTCAAAAGCAACAACTGAAAGGAGAAGCAAGATGAAAGTCGGATTTGTAGGACTTGGCATCATGGGCAAACCCATGGCGCTCAATCTCATCAAGGGCGGCCACTCGCTTTCCGTTTATGCGCGCCGCGCGGAATCCATGAAGCCGTTGAAAGACGCGGGAGCAATGGCTTGCGGCTCACCAAAGGAAGTGGCGGAAAAGTCGGAGGTAACGATTGTGATGGTCTCTGACACTCCGGACGTAGAAGAGGTGGTGCTGGGGTCAAATGGTTTGATTCACGGCGGGAAACCCGGCTCGGTGGTGGTGGACATGAGCACGATTTCTCCCGTCGCCACGCGCGAGATGGCGGAAAAACTCGCACAGAAGAAAGTGGAGATGCTCGATGCGCCGGTCTCGGGCGGAGAAATCGGCGCGATTAACGGCACACTGTCCATCATGGTCGGCGGCAAGCCGGAAGTGTTTGCTCGCGTCAAGCTGCTGTTCGAATGCCTGGGTAAAAACATCGTGCATACCGGCGGCAACGGCGCGGGACAGGTGACCAAAGCCTGCAATCAGATCGTGGTGGCCTTGACCATCGAAGCGGTTGCCGAGGCGCTCACCTTTGCGCGCAAGAACGGCGTGGACGCCGCCAAGGTTCGCGAGGCGCTGCTGGGCGGTTTCGCCAACAGCAAAATTCTGGAGGTGCATGGCAAGCGCATGCTGGATAACGAATTCAAACCCGGCTTCAAGGTGAGGCTGCACCAGAAAGACATGCGCATCGTGATGGAAACCGCGCACAAGCTGGGACTCGCGCTCCCCGGCGCGGCTATGGTGACACAGCATATGAATGCGCTGATGGGCACCGGCGATGGGGAGCTTGATTCCGCCGCGCTGGTGAAAGTGGTTGAGCGAATGTCGCGCTGAGCGCGAGCAAAACGCAAAAGCCATACTCAGACCGCCGCACAAAGGCGGCCCGAGCACAGCAGCAAGTTTACTTGCAGGTTACTTCTTAAGCGGCCCAGGATTGGCGGCCAGCCATTTCTCCATTTCCTCGGGGGAAATCAGGGTGTCATGGTTGGTATCAATCTGGCTTCAATTACGGCCTTGTTCCGTGGACCCAGTTGATTTGTGGTATTTGGCCGCCAGCACTATCGTGGAAGCCAACGCCAGTGCAACAGCAAGAACAACAGGTACGGTCATCTGCTTGGTCATCTTTTGACTCCTTTTTCGAAATTGAAAAAAGATAAGCATAAGCACACAACCCGGGTTAGTGCATGCATACGATGATATTCTCCGCATCAAAAAAAGTTTCCGGCAATATGATATTGAACATGAAGCAGTCGGGCCAGCCCGCTGTATGGTTTTAGGGCGCTGAAGCGAACCGAAAATTTGTTGATAATCTAGCCTTCTACTATCGAACGAACTGGCTATAATAGGATTGATTGCCTGCGTGTCTTGTTAAACCGGGAGCCCAGCATGAAAACTGTAAAGCAAATTTTGCAGAGCAAAACCCATGGTATTCTCTCCATTTCGCCAGACGCCACCGTGTATGATGCGCTCAAGCTGATGGCGGAAAAAGAAGTCGGCGCGCTCCTGGTGATGGAGGCGGACAAACTGGTGGGTATCATCTCCGAGCGCGACTACGCACGCAAGGTGATTCTGCACGGCAAATCCTCCAAGGAAATCCACGTCAGCGATATCATGACCAGCAAAATTGTCTACGTGAACACCACGCAAACCGTGGACGAATGCATGGCGCTGATGACCGACAAGCGCGTCCGGCATTTGCCGGTTTACGAGGGTGACCGGCTCATCGGTGTGGTGTCCATCGGCGACCTGGTGAAGGAAGCGATTTCCGAGCGCGAATACATCATCAAGCAGCTCGAGAGCTACATAATGGGATGACGCATTTCGGCGCCATCATCATTGGCGATGAAATCCTGAGCGGCAAGCGCCAGGACCAACATTTCGGCCAAATCGTCAAAACGCTGGGGGAGCGTGGACTGGAGTTGAGCTGGTGCCAGTACTTGGGCGACGACCCGCAGCTCATCACCGCCACCTTGCGCCGCACCCTCGCCACTCCCGATATTGTGTTTTCTTTTGGCGGCATCGGCGCTACGCCAGATGACCACACCCGGCGCTGCGCTGCGAAAGCCGCTGGCGTGGAGCTCTACCGCCATCCCGATGCGCTTGCAGAAATCGTGGCGCAGTTTGGCGAAGCCGCATACCCCAAACGCGTGCTGATGGCAGATCTCCCTCAGGACAGCCGCATCATTCCCAATCCCTACAACCGCGTGCCGGGTTTCAGTCTAAACCACCATCATTTCCTGCCGGGCTTTCCGGAAATGGCCTGGCCGATGCTGGAATGGGTGCTGGATGCGCATTACCTGTATTTGCAGCATCGGACGCAAATTTCCGAGCAGGCGATTCTCGTGCATGGCGCGAGGGAAAGTTTGCTTTTAGATCTGATGAACGACTGCGTCGCGCGCTTTCCGGAATTAAAGCTCTTCAGCCTGCCGCATCTTGCCGAGAAAAATTATCAGATCGAGCTGGGCGTGCGCGGTGATGTAATGCGGGTGCCGGAAGCCATGCAATTTCTGAAGCAGGGTGTCGTCGCGCTGGGATTCCAGTGGGAAGAGCAGCAGAGCGGATGAAAAGTGAACTTGTAGGGGCGCTTTGGTTTTGCATTTACGTCGTCACCGCATCAGCGGGGGACGAGTTGCCGTTGTTCGACGCACACATTCATTACAACCGCGATGTCTGGGAGGAATACCCGCCCGCGAAAGCGCTGCAAATCCTGGAACAGGCGGGTGTGCAGCAGGCGCTGGTTTCGAGCACGCCGGATGACGGGACGCTCAAGCTTTATGAATCCGATCCGCGGCGCGTCGTGCCATTCCTGCGCCCTTACCGCACGCAGTCTGATTTGCGCACCTGGTTCAAGGACCCCGCGATCCTCGCCTATGTCGAGGAACGGCTCAAGCACAATGTTTACCGCGGCATAGGCGAATTCCATTTGTTTTCCGGAGAGGTCGATACGCCGGTGGTCAGGCGCATTGTCGCGCTGGCAGTGGAAAAAAACCTGATGCTGCATGCTCACTCGGATGAGAAAGTGGTGGAGGAATTGTTCCGGCAGCAGCCCCGGGCGAAAATCCTTTGGGCGCACGCCGGATTGACCAGTATGCCCACAACGGTCGGCAACATGCTGGAGCGTTATCCCGGCCTGTGGGTGGAGCTTTCCTCGCGCGACGATATCGCGCCTGACGGAAAACTGGATGCAGGCTGGCGGGGACTGTTTCTGCGTTACCCGACACGGTTCCTGATCGGGACGGATACCTGGACCGCTTCCCGCTGGCGCGATTTGCCGTTGATTGCACAAACTACACGGCAGTGGCTTGCCCAATTGCCGCGCGAGGTGGCGGAAAATATCGCTTACCGCAACGCGGAAACATTGTTCAAGCCCTAAAAATTCCGGCAAACAAAAACCCGGCGTGAGGCCGGGTTTTTTATTTCACTTAAGCTTGCTTCAGTTTTTGGTTTCCTGCGATTCCTTCTTGTCTTTGTGCAGTTCACGCCGGTCGTGACGGCGGTCATGCCGGTCCTTGTGCAGGTCTTTCTTGTCGGCGCGCAAATCTTTGCGATCCTTGCGGATATCGGCGTTGTCTTCCTTGAGTTCCGCTTTTTCCTTGGCTACTTCGGCCTGGTTGCCCTCGCGCTTGGCTTCGCGCAATTCACGGCGGTCGCGGTTGCGCTCGCGCACCTCCTTGTTGCGGTCGCGCTGGTTTTCGCGGATGTCGCGCTTGTCTGAATTGATATCGCGCCTGTCACTGCGGATGTCGCGAGTGTCCTGGCGGATGTCCTGCCGATCCTGCTTCACGTCGTTATCCGCTGCGAAGCTGGCAGGCGCGGCAACCGCAAAGACGGCAGCCAGTGCAATAGCTAAAATGCTTTTGTTAAACATCATGGGTCTCCTGTTGAGATTTAAGGCGGGGCGCCAAGGCGAATAACGCGCCGTACTCTACACCGTTTACAGTCATTTTTGTGAATTTTGTCACACTTGTCATATCAAACCACGAGTTTTAAGATGAAACCCTGGTGAAGAAATGACGCAATTGCAAAAAACTCTGTTGTGGGTAGTATCGCTGGTGGTGGCGACCGGCATTATTTATCTCTGCTTCAGGGCTTATATCAGCCCGGCCTCGATGATTGACTTTGCCAACACCCAGTTGTGTTGACTAACGATAGTAATCGGTGAATTTCTGCAACTGGCGGCGTGCCCTCTTGGTGGGGCGACCTTTGTGGAACGGACGCGATTGCATCTGCAGTTGGGCTTTAAGCTGCTCCCGGGCTTTTTTGCTTTCTTCATTTTCTGCATAAAGCTGGGAGGCTAGTGCCGCAGATCCCCGGCGATCGGATAACTCCCGCACCATGATGCTGTAGCGGTAAGGCCCCTGGCGGATTTCCAGTGCATCGCCCGGGCGCAGCGTTTTCGAGGGTTTCACCCGCGCGCCGTCCAGCCGCACCTTGCCGCCTTCGACCGCGCCCGCCGCGAGCGCACGGGTTTTGTAGAAGCGCGCCGCCCACAGCCATTTATCGATGCGTACTTTGTCGCCGTTGTCTTGCATGTGGCTGCTCGGGGCGTTTCTGCTCGGGATCAGTTTTTAAGCGCCAGTGTCAATCCGTCGGCAACCGGCAGAAGCGAAAGCGCGACTCGGGTGTCGCTGTGCAGTTTCTCGTTGAATTCGCGCAACGCAAGTGTATCCGCTTCGCGGTTAGCCGGTTCGGCCAGGCGCCCCGACCACAAGGTGTTGTCAATCGCGATTAATCCGCCCGGTCGCAGCAATTTCAAACAGCGCTCGTAATAAGCGGTGTAGTTTTCCTTGTCGGCGTCAATGAAGGCGAAATCAAACGTTCCCGACTGGTTTTCCTCAAGCAGCGCATCCAGCGTTTTCAGCGCAGGTTGCAGGCGCAGCTCGATTTTCTCCGTCACCCCCGCTTCTTTCCAGTAACGGCGCGCGATTTGCGTCCACTCCTCGCTCACGTCGCAGGCGATGATTTTGCCATCTTGCGGAAGGGCAAGGGCGACGCACAGGGAGCTGTAGCCGGTGAAAACGCCGATTTCTATGCATTTTTTCGCGCTCATCAGCTTTATGAGCAGCGCCATGAATTGGCCCTGTTCCGGAGCAATTTGCATGCGGCTGTCGGGCAATTTGGCTGTTTCCCTGCGCAGTCTGCTTAAGATTTGCGGCTCTCGCAGCGACGCCGACAGGAGATAGCTGTAAACGGTGTCGGTTAAGCCAAAGGTCTTGTTGGCCATGATGAGCGGGTTCTAATGCGCCTGCAATGCGCGCGCTTGTGGAATTTTTTTGGCGTCCCAGTGCAATACCGCCCACTCCCAGAAGCTGACAAGACTGGCCTTGGCCAGCCTGGGCGGCGGATTTTGCCCGAGGAAGCGCAATGCGTGGTAAAGCCAGGGCATTTCCTGCCCCAGGCCCACTGCGGGTGCGTAAGTTTGCTTGCTGAGTTTTTTGCCGGAACTGTCGAGCGCCACCGGCAGATGCAGATAGTACGGCGTGGGCAGGCCCAGAAGTTTCTGGAGGTAAATCTGCCGCGGCGTCGAAGTCAGCAGATCCGCGCCGCGCACCACGTGAGTAATTCCCTGCTCCGCGTCATCCACCACCACCGCGAGCTGATAAGCGTAAACCCGGTCCACGCGATAAAGCACGTAATCGCCGATTTCTTTTTCCAGATGCTGCTTGATGCATCCTTGCAGAGCGTCGCTGAATTCGATTGCCCGCTTGTCGGTGCGCACCCGCAAGGAGCGCGCCGTTCTGTCTTTGGGCAGGCCGTTGCGGCAGGTGCCGGGATAGACCGGCCCGTCCGTGCCTTCCACCGCCGAATCGGCGATTTCGTGGCGGCTGCACGCGCACGGGTAAATCAGACCTTGCTGCTGCAGGTTGTGCAATGCGGCGTGATACGCGTCATGGCGCGCGCTCTGGTAAACGATTTCGCCGTCCCAGTACATGCCGCAGGCTTCGAGCACGCGCAGAATCTCGTCGCTGGCGCCGGGCTCTTCGCGTGGCGGATCGAGATCTTCGATGCGCACCAGCCATTCGCCTTGGTGCGCCTTGGCTTCCAAAAAACTGCCCACTGCCGCGACCAGCGAACCGAAATGCAGCGGCCCGGTGGGCGAAGGGGCAAAGCGGCCGCGGTAGTGTGGTTCGGAAGGCATAAGAAAAGCCGGGCACGTTGACCGCGCACGGTGTGAATGGAATAAACGGTTTTAAAGGGTAATTCTGTTTGAGGCGGCACGGGGTGTCAATTTACAAAGACGAGAATCTCGCCTTTGCCTGCGCTGGCCAGATCGCCCATGTGGCGGCGCACGCGGGCGTGCGGTGTCAATTTGGCGAATTTGCTGTCAAGCGATTGCCACGATTTAATCAAGAGCGGCAGGTAATTGAGGTCGTGCACGCCGCAGTCATTAAAAGTGGCGGGCATGGCGGGGACGCTGGAAAGGAGCAGCGTGCCGCGCTTCATGCCGTAGCCGGTAAAACTCCCGGCTTTGCCTAGCACCGCAATCGTTCCCGCCAGCATGCGCGAGCCGCAATAATTACCCACATTGCCTTCGATGAGCACGTTGCCTCGGCGCATGTGATCGCCCACGCGGTCGCCGGCGCTGCCGGTGATAATGACCGTGCCGCCTTTCATGCCGTGCCGGTCGCCGGGGATTGCCGCAGCAAGAAAATCGCCAGCGTCACCGTGAATGCAAATCAGGCCGCCTTTCATGCCGCTCGCGGCAAAAACACCGGCATGGCCGTGCACATTGATCGCCCCGTTTTTCATGCCCAGACCCAGATACGTGCCTGCATTGCCGCGGACCTGTATGCTGCCGCTGCTCATGCCTTGGCCGATGCGGTCGAGCTTATCGCAACTGTTTTTGATAATGAGGTTTCCCGCATCCTCGCCGCTTAATTCGAACAATTCAGCCACGCGAATTTTACGGTTGCCGCTCGATAGTTCTAAAGCAGTGATTTCATTACGATTCATTCCGGCCAGAGCCTCGGGCGTGAGCGGCGAAAGGTCCACCCGCTGCCGCGGAATTTCTTTCAAGGTCAAAGTCAGCGGGCTCATGACATGATCTCGCGCAGCTTGAAGTGAAACTGGCCGAGCTTGCCGCCGTAATTGCCGGCGGAAATGCGGCGTATGCCTTTTTTGCTTCCCAATTCGCACACCGCTTGCATTCCGGCTTGCATGGCGTTGCGCACATCGGCGTCGGTCAAGCCGTCAATCACGATTTCCAGCACCGCTTCGATGCCTTCGGACAATTCGGATTTTGTGATCCCGCGGATGGTGGGGCAGAACGCATCATTGGTCGAAGCTATGAGCGTCTTGTATCTGGAGCCGACCTTGGAGCCGGAGCGCACGATGCCTCCCGGGAAGGGCATGATGACGTTTTGCACCTTGCGCATTGCTTCAATTGCCGCCTCGCCGGCAGCGAGCGCCTGCGCCTGCGATTCGGCGAGTATCAGGAAATTGCCGCCGCCCACCGCTTTTGCCATGCCGGTGGTTTCCTCGCACAGGAATTCGCCGTCCATCACGGGAATACGCCAGTAGCGCTTGCCGTTAATGAGCTTGGAAGATTGAAATCCGTCGCCGAAGTAACGCAGGTTTTTGCCCAGCGGCAGCGGCTCGCCGTCAAGGATTCCCGCGAACGCCGCGCTGGTGGGGCTGGTCAACACGCATTGGCCGATGCGCCGCTCCAATTGCTTCGCCAGTTCCTTGCCGGACATTGCAAACAGCAATATCGCGGCGCCGGGGCGGGCGTCGGGTGTCTCATTGGGCTCGAGCTTGCGCTCGATACCCGCCTCGCAGCCGCAGGCGATCACCGAAGTGGCGAAGCCGGTCGCCGCGAGCGCCGCGTGGTATGCCCATTTCAAATTGTGCGCGGTGATGATGACGCGCGTCGCCTTCATGCCGAAGGCCTCTGCAAAAGTGTCGTCTATAGTGATGCCGTTAATGATCATAAAAGTATTAACTGCAAAGCATTCACCGCAGAGGTCGCAAAGGACGCGGAGGAAAACAAAACCATGAAAATTTATGCAAGGTTTCCTCTGCTTCCTCTGCTTCCTCTGCGTCCTCCGCGGTAAAAGGGTTTACCCGTTTTTCCGGCAGGGATGCAGCAAGAGTTTGTTGCCATGCCCGCACTCGCCCATTTCCTCGTCGCTGATCTTGAAATTGTCCATGCGCAGGGTTTGATAGCGCTCGAAATACGGTTTGAGCTCTTTCTCGATGCTGTTGTCGAATTCCGGTTTCACCACATGCGTGTTGCCCCAGGTGACTTTGATGATTTTACCGTTTTGCGCGACTAGCTCCCCGTCCTTGAACACGTAATCGGGCTTGGTGAACATTTTTTCCTTGTCCGCGTCCTCGCTGTAGACGGTGATGTCGGCGGCGGCGCCTGCGCCGAGATGTCCGCGATCAGAAAGGCCCAGGATTTTCGCCGGCGCGGCGCGGGTCATGATTGCGATTTCATATAAAGAGTATTCGCGGCTGAGGCTGCCCAGAGTCGAGAGCGCCGCGGCATCCGGGTTGACGCCGGCCAGCTTTTCGTTGCGGAAGCTTTTGTCCATCAGCAGCCGGATGAGGTGCGGGTAGCTCACGAACGGCGCGCCGTTCGGGTGGTCGGTGGTGAGAAAAATCCGCCACGGGTCCTCGACCATCAAAAAAATTTCCAGCCCAATCGCCCATTGCAGGGCGTTGACGAAATTCTTGTCGCGATATTTAAACGGCACTACGCCGCAGCCGGCGTCGCATTCGATGTCCATCACCACCCATTTCTTGGGATTGCCGAGCGGCGCATTACGGTGCTGCGCCATGCTGTCGCCCGAAGCGGTGACGGTCTGCCCGAACATGATTTGCCCGACGTCGGCGGAGACATTTTTGTTTTGGTTGATGGCTTCGGCAATGTGCACCGCGCCGGAGGAGAACTTGCGGTCGCCTTCAGTTCCGTAGCTGTGAAACTGGATGTGAGTGAGGTGGATCGGCAGGCCTTCCGCCGCCTGCATCGTCTCCAGCGTGGTGTCCACGTTGCCCGGCACGCCTAGATTGCTCGCGTGCACATGCAGCGGATGCGGCACACCCAAATCGTAAACCGCCCGCGACAGCGTTTTCAGAATTTGCCGCGGTGTGATTTGATAATGCGCATTCGGTTCGTCCACGTCGAGTTTTCTCTGGTTGAACTTGAATGCGGAAATCCCGCCGGGATTCACCACCTTGATACCGATGGCCTGCGCGGCGTGCAGCGTCCAGGCTACGTAATCGTTGATGGCTTTCTGATCGGATTTGGCCGCGAGCATGCGCAGCAGAAAATCGTCACTTCCCAGCATCGCATACGCGCCTTTGTCGACGATGGGCGTATCGCCCATTTCCATGTGCGCCTGGCGCGCGTTGGCCGGCAGCATGGCGGGCTCGAAGCATGAAGTGTAGCCCATTTCGGCGTAGCGGTAGCCGGTGGTGAGTGTAGACGGCACGGCATGACCGCAGCCGGAGCGGGTGAGCGGCGTGCGCGCAACGGCATCGCCACGATGGTCTTCCGGCAGCATGACGCGCGCGATGTTGACCTTGCCGCCGCCGATGTGAGTATGCAGGTCAATGGCGCCGGCCATGACGATTTTTCCGGAAAGATTGTATTCGCGGGCTATGTGTTCATCGCGGTCCGGCGCGCCAGCCATCTTGCCGTCACGCACAAACAGATCGCGCACCTCGCCGTTTATCTGGTTGGCCGGGTCGTAGATTTTTCCGCCGGTGAGTTTTATTAACATGTTTGCAAAAAATTCGAACCGCAGAGACGCAGAGACGCGAAGAAAATCAATTCACATTTTTTTATTTTTGCGATTCTATATAAAACAATTAAATCTTTCTCTGTGCCTCAGCGCCTCGGCGGTTAGACAGCCTTTTCGATTGCTGTGACCACTTCCGCCACGCTGGACAAAGCGCTTTGGCGCAGCTTGCGCAAGCGCAGCGCCACCACGTTGTCGGTGCGGTAGATGTGCCCGGCATGATCTATCCCCGGTGTCGCCACCGGAATGTAAACATCCGGTTCTTTTTTAAAGACCATGCCGTTGCAGCCTAGGACCACGGTGGGCGCCTGGCTTGCGGGCGGAACCCGTTTGGAGTTGAAACTAGAAACCCAAAGCAGAAAATCCGCTTCGCCCGTTTCCAGCATGCGCGGAGCCGAAAAATGGTGCGGATCATATTCGGGATGGCCGCTCCCGAAACCGATGCGCGCCGGATAGCCGCTTTGCCAGGCGCAGACCTGGCTGGCGGTCATGCCGCCTTCATTGCCGCCCAACGGAAAGCCCGAGAAGCGGGTGGCGCGGTTCAAATCCTTGATGAGTTCGCACAGGCTTTGCACCGCCAGCTCGGCGTGAGGAAAATCAAAATCGGCGGCCGACCATACCAGCACGCCGTAACGCGCGTTTTGCATGCGCGAGGCCAGCTTTTGCAGTTCCACCGGCGGCACGTCCGCGATTTTGCCGGCCTGCAGGGTTTTACCGGCAACGAGCGCGCGCAGCGCGCCGGCGAATTCGCCGAGGCGTGCAACATCACAATCAATAACTTCGGGCTTGCGCCCGTCGGGAGAAACGCCCGCTTGCACGTTGAGCCCGCGGCCGAGATAGACGATTTCACGCTTTCCATGCTCGAACAATGAATCGCGGTTCCAGACGTAGCGCTCAAAAAAGCGCGGGAAGCGGCTGACTACGTCGGTGCCGGCCAGTATCAGCAAATCGGCGCGGTTTTTTATTTCGCTCAAAGTCGTGGTCAGCCAACCGCTGTCCTGCAGCGCCAGGACGTTGCGCATCAAAAAAGCGCTGTCCATGTGGTCCACCACCGCGCCGCAGCGGTCGGCGAGCTGAAGCAATGCGCGCATTCCCGCGACATCAGTGCCCAAACCGCCGAATAGCGGCTGCCGTGACGGGCGCAGCAACCGCGCGGCTTCAGCGGCAGTTTCAGCCAGCGTGGCGGTCTTTCCCGCGATCCGCGGGGCGGCGGTCTTGGGCGTATTGAATAAAGCAAAACTTGCGCGGGAAAGCTCGCAGCCGTTGGCCAAAACGTCCAGCCGCCTCACATCGATGCGCAGGTCGTCGCAGGCGAGCCCGCAAAACGGGCACGGCACTTCGTCGCGCACGGCTGAAGAGGTTTTTTGCATCATTGCAGGATTGAGTAAATGATCATTAGAGCCCACAGGCACATACTATGCCATCGCGCGCGCTTTATGGGTAGGCGCCCCGGCTGCGGCGATTTGTCCGCTGCACAAGGGATTTTTGCTATATATTAAGCATATACGTTCAACGCGCGGAACATTGCAGCGCATCACACCAGGCACTGCGAAAGTGACATACTGCTCCGCGCGCGTCGCAACAAACACCTTGGGCCGCCGCGACCGGCTTGAAATACAATGCAAAAACCGAATGGCATGATAGTTGCTGAATTTTTCAGGCTGAAATCACATGATAATGAACGGCTTGCTGAACGCCGATAAAGAAGCCCAGAGCGTAGTGGTGGAAGCCCCGGCGCGCTTGCATCTGGGTTTCATGGATTTGAATGGTGCAACCGGCCGGCGCTTCGGCAGCTTGGGGCTCACGCTCGACGGTTTCAGCACCCGCATCTACGCCGAGCGCGCGGAAAGCTTTTCGGTGGAAGGCGCGCAAACACAGCGCGTCATGAGCGTACTGCGCTGTCTGCAGCAAAAGCTGGGTTTGCGCGGCGCGGTGCGCATGGCGGTAGTGCAGGCGATTCCCGAACATGTGGGTTTGGGTTCGGGCACGCAGCTTGCGATTGCCGCTGGCATTGCCGTGGCGCGGCTTTACCAGCTTAACTTCGGCGCGCGGGAAATCGCGGCAGCACTGGGTCGCGGCTGCCGCTCCGGCATCGGCATCGGCGCGTTTGATCAGGGCGGTTTTTTGATTGACGGCGGCCGCCAAGGCGACGAGCCGCCGCGGATTACCAGCCGCATCGCGTTTCCGCCGCAGTGGCGCATCCTGCTGGTTTTCGATTTGCAGGCGCAGGGATTGCATGGCGCCGAGGAAACCAACGCTTTTCGCACCTTGCCGTCGTTTCCGGAAGCCAGTGCGGCGCACTTATGCCGGCTGGTGCTGATGCATGTCATGCCGGCATTGGTGGAGGCCAATCTGCAGGAATTCGGCAAGGCCGTGACCGAAGTGCAGCAGATGGTGGGCGACCATTTCGCGCCGGTGCAGGGCGGCCGCTACGCGAGCCGCAAGGTGAGCGAGGTGCTGGCCTGGCTGGAAACGCAGGGCGTCGCTTGCCTGGGCCAGAGCTCGTGGGGGCCGACCGGTTTCGCGGTGGTGGATTCGGAAACGAACGCGGCAGCGCTGATGCGCGAGACGGAAGCGCGCTGGGGCCAGGAACGCCGGCTGCGCTTTCGCGTTTGCGCGGCGCGCAACCATGGTGGTGAAGTGCTGCTGCAACAGCGTAGCGTCAAGACCGGCACGGCTTAAAAAATAATTCTAGGGAAGGCTATGCAGAAACCGCATTTGTTGCACATGTTCACACCCACCCCGAATGTAAGCCCTTTTGACGTCAACATGGCGTATGACGCAGGCTATAACGCGGTGATGGCTTACAGCAACGTCACGCTCGACCAGGTCGCGGCGCTGACGCAGGACGCGATTTTCTCGCGCGGCCCCACGGGCGTGAAGCGCACCGGCATTTTCATTGGCGGGCGGGAGATCGGCATGGCGGCGGACATGCTGGATGCGGCGAAGAATGCCATGGTGCCGCCGTTCGAAGTGTCGGTTTTTGCCGACCCTTCCGGCGCTTTCACCACCGCGGCGGCGATGGTGGCGGCAGTGGAAAGACAATTGAAAAAAACGCATCGCCGCGGGCTGAAAGGTTGCGAAGTGCTGGTGCTGGGCGGCACCGGGCCGGTGGGCATGGCGGCGGCGGTGCTCGCCTCCGGCGCCGGCGCCAAGGTGCGCATCGCCAGCCACTCGAGCGCGGTCCGAGCGCGGGTGTCCGCGGAAACGGCGAATGCGCGCTACGGCGCGAAGACCGAACCGGTGGATGCGAGCTCTGAACAAGGCAAGATGGCCATCATTCCCAACGTCGAAGTGGTGCTTGCCACCGCCAAAGCGGGCGTGCGGGTGTTGAGCCAGAAGGAATTGGCGCACGCCAAAAAGCTTTTGGTGGCGGCGGATGTCAACGCCGTACCTCCCACCGGCATCGAAGGCGTGGACGTGATGGATGACAGCGTGCCGTTTGCCGCGGGCTCCGGTAAAGCGGTCGGCATCGGCGCACTTGCCATCGGCAATGTGAAATACCAGGTGCAGCGCAAGTTATTTGAGGCGATGCTAAACACCGAGAAACCCCTCTATCTGGATTTCCGCGATGCATTTGCTTTGGCGCGAAAACATGTCAGCTGAGAAAGCGTATTTAATCGCCGCATTGACCGGCCGGGCGCTGGCGCAATCCGCAAGCCGCGCGCAGCTGCCGGTGGTGGTGCTCGACTTGTATAACGATGTGGACACGCGGCGCGTAGCAACGCGAGCCCGGGCGGTGGTCGCGCATAACGAAAGCTTCGATGCCAAAGCCTTGCTCAAAGCCGCGAAAGAGTTGTGCCCCGTTCAAGCTTGCGCCGGGCTCATTGAGGGCTCGGGTTTTGAAGACCGCCCGGAACTGTTGCGTCAGCTGGCGCACGCACGGCGCCTGTACGGCAACACACCGGAAATAGTGGCGCTGCTCAAGGATCCCGCGCGGTTTTTCCCGCTGCTTGATCGGCTGGCGATTCCGCATCCGGAAGTGAGCCTGCAGCCGCCGCGCAAGGCGCGAGGATGGCTTTCCAAGAAAACCGGCGGCAACGGCGGCGGCCATGTACTGCTCGCGGCGGGCACGGTGGCGGATTCGCAACATTATTACCAGCGCCTCGAATCCGGTCGCAGCATGTCGGTGACTTTTCTCGCCAACGGCAAAGAAGCGCACATTATTGGCTTCAACGAACAATGGACCGTGAGCGCTGGCTCGCCTTTCCGCTATGCCGGCGCTGTCAATCACGCCGAGCCGCCGCAGGCGCTGCGCGCGGAAATCGTGACGAAACTCAATCTGCTGGTGGCAGAAACGGGATTGGCAGGTTTGAACGGCATGGATTTTCTTTTATGCGGCGATCATTACAGCGTGCTCGAAGTCAATCCGCGGCCTTGCGCGACCATGGATTTGTACGACGCGGATTATGCGCAAGGCCTGTTCGCCTGGCACCTGCTGGCGTGCGAGGGGCGCTTGCCGGAGCCGCCGCAGCTTGCGCGCAAAATTATCCGCGCCCATGCCGTGGTGTATGCCGAGCAGGCGTTCAGCATTCCTGCGAATCTGAAATTTCCGGAATGGGCGAGCGATATCCCGCAGGCGGGCAGCGAATTCGCGCCCGGCGCGCCGGTGTGCATGGTGCATGCGGAAGGTGCCTCCTCGTCGCAGGTGAAACGTCTTTTGCAGGAGCGGCGGATGCTGCTGGTGCGCGCCTTAAGAAAGGAAGCGGCATGAGCGCCGTCCGGTCTGTCGCCGACCACACAGTGCTGCACGCCCAGGCAGCGGGCTGGCCGAGCGTCAATCGTTTGGCTTCGCCGTTGACCGAAGCCTTGCTTGGCGATGCGAAGGCGCTGCGGCTGGGTGTCGAGCGCAGCAGCAGAGGCTGCACGGTGGTGGACGCCGGCATTCGGCATCCGGGCGGCATCGAAGCCGGAAGACGCATCGCTGAAATCTGCCTCGGCGGATTGGGCACCGTCAGTGTGCAGCCTGGCGCGGGCCCGCTTTCGATCAATGTTCACACCGGCAATCCGGTGCTCGCCTGCCTGGGCAGCCAATACGCCGGCTGGAGTCTGTCCCACGGCAGCGGCAAGGGCGCGTTTCACGCCCTGGGTTCCGGTCCCGGCCGCTCGCTGGCCTGCAAAGAGGAATTGTTTGGAGAGCTTGGTTATCGCGACCAGGCCGACAGCACCTGCCTGGTTTTGGAAGTGGACAAGGCGCCGCCGCCTGAAATCGAGGAAAAAGTGATGCGCGACTGCGGGGTTGCCGCCGAGCATCTGATTTTTATACTGACGCCGACGCGCAGTCTCGCCGGCATAGTGCAGATCGTGGCGCGTTCGCTGGAAGTGGCGCTGCACAAGGCGCATGCGCTGGGTTTCCCCTTGCAGCATATCGTGGATGGCGCGGGGAGCGCGCCGCTGCCGCCGCCGGCAGCGGATTTTCTCGAGGCTATGGGACGCAGCAATGACGCGATTCTGTTCGGCGCGCAGGTGCAGCTGTTTGTTGACTGTAGTGATGATGAAGCGCGCCAGCTTGCGGAGAAATTACCCAGTTCCTCCTCGCGGGATTACGGCAGGCGCTTCGCACAGATTTTCAAGGATTATCAATACGATTTTTACAAGATTGATTCGATGCTGTTTGCTCCGGCGCGGGTGACGGTGAGCGTATTGAAAAGCGGCAAAAGCTTCAGCGGCGGAAAATTCAATCCGGAACTGCTTAAAGCGTCATTGGGGAATAAGAATGACTAGGCGCATCGCCATCATCACCGACGAGCCGGGCTGGCATGGCAAACAGCTGCGGCTCGCTTTCGCCGAACGCGGCTGTGAATCGCGCTATGTGTCGCTCACCCGCTGCCATTTCGATCTGGCGCATGCGCGCACTTCCGTAGTGATGCCGGGCTACGCACCGAATCTTCCGGACGGGGTATTTGTGCGCGGCGTGCCCGGCGGCACGCTGGAGCAGGTGATTCTGCGGCTGGATATCCTGCACGCGCTGCGCGAGCTTGGCGTGCCGGTGTACAACGATGCGCGCGCGATTGAAAGAAGCGTGGACAAGGCGATGACCAGTTTCCTGCTGCAGCACGCCGGCATTCCCACTCCGCCCACCTGGGTGTGCGAGTCGGCGGCGCAGGCGCGCGCGATTCTGATGCGAGAAACCGCAGCAGGACGCGAGCTGGTGCTGAAGCCTCTGTTCGGCTCGCAGGGCGTGGGCTTGCGCCGCCTGCAAAGCGGCATGGACATACCGGATTTGGGCGAATACGAGGGTGTCGCTTATCTGCAAAGCTTTATCGACTGCGGCGCGGGCAACTGGCAGGACTTCCGCGTGCTGGTGATAAACGGAGCCGCGCGCGCGGCGATGGTGCGCCGCGGCGCCACTTGGATCAACAATGTTGCGCAGGGCGGCGCCTGTGAGAAAATAGAGTTGGATCAAACCCTGCAGAAGCTGGCGCAGGATGCAGTGCGCGCCGTGGACATGGATTATGCCGGAGTGGACCTGATGCGCGACCGCGACGGACGGCTGTGGGTGATTGAAGTCAACAGCATCCCGGCCTGGCGCGGCTTGCAAGGGGTGTGCGAATTCAATCTGGCACAATGCCTGGCGGACGACCTGTTGTCGCGCCGGTTGCCGCAAGCAAGCATGGAAATGGTATGCTAAGAACGATTTCCTCCGCCAAACTGGCCAAAGCGTTTGTCCGGGCGTGTGAGCTAGAAGTGCGCGCTTTCAAGCCGGGCAATGTGAGCGTGATGAGCGCCGGCCACGGCATGACCGCACAGCAGTTTCTGGTCAGCGCACAAGCCGCGGCGGTACCTGTTGCCGCAGCCGGCTTGACCGTTGGCGAGCGAATTTTGCGCGCGGTCGAAGCTACGCGGGAAAAGGTCGGTTGCAACACCAATCTTGGCATCGTTCTGCTATGCGCGCCGCTTATTCACGCTGCGCAATCAGCCTCAGACGAGCGCAAATTGCAGCGTCGCGTTGAGCGCGTGTTGCGCGAATTGACGCAAAAGGATGCCGAATGGGCTTACCGGGCGATCCGCCTGGCCGTGCCGGGCGGCCTGGGCAACAGCGCGCGTTATGATGTAAATGAAACGCCGCAAGTGACGCTGCTTGCGGCGATGCAGGAAGCGAAAGACAGGGACTCTATCGCCCGCCAGTATGCCAACGGCTTTGCCGATGTGTTTGAGTTTGGCGTATTGCGGGTAAAGGCAGCGCTCAGCCGATGGGGTGACGAGGAAGCCGCGATGCTCGCCGTCTATCTGGGTTGGCTGGCGCGTTTCCCCGACAGTCATGTCGAGCGCAAGTTCGGGCGGGCGGTGGCGCGCGAGGTGAGCGCCAGGGCCGCGGCTTTTGATGCGAAGTTGCAAAGCGGCTGCGCGCCGCGCGACTTGCAGGCGGAATTGAGCGCGTTCGACGCGGAGCTCAAGCACGACGGGATCAATCCCGGCACCTCGGCGGATTTGAGCGTGGCGAGCCTGCTTGCATTACGTTTGCAGGATTTATTGCAAAAAAGCTTTACCGGCAGCGAGGCGAAGCTCGCCTCGCACCGTGGTAAAACGAAACCCCAGCATGTTGGCGCCTAGGAGGGCGGCCGCCGCTGAGGTTTCGGAGTAGTGTTTCACCGTTTAACCAGCCAAACTAAGGAGAGGCAAAATGGCTAAAATTGATCGTGTGCTCGTTGGAGAATCACTGGTCGGCGAAGGCAATGAAGTGGCCCACGTCGACCTTATCATGGGGCCGCGCGGCAGCGCCGTGGAAGCGGCGTTCTGCAGTGCGCTGACCAACCAAAAGGACGGCTTTACCTCGCTACTCGCGTTGGTGGCGCCGAACTTGGCGACTAAGCCGAACACCATCCTGTTCAACAAGGTGACCATCAAGGGCGCCAAACAGGCGGTGCAGATGTTCGGCCCGGCGCAACACGCGGTGGCGATGGCGGTGGCGGATTGCGTGCAGGACGGCACCATTCCGGCGAACGAAGCCGATGACGTATTCATTTGCGTCGGCGTGTTCATCCACTGGCTGGCGGAGGACGACAAGAAGATTCACGACTACAACTACCAGGCCACCAAGGAATCCATTAAGCGCGCAGTTGCCCGCGAGCCCAAGGCCGCCGACGTCGTGGCCAAGAAAGGCACGGTCAAGCACCCGTTCTCTCCGAAGTAAGTCGGGGTGCGGGCGGGCGTGGGCAAGCCGCTCACGGCGCGCCCGTTGCTCCGGTGACGGCAGCCCATGCGGCAAGCTCGCCCGGCGTGAGGCGGCGCTCGTGCAGGGCGCGGGCGAGCAGCACGCCGCGCGCGCCTGCTTGCCTTAGGGATTCAAGGTCGCGCGCATCGCGCACGCCGCCCGCGGCGTAGAATTTTTTTTGCGGGGCGCGGCGCTGTATCGAACGCAGCAACGCGAGATCCGGCCCTGCGCCGCTGCCTACGCGGGAGAGCGTCATCGCGATGACGTGCTCAAACCAGAGTTCCGTCCGGTTGAGGAGTTGTTCGTCGCCGCGGAAACGTGAACCCTTGAAATCCAGCGACAGCAGCGGGTAAAGCGCCTCGCCGTCTTGGCCGAGGCGGCGCAGCAATTTCATATCGGGCCTGGATTCGCTGCCGATGACGGCATGGCCCAGTTTTCTTTTTTGCCACGCGGCGAGGGCTGCAAGGTCGGCAATGCCGGCGTCAACCCATAGTTCGAGCGCCGGGAAGCGCGCGCACAAATTCTCGATGATCGCCAGATTGTTGCCGTTGCCTTCTATCGCGTCGATGTCGGCGATGTATAGCGTAGTGAAGGGATGGAGTTGTAGCAGTGCAGAAGCGATTTCGAGCGCGTTGCTGCCTTTGCATAACTGCGATTCAATCGGACGGTAGGCGTGGCGCTCGCCGCGATCGGCGCGCACCACCTGGCCGTGCATTAAATCCAGAACTGGAATAATTTTCATACCCTACTTAACCGCTTCTAATGCGTATCTTCGTATACGAGCATATTACCGGCGGCGGCCTGCTTGACCAAGCGCTGCCTGCCCGGCTGGCGCGCGAAGGCGGCGTGATGCTCACGGCGCTGCTGCGCGACCTGGCCGATATTCCCGATGTGGAAATCATCACCAGCCGTGACCCGCGCCTGCCCGCGCTCAACCAACCCGCAAAAGTCCTGGTTCCGCAAAACGCTGAAGAAGCGGCTTTTGTTTTTCGCGATGGCGTGGCAATGGCGGATGCGGTGTGGCCGATCGCCCCGGAAACCGCTGGGGTTCTGGAGCGCCTGAGCCGCACTGTGCTGGAGCAGGACAAAATTTTGCTTGGCAGTCATCCCGAAGCGGTGCGGCTTGCCGCAAGCAAGCTTGCTACCTCGCGGCGGCTAGCTCGCCACGGGATTTCCGCGGTTCCCACGCACGCCGTAACCGACCGCATTTCCGATACGGCGGAAGGCTGGGTGGTGAAACCCGATGACGGCGCGGGTTGCGGCGACACCCATTGGTTTTCCACGCTTCAAGCGGCCCAACACTGGCTGTCCCGGGCGACCGGTGCGGAGCATTACGTGTTGCAACCGTTCATTCCTGGAAAAGCGTTGAGCCTTTCCCTATTGTGCCGCGCCGGCCAGGCTTTTCTTTTGAGCTGCAATTGCCAGCGCATCGTGATCGAGGACGATAGCTTTCATTTTTTAGGCAGCCAGGTCAATGCGGCGCCCGATTCACAAGGTGCATTTGCCGATTTGGCGCAGCGTGTAACCGCCGCCATTCCGGGGTTGTGGGGTTATGTCGGCATTGATCTGGTGCAAAGCGGAACGGGCGTGGTGGTGATGGAAGTCAATCCCCGGCTCACCACGTCTTACGCCGGATTGCATCAAGCGCTCAACTGCAATCCCGCCGCGCTGGTGTTGCGCCTGCTCGACGAACGGAGCCCGCTGCGTCTGCCCGAATTTTCCGCGTCCAGAGTTGATGTGGAAATCGAGGCCGCGCATGCCGTATAAAACCCCGGATAACTCCATCATCGGGTGGGATGTAGGCGGCGCGCACCTTAAAGCGGCGTTGATCGATGGCAAGGGCCGCGTGCATAAAGTCCTGCAACTGCCTTGCCCTCTGTGGCAGGGCTTGCCGCATCTTGAGCGGGCGCTGTCGGAGGCGCTGAACCAATTGGACGAACCCGATGCGCTGCACGCTCTCACCATGACCGGGGAACTTGCGGATATCTTTCCCAATCGCGCAGCCGGCGTGGCCGCCATTATTAATCTGGCGCAAAAAAAATTGCAGACCGTGAAAGTTTTCGCCGGAGGCAAAGGTTTTGTGCGCCCGGCGCAGGCGAAGAAGCTCGCAGAAGACGTGGCCTCGGCCAACTGGCTGGCGAGCGCTGCATTCGCCGCTGCCCGGGTCAAAGAAGCGCTGTTGGTGGACATCGGCAGCACCACTACCGATTTTATCCTGCTCAAGAATGGAAAAGTGCAAGCGCGCGGATTCAATGATCACCGGCGCATGGTTTACGGCGAGCTGGTGTATGCCGGTGTTACGCGCACGCCGGTGATGGCGGCGGTCTCCCGCGTGCCGTTTGCCGGGGAGTGGGTGGGCGTGATGGCGGAACTGTTCGCGACGATGGCGGATGTTTATAGACTCAGCGGCGAGCTGCCCGAAGCGGCGGACCAGATGCCTGCGGCGGATGGCGGAGAAAAAACCGTGCGCGGCAGCGCCAGAAGGCTGGCGCGCATGGTGGGCCTGGATTTGGAATCCGCGCCGCTCGCGGACTGGAAAGGTTTGGCCGCTTATATCGCTGAGCGGCAATTACAGCGGCTGCTCGCAGCCTGCGTGCGCCAGTTGTCTTCAGGAGTCGTCGGCGACAAGGCGCCGCTGATAGGCGCGGGCGTGGGGCGCTTTGTGGCGCGGAAGCTGGCTCTGCGCTGCAGCCGCGGCTATCGTGATTTTTCGAGCCTGGTGCAATCCCGTTTGTCCGATGCGGAATGGGTGAATGGCTGCGCTCCCGCGGTGGCAGTGGCGCTGCTGGCAAGAAGCGCGGCAGGCGCATAAAATTAGGGAACCTCTAATTATGTCCTTCGTGAGCCGCGTTGCGGTCAAAATGCGGATGGCTGCAAGGCGCGCGACGAAGGTCGTAGTTCGGGCTACGAAGCCGAGGAGCGCAACGATGCAGACACCGCAGTTTGCCGCAACCCGCAAGGGACGGCTGCCGCGACACGGTCAGCGAAGCTTGGGGTGCGGGAGCGGCAGCATGAGCACCCCGTTTAACGGTGTCTCTTGCGGCAGCTTGCGCCCCTTCCCGCGCCACGCTTCGCGAGACCGAGTCCGGGGTGCCTTCCCGGGCGGTCTGCTTTGTCGCTCAGCTTGCCAATGGGGCCCACCATTGGCGGCGCGTCGCTTCGCGCATCCCATCCCGGAAAGCCACCGTCGCAGCCACGCAGGACATAATTAGAGGTTCCTCTCATGCCGCGCATCGCCGAACTCCCGTATTGCGAAGACAGCGCCCGACTGTTCGAGGCGGTGGCCGATTTGCCGTGGGCGGTGTTTCTCGACAGCGGCAGGCACTTCGGCTCGCAATCGCGTTACGATATTCTGGTGGCGGAGCCCTATGCCACGCTGGTCACGCGCGGCAAAGTGACCGAAATACGCCATAACGGCGCAAGTGAGCTTTCCCCCGAAGACCCTTTCATCCTGCTTAAGCGCTATCTCGAGCCTGCGCAGGAAAACCATTGCGGTTTGCCTTTCAGCGGCGGAGCACTGGGTTATTTCGGCTATGATCTGGCGCGCCGGCTGGAACGGCTGCCGGCGATTGCCGAAGACGCGGAGAAACTCCCGGAAATGGCTATCGGCATTTACGACTGGGCGCTGGTGGTGGACCATCACGCGCGCCGCAGCTGTCTGGTAAGCGGGGAACGCGACCCGGAAACCCGGAAAAAATGGGATGAGCTGGCGGCGCGTTTCAGCCAGCCGGCGGAAGAACGCCATCGCGCGCCGTTCCGGATAACGAGCAAGATCGTTTCCAACCTCACGCACGAGCATTATGCGCAGGCTTTCAAGCGTATTCACGACTACATCCGCGCCGGCGATTGCTACCAGGTGAATCTCGCGCAAAGATTTTCCGCCGCCGCCGCAGGCGATCCGTGGCTAGCTTACCAGGCGCTGCGCATCATCAATCCGGCGCCGTTTTCCGCTTATCTCAACACCCCTTACGCGCAAATCCTGAGCGCTTCCCCCGAGCGTTTTCTCCAACTCAGGGACCGTCAAGTCGAGACTAAACCGATCAAGGGCACACGGCCGCGCGCCGGGCATCCGCGCCTGGATGCGGCGCTCGCCGAAGCGCTGCGCGAAAGCGAGAAAGACCGCGCCGAAAACCTGATGATTGTGGATTTGCTGAGAAACGACCTCGGCAAATCATGTGAAACCGGCTCGGTCAAAGTGCCGAAACTGTTTGAGGTGGAGGGCTTCGCCACGGTGCATCATCTGGTGAGCACGGTGACCGGCACACTGGCAAAAGACAAAAGCGCGCTGGATTTGCTGCGCGGTTGTTTTCCGGGAGGCTCGATTACCGGCGCGCCGAAACTGCGCGCGATGCAGATTATCGAGGAACTCGAGCCGCACCGCCGCGGCGTGTATTGCGGCACCATCGGCTACATCGGCTTTGACGGCGGCATGGACAGCAACATCGTCATCCGCACCCTGGTTTATTCCGCGGGCACCATACGCTTCTGGGCGGGAGGCGGCATCGTCGCTGATTCGCGCATGGAAGACGAGTACCAGGAAACTTTCGACAAAGCCGCGGCTATGCTGCGGCTGCTTGAGCAGATTTTGATGGCCGATGTGGGTCATTAGCGAAACTGCGGATTTTGCCTTGATGCTGCGTCGCTGCTCGGTTTACTTGCTCACATACTGTTTGGCTCCGCCGTAAACCTTTGCTGCTCCTTGCCTGAAGCCAAACTTCTTGTTTCGCTCTTTCTAACGCGGACACCCTAATCATGTGGGTCATTAAGCTCGGCGGTAGCCTCGCGAATTATCCCGACGATTTGAGGCGCTGGCTGAAAGAGCTCGCGGCAGCGGGCCGGGGCCGGGTGGTCATCGTTCCCGGCGGCGGAATTTTTGCCGCCGCGGTGTGCGAGGCCCAGAAAATATTGGGCTTCGATGATATCGCCGCCCATGCCATGGGGTTGCGGGCCATGGAGCAGTACGGCCTCATGCTGTGCAAACTGCAAAAGAGCCTGGTACAGGCTTTCACCGAAGCTGAAATCCGAAAGGCACTGCAAAAAAATCAGGTACCGGTCTGGTCGCCGGTCCAAACCCTCGCCGCCGAAGATTTACCTCAAAGTTGGGACGTGACTTCCGACAGCCTCGCCGCCTGGCTTGCCAAGCGTTTGAAGGCAGAACATCTCGTCCTCGTGAAATCTTGCGTGCTGCCCAATGGAAAAGTACAAGCGGCGGAGCTTTCAAAAAACGGGATTGTGGATGTTGCATTCCCGAGCCTTATTCAAGGTGCGGCGTTTGATACCTGGTTGCTGGGCCGGAAAGATTATTCCGGGGTTCGCTCATTGCTCATTGAAAAAAAGGCCGGCGGCGCGGAGGTGTGCTGCTAGGCGGCGGGATTTCTGGTGATGCAGCGGGTTTCCGTGGCCGGTGGCAGAGTTGGCGAGCCTTGCGGCAGGCTTTTGAAATCCACCTGGGTCGTGATTTCCCAAAGACCTTCGCGCATATTCACTTCAGCGAAAAGATCCGAAGATGAAAAGGTCAGGGCCATGGCTACGGCGATATTGATTAAGCGCAACATTTGCGGCCTCCATTTTGTTCGGGTATTATTTCTCACGAAACAAGATCAAAGCAACTCTAAATATCAAGACCTATATGTTAAACAATCTGATTCCGTTCCTCTTGCACTGGGGAATTCTTGCGCTTTCGCTGTGGGTGGCAAGCCATATCTTTCACGGTGTTTCATTTGACAGCAAGTCGGCTTTGATCGTTTCCGCGCTGCTGCTGGGATTCGTCAACGCGATACTCCGTCCGGTTCTTATTCTGTTCACATTGCCGTTGACCGTCATTACGTTCGGATTCTTCCTGCTCGTTATCAATGCGCTCATGGTCCTGCTGGTTTCTTCGCTGGTGCGCGGCTTCAAGGTCTCCGGGTTCTGGACCGCATTCTTTGCCAGCATCTTTATTTCCGTCCTCAGCTTCCTGGTAAGCTTTTTCATATTCGGCGGCGCCTCCGGATTCGAGCCGGCAAGCAGCCATATCTCGGTGTAGGAGTTTTATCAATGAACTTGCGTGCCATTACTTCAACCCATTCCGCCTCAGCAATTTCAATCGCAATTCTTTTATTTACTGCAAATAGTTCTTGGGCCGCTTCGCTTGCTGATTATGCGCAATGCGCGCAGATTGCCGACGAGGCCGAACGCTTGAAGTGTTATGATGCGCTCACAAAAGAAGCCCCCGACTTGCCTGCACCGGCAACTGAAGCAGAATCACTGTCCGCAGCAGAGCAAATAGCCAAGACCATCACAGCTACGCCATTGGCGCAGCGCTGGGAGCTCGATGACGAAACCAAAGGAGGGACGTTCAATCTTCGTCCGCATAAACCGAATTACTTCCTGCCGGTCCGCTACAGCTCATCGCCGAACAACCAGCCCTTCAGCCCGTCGAGCGGTCCCGTGCCGCAGCAACCGGCGCTGGATCATGCCGAAGTCAAGTTCCAGCTGAGCTTCAAAACGAAAATAGCAGAAAATCTGTTCTCAGATCGTGCCGATCTGTGGTTCGCCTATACGCAGCAGTCACACTGGCAGGCATACCAGGAGCATCCCGCATTCCGGGAAACCGATTACGAGCCCGAAATCATGCTGGTGTTCCGCACCGATTACGATTTGCTCGGAATGAAAGGGCGTTTTATCAATTTCGGCCTGGTGCACCAATCGAACGGCCGCCGCGGGGTATTGGAGCGCGGTTGGAACCGGGCCTATCTCCAGTTCGGCTACGAACGCGGCGGTTTCGTATTGATGGTCAGGCCATGGTGGCGAATTCCCGAGAAGACTTCGAGCGACGACAATCCGGATATCTCAAGCTACCTGGGATACGGCGACGTGCTCGCCGCCTACAAACGGGGTGAGCAAACCTATTCCCTGCTGCTGCGGAACAATCTGAGTGTCAATAACAACCGCGGCGCGGTGCAGTTTAGTTGGAGCTTCCCGATCTGGAGCAGATTGAAAGGCTACGTGCAACTGTTCTCGGGCTACGGCGAGAGCCTGATTGACTATAATCATCGCCAAAACACCATCGGGATCGGGGTCGTATTGACTGACTGGATGTAGAAAGTGTTGTTAATTGACCTAACTGACTTATTTTGTACCAGGTTAATAGATAATTTCAATCTGGGTGAGAAAAGAGTTCGTTATGGCGAAAAAGATATTTACCCCTGAACAAATCTTCGCCAAGCTGCGCCAGATTGAGATGAGCGAGCGCTCTAACCTGTCAATCCAGAGCGGACGCGCGCAAGCGCGCGCCGCTGATTTCGAACGTTGAGGCTGTGCAAAAAAACTCTTTGAATTTACCTTTTGGGTTTGAATGACAAGTCGACCTCGTAGAACGGCCTACAAGCATCGATCGGACACCAGGGAATGGCAGAGCACCATCGATTTTTGATATGTGCGACCCCACAGTGGGTTTTTGCACAGCCTCGTTAGGTGTCAGACGAGGCGAGTACGCGAAATTGCGAAGTGCATTAGAGTTGCATGATTCCCGCGTGAGCCGCATAGAGCTGTTGGATGGCCTTGCGATGATCTATTTTTCACACGCCTACGTTCACAAGTCAAAGGGGACACCAGGCAGAGACCCCGGCACGAGCTGGAGTCAGGAAGCGAAGTTAGTTCTGTGGGAGGCGACCGCATCGGCGCCGTTGCCACTGCTGCCCAATACGATATCCGAAGGATTTTTGGAAGTTGGGGGTATTAGACACGAACTCATTCCTCTGCCATTTAAACGTAAAGTTGGTGCAAAGCTCTACCTGACATTTATTGACGGCGTCCAAACGGAAATTGCCGGTAATCGGCCGTTGATAGAATTGCTGGGTACACCGATTTACCTGGAGGATTTTTCATGACACCTAACCCGACGGTGAACACGGACTTGCAAACAGCGGCGCTGCGCGTGCTGTTTGCAAGCCGATTACCTTAGTTCGTTAGGCATCTAAGACACACATGCCATCACTACCGCTCAAACAACTCGGCGCCGAAGCGATCGGCACGTTTTGCCTTGTCTTTGCCGGCACGGGTGCCATCATCATCAACGACATCAGCGGCGGGGTCATTTCACACGTTGGTATCGCGCTCACGTTCGGCCTCGTTGTCCTCGCAATGATCTACGCCATCGGCGATATCTCTGGCGCACACATAAATCCCGCTGTCACGATTGCCTTTTTTGCCGCTCGGCGTCTTCCCGCTCGCTTCGTCTTGCCGTACATCGCCAGTCAAAGCCTCGGTGCGTTGCTCGCAAGCGGTTTGCTCCGTTTACTCTTCTCGACACAGGCCAACCTCGGCACGACAATCCCTGCCGATTCCATCTGGCAATCGTTTGTGCTGGAGTTCATCCTCACTTTCATCCTCATGTTCGTCATCCTTGGAGTATCAACTGGCGCTAAAGAGAAAGGGTTAACCGCCGGAATCGCTGTCGGAGCCGTCATTGCACTGGAAGCCCTCTTTGCTGGCCCGATATCGGGCGCCTCAATGAATCCGGCGCGATCACTCGGCCCCGCTATCGTCTCATTGCAATTTTCAAGCCTATGGATTTATTTGGCCGCACCTGTTCTTGGTGCGATTGCTGCTGTTTCTGCCTGCCGGTGTGTGCGTGAAACCGGTTGTTGCACATCAGCGGAAGCCCAAGGAACACAATGACCGCCCAAACGCCAAAACGCCTGCTGTTTGTCTGCGTCGAAAACGCCAATCGTAGTCAAATGGCCGAGGCCTTTGCGCGCATTCACGGTGGCACACACATTGAAGCGTACAGTGCTGGGTCGCGTCCTGCCGGTCAAATCAACCTCAAAGCAATCGCTGCAATGCAAGAACTTGGTTACGATCTTACGCAACATCATTCAAACTCACTGTCCGATATTCCGAATGTGGAATATGATTTTGTCGCAACGATGGGCTGTGGTGATGCGTGCCCATTCGTCCGCGCCAAGCGACGCGAAGATTGGAATATTCCAGACCCAAAGCATATGGAACTCGACGAGTTTCGCTCCGTACGCGACGACATCGAGCAAAAAGTCAAAAGCGTCCTCACCACGTTGTTGCAAGAAGACGTCGCCCCCAAAGATGCCTAACCAGGCGATGCACCCGACCCCAATCTTCCCCCGATAAAGTTGACACCCTGAGCTAACGAGCTTGGAGGTGTGAGATGGCGAGAGCTGGGCTGAGGAAGATCAACCGGTATAGCGAGGAATTCAAGGCCACGGCGGTGAGGTTAAGCGATCTGCCGGAGGTGCTAATTCAGGATGTGGCGGCGGGATTGCGCACAAGCGGCAAATATGGTTTATTCGTTTGGCATCCAGTCTATTTTTCGGGTATTGGCGAGTTTGTTTGGATAGGTTAATCCAGGCTGTTTTCATGAAATCAGCGTACACTTGCCAATCTGGATTAGGCACCACTTTTGGTGTCCATTTTTAGTTAGAGCGCGCATGGCACTATGCGGCCCCTGGGACACCCGCATGTCGATCCGTAGTGTCGGCGACCTCAAACAAGGGAGATACGTTATGCGCATGATCCTTCCTGGCGTGTTTTCCCTGTTGTTCCTAACAGCCTGCGCCAACTCTTCTGGCGTGTTCCGCGTAGATGACAATACTTACCAAGTTTCTACTCGAGCAACCTGGGAGCTAGGCGGCCGAGCAGGCGCGAAGCGTATGGCACTGGAAGAAGCGACTCGCCACTGTGATGCACAGCGCAGAGCTCTACGTGTTATTAAATCCACCGAAAACTATGGTCACTTCGAAGGTGGTACAGTCGACCTTGTTTTCAGCTGCGAACAGGCAAAGCAGTGACGCTAGCAGATGTCGCGCTCTAACCGCTCGTTCGAGAGCGGACGCACGGCCATGCGGCCGCGCGCCGCCCAACGCGAACGTTAGGCAGTGAATTGGCTATGGAAAACTTTTCAAAATTGGAACCGCCTGTCAGAGACCGACTTATCGGGCATATCGACCGAAGATGGAGACAGCTTTATGAGCTTGAAAAAGAATGGGGCGAAAGAGCTTTAAAGTATCTGTTTCTTACAAATTCTGGTGGTGCTATTGCGACGTTAAGCTTTTTGGGCGCATACGATAAGGCGCTGAATTTGGTCAGCACAAAAATCGCTCTCTTTCTTTTCGTGTTCGGCGTTTTCCTCGCTGGCGTCTCAACAGCAAAAACATTTCATCATATGTCGCGCTTGCTCAAGGAATACAAGCTTGGAGTTGAGCATTTTTATAGTGACAAGGTTTCGTGGGACTACTTGATTGAAGAAGATAAAAAGCGAGCCGAAGCCAGCTTCATGGACTATGCGATTCCATATGCATCATTTGGGTGTTTTGTCGGTGGAAGCATTGCAGGTGCCATCGCACTTTTTGCCTAACGCATCGTTCGAGTCGTTCGCTTCGCTCACTGGGACTGGCCGCCTCCGGCGTCCAGCCCCTCAACTCAAACGTTAGGTGTCAGACGAGGCGAGTACGCGAAATTGCGAAGAGCATTGGAGTTGCACGATTCCCGCGTGAGCCGCATAGAGCTGTTGGATGGCCTTGCGATGATCTATTTTTCACACGCCTACGTTCACAAGTCAAAGGGGACACCAGGCAGAGACCCCGGCACGGGCTGGAGTCAGGAAGCGAGGTTAGTTCTGTGGGAGGCGACCGCATCGGCGCCGTTGCCCCCGCTGCCCAATACGATATCCGAAGGATTTTTGGAAGTTGGGGGTATTAGACACGAACTCATTCCTCTGCCATTTAAACGTAAAGTTGGTGCAAAGCTCCACCTGACATTTGTTGACGGCGTCCAAACGGAAATTGCCGGTAATCGGCCGTTGATAGAATTGCTGGGTACACCGATTTACCTGGAGGATTTTTCATGAAATCAGCGTACACTTGCCAATCTGGATTAGACCCCACTTTTGGGGTAATTAATTGCACCTTTTCGTGTGTCCATTTCTAGTTAGGGCGCATTGACGTGCGAACTGCAGCCGCAATTTTCCTAGTATTCGGGTTTGCCTATCTGGCCTGGGATATCAGTCTCATCGTTGCTCACGGCGTTCAACTTGGCTCCGGATTGATGGTCGTCTTCGCAGCCGCGGTGTTGTATCAAGGTTATGCGCTTTGGAAGCGGGACCCTCGTGTCCGGTGGAGTGCGCTCGTGAGTGCTGTGGCGATTGCGGGCACCTGCGCGTACATTGCCTCAGTTTTCATTGCATCGCCGTTTCCAGAGAGCCTGCTGCATTTGCCGGGCGAGGTGTTGCCGCTGTTTGGCAGTGTGGTAGCGCTGAGCATCGCATTCGGGGTGGCGTCAGTTGTGCTTATCCTGCCTATCAGGCGTCGCCCCAATGCGCCCTAACCACGCGGTCAACACGGACGCCCACCGGCGGCGCTTCGCGCCTTGGTGGTCGCCGGTTACCTTGATCCGTTAGCAGCCAAAGGACGGTATGGAAGAGTTCATCAATGTAATTACTTGGCAACACCTCGCTTTCATATTTGCGTTGGTGTTCATAGCCCTATTCCGTCAACCGCTTTCTGATCTTATTCGCCGAATCACGAAAATTGATAAAAAAGGATTAACTGCTGGTCCGGCTCCGGAAGCGCAGCGAGAGAAATCTGATCCAGAGGCTGTGCAGCAACTTCTTGATGTTGTAGGAAACTCAATCGTAATTACGGACATTGAGGGTCGTATTAAGAACGAGCTAAAAGCAAAAGGTCTCAGTACTGAGGGGGACAGCGTTAAAGTTCTCATTAGGCATTTGGTCGGTACGCAACTACTTTTGTCTTTTGAGCAAATACACAGCCTTATATTCGGCAGTCAGATTTTTTTGCTTAAAAAGCTAAACGAGGTTGCCGGGCAAGGCAGGCCTTTGTCCTTTGTTAACGGTCATATTGATCACGTTAAGACGCTATATTCAAACGCGCTTGGTGATTGGTCTCACAACCAATATCTCGAATTTATGTATGGTCGTTTACTTATCATTCGTCATGGCGACCAAATTCATATTACGAATCTCGGCGTAGAATATTTAACATGGGTAGCACGTAATGGGCGTAGAGAAGACAATCCACTATAAGGCTGCTAATAAATCGCTCAACCCGGACGTGCAAAAGTGGCGCTTCGCTCTGCTTTTGCTCTCTGGTTAGCTCAATCGTTAGAGCGCTATGCCGAAGAAAACTGACCTGACGAAGTTCCGTACGTCATCGCTCAAGGATGTCACTGAGCTTCGTAATCGTTTTAAGGCTTTAGTCGCAGGGCAACCAGCGCCTTCGGTCGACGATCTGCGCTGGTTCACATATATGACGGCAGTGGAGCTACATGCTATCTGGGAAAGGTATGCGGAAGGTCGTCTGGTAGTGGCGCTAAATCACTCACCGGCGCACTTTCTCGCGCAGAATTCAGTAAAGGGAGTAAAAAAGGTGCCTGCGGGTCTCGCCGAATATGTCGTGCGTGGTGGTTCAAAGTACTTCAACTTTCGATCCATTGACGACCTTAACGACAAAGCTAACAAGTTGCTCTCAAGTGCTCACAATCCGTTTGCGCCCCTGACAAAAGTCCACAAAGATCATTTGGATTCGCTAGCCTCGGTCAGGAACCTGATTGTGCACAAAAGCGACGCAGCGAAATCTTCTTACAAGACGAATCTTGGCAAAGTCTTCGGCTTTAAGTCCGCACCTTCTCCCGGTGAGTTTTTGGACTCCATTGACCACCGTACAAGTAGTCCATGCAGAGGGCAGCAGAGAATCTGGACCTTTTTTCATTATGTCAAGGATGCCATCAACAAGAGCTGAGCACTCTAACCTGCGCTTCCACCCGACGCGCGAAAGCGCCGCTTCGCGCTCACTCGCGCGGGTCACCGCGCACGTTAGGCACCGAATCCAAAAGGAATTCGACAATGAGAACTGTCATTCGTCAAACCGTGGTATTACCGGCTTCGGCTGAAGCACTTTTTGAAATGTATTTAGATCCCTCCGCACACGCAGCCATTACGGGTGCGCGAGTCGTTATTGGAGACGAACCAGGTGCCAAGTTCCAGGCTTTCGACTGCGCTTTGACCGGCACGATTCTTAAAGTGGTAAGGCCGAGGCTGATTGTGCAGTCGTGGCGGTCCACCGAATTTAAGTCGGAGAATCCGGATTCCACTTTGATACTGTACTTCTCGCCGGAAGGAGATAAAGGGCGAATTGACCTGATTCACCTGGATGTGCCCGACCATGACTACGATGGGGTAACCCAAGGCTGGGAGAAATACTACTGGGTGCCTTGGCGCAAATATTTGGAAAGCCGGTAAAGGAATGGGGTCGGGGGCATTTTTTCATTGACACTTCGGCTATTCTGGCTATAATCTAGCCAGAATGCGTTTCGAGATCATTTTGGCCCCTGAGGCGGTTGAGGATTTTCGAGCATTGAAAGCCAACCCCCGCGCAGCCGTCCGGGAGGCTCTCGAAACACATCTTCGCCACGAACCGACGAAGACGAGTCAAAGTCGAATTAAACGGTTGCGTGGCTTGTCACGCCCTCAGTATCGCCTAAGGGTGGATGAAGTACGCGTCTTTTACGATGTCACAACGACGACCGTAGAGGTTTTGGCGATCGTACCTAAATCGGAGGCCGCATTATGGCTGGCGAGATTCGGAAATCCCGGAGGAAGGAAATAGCGTTATCGGAAATCAAGGATGATTTGTCCCGTTATCTTCGAGAAGCGGAGAAACAGGAAATCCTGATTACCCGTCACGGAAAACCCGCAGGGGTTCTAATTGGCTTTCAGTCGGAGGATGATTGGTTCGACTACCGACTGGAGAACGACCCTCGTTTTCTTGAACGTGTCGAGAAGGCGCGCAGGAGCCTGCGCGCAGGTCACGGAGTCAAAATCGAGAATCTGAAAGCTTAGAGTCTGTAGCAGAATTAGCTACGTGTGTGCCAGGACAGCTGCATCGCGTTCGTGGGCTTACTGAAATTGAGTGTCGCGGCTGTGGGTAAGCAGCACGTTCAGCAAATTGTCCTGGAAGTTAGTGTTGCCGGTGAGCCGTTCATGGGTCTCGCACAAAGAAAAGGAAAACGCCAGCGGAAAAAACGAGTAATCATGCCGCGGCACCGCGGGGTTGAGGGCATCGCGTCCCAGCAACGAAGGCTTGGTGACCCGGCCGTCCCCCGGCTCCAGCATCAGACTCTCGTAAGGCACGCCGGGGAGAGGCTTGCTGATCTCGCTGGGAAATAACCGGATTACGGATTCGCCGTTGACCTCTTCCACCAGCAGGCGCGCCGGAGTGAGCTCGCAATCGCCGCCGAACACCACGTAGCGGATCGGTACTTCATCAACTCGTATTGACAAAGACCAGACGAATCTTCTCGCCCGCTCCAGGTTCTTCTCGAAATAATGCTGCAGCGTCGTCACGTATTTTTCGCCTTGCTGCGGATCGGCGAGTCGGTCTTTTATCCGCCGGGTGACTTTGGGGTCGAACACCGACCATTCGAAACGCTGCCAGATTTCCCGATCGAACAGATCCCGGTCCAGGGGCTGGCCTTTGGCGGTGATGAGCCAGTCCGTGATCGGATGGGGAAAGAGCTGGTAGACGCTGGGCATGGTGGCGAGCACTTCGGTGGGAATGCTGCCCAGGCCTACCTGGTGTCCTTTCAGAAAGGAATGCAGCGAACTCACGGAGCCCAGGTTGGGAGTGCCCAGCATGATGAATCTGCGCACCCGCTGCGCGCCGTGATGATTGGCAGGAAAATCGTTGCCGTCGAGCACGTCCATGGTGCCGTAGCGCAAGTAGTAGCGCACCACCAGCCCGCCCATGCTGTGAGCGATGATGTCCACCTTCAGCTGCGGATCGTTGTAGTCGCGCCTGATCTGCTCGATGAGCCGATCCAGCTGGCGCGCGGTCTGCACGTTGTCCTGGCGCCAGTCGTGGGGAAAAAGATAGTAACGGGGCCCTTTGGTCTTAACCGGAACTCCGGGCTCGCCCCGCGTATAACCTCCATACCGGCTCAAGGTCTTGATGATTTCCCCATAGAAATCGCGCCCCAGTGCACCCTCGGTGATGGCGTAGGCTTCCAGCGATGAAGGCTTGGGAAGCAGGGTATCCGGGTGGATTTCCAAGCCCAGGTCTTCGTATTTGCCGAATACGATGTCGAGCGTCGAGCCCGGCCAGACTTCTTTTCCCGTGGCGCGGTCGCGCAGCTTGGAGCCGAACAGGCCGGGCACCACGATCACCGGCGGCTGCTCGGTATTCCTTTCGCTCATCTGGTACAGGCGTTTGAAGTCGGGCCGTATCACTTCCGTGCAAGCCGCAAGCGACAGGGAGAGCAGCAGCACGGGAACCAGCAAAGGATGCATGGGAATGCGTTCCGTTCATCTAATGGCCGCCATACTGCTGTCGGCTGACAAGCGGGGAATTGCATGGCGCAAGACGGAGACCCGGGATGCCTGCAAACCGCGGCTTCTTTCTGTTCCCGCGCACAAGGCGCCGCGGAACCCCAGGTAGTCGGGGCCAAGCTTGATCAGATCGGGAACGTCTTCGAGCTGCAGCGATCCGGCAAGGCCGGTGATTAAGCTCAAGCGCTGCGCTCTTTTCACGAAATGGCGCAGGCCGGCGTCGTCCCAATGCCGGCGCAACCCGCCTTGTGTTTTGTCCGCAGTGTCGAGCATGACGCCGGCAAAGCCCGCTTGCGCCAAATCTTCGACGAGGGAGAAATCCGGATTGCAATCCGCGAACAGCACCGCGACGAGGCCAACCCGCCGCGCATGGCGCGCCAGCGCATGGATGCAGGCGCGGGAATCGCCGTGCGGGAAAAACCCGACCTTCACAAAATCCACGCCCGCCGCCGCTTTCTTAACCGCTTGCACCAGCGTCGCGGGTTCCATCGGCAGGTCGCCGAGGGTGGCGCTCACCGGGCAGCGGCGGTTGACCCATTGCACCGCTTCCCGAACGGTGTCGGAAGGCAGCGCGCCCAGCGCGCCGTTGGCCGGATCTTTGAAGTCAATGATGTCGGCGCCGCACTCCAGGGCGATGCGCGCTTCATCCAGCGATTTCACGCTCACCAGGAGTCGGGTCATGCGATGCTGCTGTGCCTGAGTGTCGCGCGGTGCGCTTTGATTTTTTCCATGAGCCAGCCCCAGGCCTCTTGTTCGCGGGGCCCCGCGGTCTTGCTGATGGCGATGGCGAGGTATTTCACCTCGGCTTCGATTTTTTCCCAGGGCAGCAGATGCAAGCGCGAAACCAGGATCGCCGCTTCCAGCACTGCCGCCTGGGCGCGGTTAAAGCCGCGAAACGGCGAGTGGGAGACTTGGTGCATCACCCGGCATAAAAGCCGGGGGCGCAGTTCGTCCTCTTCTATTTTTTCCAGCTTCAATTCCCAGTGAGCCAGCGCCGCCGCGAGCCTGACGCCCGGCACCTTGTCCGCAGAAACAGTCGGCCAATCGCGGCGGTTGGTCAGGCATCCAGCAAAGATGCGCACGTCGTCGCAGGAGTTGAGCACGGCATGGCCGTTGGCGAGCACATTGTCCAAAGTGGTGGAAGGGCGGAAGGGCGTGAGCACAATGAGGCCGCTTTCCTCGCGGATTCCCATCGGCGCGATGTGGATGCGGCGGTCTTGCGCCTGGGTGGTGACGATAGTCTCGTGGATCATAAAAATTCCTAAAAATCTTTAGCCACAGAGGTCACAGAGATCATAGAGCAAGAACTCGCAAGCTTATTTTGTCTACGTGCCCTCTGTGTACTCTGTGGTTATTTAACTTTTGCTTTTTGTCTTTTCGCTTCAAGAGTCGTGCCTGCTGCTTTCTGCTGATTCAAATCTTCGGGTTTACGCTCCACCGCGCAACCCCAGTCCAGTTCCTCGTCCTGATTGTAACGCTTGCCGAGCTGCCAGGCGATTTGCGCGCGCGCCAGTTCCACGCCCAGATAAAACGCGTGCGCCGGGTCGTTTTGCAAGTCGAGCAGAGGAAACAGCGCGAAGGGGTCGGCGGCCACCTGCATCCCGTCGCGGTTGTAGATGTGTATACCCTGTTCGCTGATCTGAATGCGGTAGCTCGGGTCCTTGATGGCGCGGGACAATTCGGCGATTTCCTGCGGCGTGTCGGGAAACGGCTTGCGCGAGTGCAAGGTGAGCAGCGCGGAAGAAAAATCGCGCGGCAGACTCCCGGCTTCGCGCGCGGCATACAGCATGCGCCGCGCTGCATCGGCTTCGCGCACCGCGCGCCGGGCGTGCGGGCTCACTTCGGTGGTGAGGATGTGGGTGATCCGCAATTCGGAAATAACGCCCATCAGCAGCGCGTTGATGCCGGTGGTGTCGGCGTCGGTGAGCTCGGTGAGGTTGCCCACGCCCATCATGATTTCAATCTCGGGGTGGCGGCGCCGCAATTCGTGATAGCGCACCAGCGAATCGGTGAAACCGAAATGAATCGGGTCGAGGACCGAATCGGTGATGAAGCGGCGCTTGCGTTTCATCATGCCTTCCATCGCGCGTTCCAATGAAGCCAAATCTCCGGGCTGTGCCGGAATCAGCACCGGAATGGAAGCGACTTCATCGGCGACCCACAGCGTGTCTTCCTTGAGGCTCAGCAGATAATCCGCGCCGGCTTTGCCGCCGCGCAATAATTCCTCCGGCTCGACCGAATCGACGCTTACCGCAAAACCCGCTTTTTTCAGCGCGGCGACCGCTTCTTCAAGGTGGGGAAACGGCGTTTCCGGCAGGCAGCCGAGATCGATGACATCGGCGCCGTCCTTGCGGTAGCGTTCCGCGCGCTTGAGGATTTGCTCGATGCTTGCCTGCGGCGCGTCAACGATTTCGGCGAAGATTTTCACGTCGTAGCGGCTCAAGTCCTGTTCCCTGCCTTTTTTTCCGAAAAACTGTGGGAGGTCTTTGAGTTCTTCCGGCCCGCGCGCAACCGGCACGCCGTAGCGTTTTGAAAGCGCGTCGAGATCGCCGCGGCAGCGGCCCGGCACCATGATGCGGGTCGAGTTGCCGGGGTTGGGCAGGCGCCGCAGAATCAGGTCTGCGGTCATCAATCCGGCGACGCTGATGCCGATATTGAGCACGTCGTAACCGAACTCGCTCGGATGCATTTCCGCCAGCACCTTGTGCAGGCTTTTTTCGGCAAGCTTGCCGGTAAGAAAAAGAATATGTTCGGGCATACGAGGGAATCTCTGATTAAGTCCTCCGCGGATTGCGTTGCTGGCAAAATGCGGATGGATGCGAGAGGCGCGACGAAGGTCGTAGCCCGGACTACGACACCGAGGAGGGCCCGCGCAGCGTCCGCACCTGCGAAGCTGTGCAGTGAAGGCGTGCCAGCGCTCGCCTTCGCGGTCGCACGTGCCGAGGCTCCACGCTCCGGCGAGCACGACGCAGACACCGCATTTTACCGCAACCCAGCGGGACGGGGCTTTCCGAGCGGTCTGCTTTGTCGCTCGGCTTGCCAAGGGGGTCTGGCCATTGGCTGCGCCTCGCTTCGCGCATCCCATCCCGGAAAGCCGCCGTCGCAACCGCGTGGGACTTAATCAGAGGTTCCATACTATACTCCAGACTCCAGCGGGCGCGGCCTCAGGTCTCAAGTCCAAGTTTTTGCATGCGCGCATTCACCGCGTCGCGCAATTCCTCGACGCGCGAGACCACGGTGACGTTTTCAAAGCTTTTCAGCTTTTCCATGTTGTCGAGATCGATTTTGCGCGGGTACAGCGTCACCCATTCCTTCGGCGCTTCGGTGGTGACCATCGGCTCGGTGTCGCAGGCGAAGACGATGCTGGGAATGCGGCATTTGCCGGCCTGCGCGAAGATATTGGTGACCAGGGTGTCGGAAATGCCCCACACGCATTTGGCCACGGTGTTCGAGGTGGCGGGCGCAATCACCACGGTGTGATAGTGGCCGTAATAGAACAACCCGACCGGGGCGGCGCTGGCGGTGGTGTCGCGGAACACGCGAAAACGGGCGCGCAGCTCTTTCAGACTGTGGGCGTACATGTGCACGACTTCGGCGGACGCCTTGGACAAATACAGGTCCACATGCGGCAGTTGCAGCGCGATGTCCAGCGATTCCTTGAGGTAATGGCCTGAGCCGGTCAGCGCCCAGGCGAGGCGGGGCTTGTGGTCATGCACTTAGTGGACTGAATCCTTGTTGGGATCCTTGATGTTCAGCCGCTGCATCTTGCGGTACAGGGTGTTGCGGCTGATTTTGAGCTGTCGTGCCACGCTGGTGATGTTCCAGTGATAGTTTTCCAGTTCGCGGACGAGGGCGCCGCGTTCCGCGGATTCGAGCGGGTTGAGCGCCGCCGCCGCGGCGCCGCCTTCACGCGCGTGCGCGCGGCCGCCGACGATTTCCTGCGGCAGGTCCTTTACGGTGATTACGTCGCCTTCGCGCAGCGCCAGCACGGTGCGCAACACGTTTCGCAGCTGGCGGATATTGCCCGGCCACAGGTAGTGTTCCAGTTGGCCCAGCGCCGCATCGTCGATTTCCACATTCTGGTCGTCGGGATTTTCGGCGGCGAGGATGTGTTTGATGAGCTCGCACTTGTCGGCGCGCTCCCTGAGCGGCGGCAGTGTCAGGCACAGGCCGTGCAGGCGGTAATAAAGATCCTGGCGGAATTCACCCTTGACGATTTTGTCGGCAAGATTGCTGTGGGTGGCGGAAATGAGGCGGATATCTACTTTAACCGGCACTTCGCCGCCCAAAGGCAGGATTTCGCGTTCTTCCAGCACGCGCAGCAAGCGCGCCTGCAGTTGTATCGGCATGTCGCCGATTTCATCGAGGAACAGCGTGCCGCCGTTGGCCTGGAAAATCTTGCCGCGCTGGCCCTCGCGGCTCGCGCCGGTGAACGCGCCCGCCTTGTAGCCGAACAGTTCCGATTCAATCAGCGTCTCCGGGATGGACGCGCAATTGATGGCGACAAAAGGCTTATCGGCGCGGTTGCTTGAATAGTGCAGCGCCTTGGCGAACATTTCCTTGCCGGTGCCGGTTTCACCGTAGAGCAGCACCGCGACGTCGCGGCTGAGGATACGCTTGGCGGCGCTGATATTTTTTTCCAGCAGCGGGTCGCCGAAAGCCAGTTCATCCAGAAGCGGCACGGTGGTGGCGTTGGAGCGCGCGGACTTGCGCGGCCCGCGCACGGCGGTGGCGACCAATGGCGCAAGGGATTTTGCGCCTTCCGGCTGCTGTGTCACCGCGAAGAAGCGGCTGCCGTGCCGCGCTTCGAAAATTGGCATCGGGTGGAACGAGTTGCGCGCCGAGAGTTCGACCAGCGAATGCAAGGAGGTGTTGAATAGTTCGCCGATATCCTTGCCCACTGCATCGCGCGGCGCCTGGTAGCCCAGCTGGAACAATGCGCTGTGGTTCGCCGCCAGTACGCGGCCTTCGCCGGAGAAGGCAATTGCGCCTTCGCCCAGGGTGCCGACGAATTCGGGACGGCTGTGGAAACGCACGATATAGTCGCGCAAGAAACTCGACAGGAACGCCCGGTTTTCTATCATCTGCGCCGACATGTTGACCAGCACCAGAGTATGCTGCTGCGCGAGGCGCGACTCGCCGGAGGCATCGAGCACCGCAAGGAGTTTTCCCGAGTGGTCGAAAATCGGCGCGGCGGAGCAGGTCAACCCGATGTTGCGCGCGAGAAAATGCTCGCGGTGGTGCACAATCAGCGGCTTTTTCTCGAGCAGGCAGGTGCCCATGCCGTTGGTGCCCTGGTATTGCTCGCTCCAAACCGCGCCCAGCATCAGCCCGGTTTTCGATGCGGTGTGAGTGAACTCCGGATCGCCGAAGTAGTTCAAAAGCACGCCGTCAACATCGGTAAGCATGATGGCGTAACCGGAACCGGCGAGCTGCTGATAGAGGTTGGCCATTTCGATTTTGGCGATGGAGAGCACGTCAGCCATGCGTTGCTGGCGTTCAATCAGTTCGGCTCTATCCACGACCACGGGATTCTGGGTGCTGGCGGGATCAAGGCGGTAATCGTCAATGCAGCGCCGCCACGAGCGGGTGATGCGCTCGTCGTCAATCTTCACTGCGCCCTTGAGCACGGAGTGGATGAATTTGGCGTGGGTGGTTACGAGGTCCGACATGCCGGCTTCCGCCTTTAGTTTAAGGATTTACGCCGCTCCCCAAGGCGCTTCAACCCCGCGATGCGGTGGGGTTTTTAGCTTAAACGCAGCGAGTATGTGTATTATAGTGCTTAACGCTGGAAGTATAAATATGACACGCAACTTGCGATTTTGCAAAAGTTTTTTGTTGTTTTAGTCAAGGAGTTTGCAGATGCGGAAATACCTGGTGTTAGGCCTGATGCTGTTGTCGGGCTCGACGTGGGCCCATGAATATCCCGCGAGCGAGGTGGCGATGTTCGTGCTCCAGTGCATGCAGAAGCACCCCGGCAAGTTCGAGTACCTTTACAAGTGCTCGTGCGTCATGGACACCTTCACCAAGCAACTGAAATACGATGACTATGTCGAGCTGTCCACCGCCTCACGCGGCCAGAGCACCACGGGTGAGGCCGGCGGCGTCTTCCGCGATCCTCCCGAGATCAAGGAAATGGCCAAGCGCTACAACACTATGAAAGCCCAGGCCGAAAAAGAATGCCTGATTCAGTGACGCGGTGGCTCGCCGCCGCATTGCTTTGTGCATTCAGCGCGCCCTGCGTCGCGACCCAGCAGCTTGCCAGCCTTGCCGTGCTGGATTTCGAGCTGATTGACGACACCCTGGATAAAAATCCCGAAACGCTTGCCGCCCAGCAAAAACGGCTGGCGCTCGTCAGCGAACAGCTGCGCAAAGAGTTTAACCAGGCGGGACTTTATCGCGTACTCGACAACACCCCCGCAGCGGATTTCGTCGCGCAGCTCAAAGCCAGCCAGGAGCTCCACTCTTGCAACGGCTGCGAGCTCGACATCGGCAAAAAACTCGGCGCCGATTTCGTGCTTACCGCCTGGGTGCAGAAAGTCAGCAACCTCATTCTCAACCTCAACATCGAAATTAAGAACGTCGCTACCGGACAGAAGGTCCTGAATAAATCAGTGGATATCCGCGGCAACACCGACCAATCGTGGTCGCGTGGCATCAGCTATATGGTGCGCGACATGGTGGAGAAAAAGCAGGGCGGGAGCAAGTAAGCTTAACTGCCTGAGGCAGTCACGCCGGGTTTGACATCGATGTGGCTGTTGAATTGCAGTTCATTTGAGTCGATGACTTGCGCCTTGAGTTCGCCGGTACCGTGCGGCGTGAAGTAGAAGCGGAAATTGGGATTTTCGCTGATTGAGAAGTTCACTTCGGCGGACAGCACCAGCTTGTCGTTGTAGGTCACGTCGATTTTTTTCACGTAACGCGGCGGGATGTACAAGCGCGTCAATTGATCCAGCTGCAGCCCTGAATTGTTTGGGTGGCTGATCATGAGCTGCACGAGATTCGGCTGGTTGAGCGCGATGTCATTGTCCAGGCGGAATTTCATCTTGCCCAATCTTGCCAGCGCCGCCTCCTGATCCTTGCCAGCCGGCGCCGAGCAACCGCCGGACGCCCTGATGTAGCGCGTCGTCATGTAGAGTTTGCCATCGCTGGTTTCCGCGATGGCGCGCACGTGGGAGTATTCCTCGATGCGCACCCGTGTATCAATGTCGGCGCGGCCGCTGTCGGGCGTGAAATTAAACACCGCGGCAATCGGCGAGGGGTTTTTATCAATGATGAGGTAAATGCGCTGCACGAATTTGTCCGCGCCTTGCGCAATTTGCAACTTGATGGAAATCGGCACGGTGGCGGCGTCTTCCGCGCGCACCGGCGTCTCAAGCGCGATGACCGATTCGGCGTTGCTTTCGAACGGCCGGTTTTCAAACAGCGAATTTTTAACCTTCTGCCAGATTTGCGACTGCGCCGGATCCGGATCGGGGTCGGCGGCGAGTACCAGTGTCGCAAAGCACGCCGCGGTAACCGCCAGCGCCAACCGCGGCCACCCCATATAAGAAAGAGCAAATTTCATGTTGTGCTCCTCAAGCCGCATTAGAGCCATTATAGACCTTGCCCGGTCCTCAGGTTAAGACCTCAGTCTTCCCACTCCAGTTCGGCGTAAGCCGCGGTGACATTGCGCCGGTGGAAAGCGTCAAACAACAACCACTGACCGCGTGCCGACAAGCCCACCGTGTCCACCGCCTGCTGCAAGGTGCGCCTTTGCTTGATCGCCTCGCGCACCTCGAGCAGCAAAAGGTTGAGATAATCGGATTCGGGCTGCAATGCCTGCGGCCACGCGGCATCCACCGTGCCGTGGCCGGGCACGACGTGGCGCGGCTGCATCTGGCGCAATTCCTTGAGTGTCTCCAGCCAGCCTTTCAGGCTGCCGTCCACCGCCGGGAGATGGCCGAGAAACAGCAGGTCCGCAAGCCACAGCGTTTGTGTCTCGTCGTCGAACACGGTGAGGTCATTGTCGGTATGGGAAGTGCGCCAGGACTTGAGCTTGAGCGTGCGGCCGCCAAGATCAAGGTCGAGCACATCCTTGACCGTAAGCGTGGGCAGGATGATTTCAGTGCCCGCCGTCATCGTGCCCACGTCGCGTTTCAGCGCATTCAAATAATTGCTCTCGCGCGCCGCCATGGCCTGCGGCAATTTCTCGTGGCCGACAAAAGTCGGAGAGTCCGGCTTGAAAGCGGCATTGCCGAAAATATGATCGGGATGCACGTGGGTGTTAATCACATAGCAAACCGGCACACGGGTTGTGTTTTTAATCGCTTGGCGCAGGCGCCGGCCCACCACGATGCTGCCGCCGGTGTCGATCACCGCCACGCATCGGCTTCCCACGATAAAGCCAATGTTGGCGATGTCGCCGAGGTTTTGCGGCGAGCTTTCCTCCTGCGCGCCGCTGTGCACGTAAACACCCGGCGCAATTTCGGCCATGCTTAGGGCTGGCGTATCAGCGGCGAACACCGCGTTAACCGCAAGCAGCGAGCAGACGGCAATCAGGTGTTTAACGTCGAACCGGAAAGTGCGCATGCCGGCAAGCGAAGGAACGGGCATCATTTCTGATACTATTACACAGACAGCAACTTGCGGAAAAACATTTTGCATGAGCGCGAATAATTTTCCCTTCTTGCACCAAATCGTGATTGTCGGCGGCGGCGCGGGCGGGCTGGAGCTGGCTACGCGGCTGGGGGACACGCTGGGCAAGAAGCGCCTGGCGCAGATCACGCTCATCGACAAAACGCGCACGCATTTGTGGAAACCGCTGCTGCACGAAGTCGCGGCGGGCAGCATGGACTTAGACACCCACTCGCTCGAGTATCTGGCGCAGGCGCACTGGCATCATTTCCGCTTTCGTCTTGGCAGCATGGACGGGCTGGACCGCGCCGCGCGCCAGGTTTACGTTGCGCCGGCTTTCGATGAACAAGGCAATGAGCTGATTCCGCGGGGCGTGATTGGCTACGACACGCTGGTCATTTGCGTGGGCAGCACCACCAACGACTACGGCACGTCGGGCGTGGCCGAGCATGCGATTGCACTCGACACGGCGGAAGAAGCGGAGCGCTTCCGCCAGCGGCTCATCAACGCCTGCACCCGCGCCAACGCGCAAGCCGAGCCCTTGCGCCCCGAGCAACTGCACGTCGCCATCGTTGGCGGCGGCGCCACCGGCGTGGAACTCGCCGCGCAATTGCACAACACCACGCGGCAGCTCATCATCTACGGGCTCGACCAGATCAATCCGGAAAAAGATGTCAAGCTCAACATCATCGAAGCCGCGGAGCGAATTCTACCGGCCTTGCCTGAGCGCTTGACGGGCGCCGTGGAAAAGCAGCTCAAGCGGCTCGGCGTGCAGATTTACACCGACGAGCGGGTGACCCAGGTCACGGCCAACAGCGTGCAAACGCAAAGCGGCAGAATGATTCCGGCGGAACTCATCGTCTGGGCGGCAGGCATCAAGGCGCCGGATTTCCTGCGCGAGCTCGACGGGCTGGAAACCAATCCCATGAATCAATTGATGGTGCGGCCCACGCTGCAAACCACGCGCGACGAAAATATTTTTGCCTTCGGCGATTGCGCCTCGTGCCCATGGCCGGGAAAAAACACCAGCGTGCCGCCGCGCGCGCAGGCCGCGCACCAACAAGCCTCGTTTCTGGTGAAAGCCATCAAGTCTCGATTGTGCGGACGCAGCTTGCCCGCCTACCATTACCGCGATTTCGGTTCGCTGATATCGCTGGGCGAATACAGCACCGTCGGCAATTTGATGGGCTGGATCACCGGCGGCAGCCTCTTTCTGGAAGGCTATTTCGCGCGGCTGATGTATCTCTCGCTCTACAAAATGCATCTTTACGCGCTGCACGGCTTCGTCAAGGTGTTTTTCGACACGCTGGCACGGCTGATGACGCGCCGTACCGAGCCGCCGGTGAAGCTGCATTAGAGCCTCTTAGTTCATTAGCGCCTTGTCTCGGTTCACCGCCTGGTCCCAGCCCTTCACTTGATCCAGGCCCTTGGCGTTTTTGAGTATCGTACCGTCGAGATTGGTTTCAGTGAGATCCGCACCGGTCAAATCCGCCCCGGTGAGATCCGCGCCGGACAGATTGGCGCGAAACAGGTTCGCTCCCTTGAAATTCGCGCCGGAGAGATTGGCAAACGCGAACAGCGCGCGGTTGACATCGGCGCCTGAAAAATCCGCGCCGGCGAGATCGGCGCTGGAGAAATCATTGCGCATCTGGCCCATCGGCTGGTTTTTCAAGTCCACTCCCATGTGCGCCCCGGCAAAGTTCGCTCCGCTCAAGTTGAGCTGGTTGAAGCGCGCGATGATGCGTGCGCCGGCAAAATTGACCCCGCGGAAATCCGGGCGCTCGGCGAGATTAATGTCAAGGCTCGGATAAATTACCGGACCGAACAGGCTGGCGTTGGTCAGATTCGCTTTTGCGAAATTGGCGCGCATCAGCCAGGCGGCATCGAGATTCGCTCCCGACAAGTTCGCGCCGGATAGATTGACGCTTACCAATTTTGTGCCGAACAAATTGGCTTTGGCGAGATTGGCTTTTTTGAAATCGAGCCCGCTCAAGTCGAGGTTGGACAGGTCCTTTCCGGAGAGATCGGCGGGTTTTTCGGCGGTCGAGCGCTCAAGCAGCGCCCGCACCTCGTCGCGCGTGAGGTCGGCGGCGACGGCATTTCCCAGAGCGGCAAGCAAAACGGCTGCACAAAGCGTACGCATGTGATTTATTCCTCAATTTACGGATTTGAAGGGATGACCCTATAATACGCCAAAGGTTTATCTCCCGGCATGAAGCTCTCAATGATGCCTTGCTGGAAGACTGGCGCACCCGCGGCTGGAGCTGGAACGTGAAGTGGCACGCGCCGTGATTGGCCAGGAACAAGCCATCCGCCTCATCAACATTGCCGTCTTCGCTGCGGAGCTCTATCTCAAGCTGCTGGCAGAGGAAACGGGATTGATATCGGCGGCTGCAAAACCGCAGGATTTGAGCGCGGCGTTGAACGATCCCGCGCTCGCCAGAAAGCAAACGGTCGCAACAGATCTTGCGTGGATTCCGGCGTTACTTGCTCTGGTTTGTCTTGTTTCGATGTACGCAATCCAACTTATTCGTCGTATTTGATGTATTTGAACCGTTGATCTTCGTTCGGTGTTCCTTCGAGCGGGCCGTCTTCCTTGCCCGGCTGCCATTGAATCACTTCTTCTATTTTTTTCGCCAGCGTGAAGTCCTTGTCGGTGACGCCCTTCGCCGCGTGGTTGACGAGCTTCACGATGACGAAAGCGTAGGACACCGCAAGATCGGGATGATGCCATGCCGCTTCGGCCAGATGCCCCACCGTGTTCACGACCATGAGCGTGCCTTTCCAGCTTCCGGTGCGGTATTTGCGGCGAATCCAGCCGTCTTCGTAATACCAGTGCGGCAATTCCTTGGCCAGCCGCTCCTTGATTTCCTGCTCGGAGTAAACCTGCTCGGGTTTTCTTTCCATGATTACACCTCTTTTATAAACTGCGTTTGCAGCGTCAACTTGCTGTTATGGCGGAGAGATGCTGGTTATCCGATGCTTTCATTTCTGACACAAGGTGTTAATTCACCGGTATTTCACGTTCATTTCTGACACACCACGGCGACCCTCGCGTTTTTATATAACATGCTGTATTTAAAGTGATAACTGTAGTTGAGTACAAGCGGGGAAACGGCTCTTGCTTCGGGCATGTAATGTGCTATAGTGACGGCAGGTAATGTAACGCGTTACCTCTTCCCTATAAACCGGCAAGTCAATAAAAGTTCGTCCTTTTTAGGGGTCGTAGTCAATAATACTGTGCTTCATATGTATTCTAGCTTAAGGAGGAAGTTGTTATGACGATTAAACCGCAAGTAAAACGTCTGCCGTTGGTATTGGCAGCACTGGCTCTGGCGGTACCGGGCCTGGCGCTGGCAAATGCTGACTCGGCGTCGCTCCAGAAAGATGCAAAAAACTGGGCGCACGCCAACGGCAACTACTGGCAGTGGCGTTACAGCGATCTGAAGCAAATCAACAAGGACAATGTGAAAAGCATGAAAGTGGCCTGGGCTTTCTCGACCGGTGTTTTGCGCGGTCATGAAGGCGGCCCCTTGGTGATTGGCGACACGATGTGGATCCACTCCGCGTTTCCCAACAAGGTATTTTCGATCAACCTAGCCGACCAAACCATCAATTGGAAGTATACCCCGGTGCAGGACCCGAGCGTGATTCCCGTAATGTGCTGCGACACGGTGAACCGCGGTCTGGCCTATGCCGAAGGCAAGATCTTCCTGCAACAGGCTGACACCACCCTGGTGGCCCTGGATGCGAAGAGCGGCAAAGTTGTCTGGTCAATTAAGAATGGCAATCCCAAAAAAGGCGAGACCAACACCAACGCGCCGTTCATCTTCAAGGACAAGGTCCTAACCGGCATTTCTGGTGGTGAGTTCGGCGTGCAAGGTTTTGTTGCCGCGTATGACATCAACAGTGGCAGGCAGGTGTGGAAGGCTTACAGCGTAGGACCAGATGATCAAATGCTGATGGACGGCAACAAGACCATGACTTGGACCAACGGTAAGATGGCGCCGGTGGGTGCAGATTCCTCCCTGAAGACCTGGAAAGGCGATCAGTGGAAAATCGGCGGCGGCACAACCTGGGGGTGGTACGGTTATGACTCAAGCCTGAACCTGATGTACTACGGTTCCGGCAACCCCAGCACCTGGAACCCGGCGCAACGTCCCGGCGACAACAAATGGTCGATGACCATTTGGGCCCGTGACGTGGATACCGGCGTGGCCAAGTGGGTGTATCAAATGACGCCGTATGACGAGTGGGATTTCGACGGCGTGAATGAGATGATCCTGGCCGACATTCCAGTGCATGGCAAGCAAACCAAAGCAGTAGTGCATTTCGACCGCAATGGTTTTGGCTATACGCTGGATCGCGTCACCGGCGCCCTGCTGGTGGCCGAGAAGTATGATCCGAAAGTCAACTGGGCAACCCACGTTGACATGAAGACCGGCCGTCCGCAAGTCGTTTCCAAGTACTCGACCGCGCAAAACGGTCCTGATGTCGACACCAAAGGCATCTGCCCCGCGGCGCTGGGAACCAAAGACGAGCAACCTGCGTCCTTCAGCCCGCAAACCGGCCTGTTCTATGTGCCCACCAACCATGTGTGCATGAACTACGAGCCGTTCAAGGTTGAATACACCGCCGGCCAACCGTACGTGGGCGCGACTCTGTCGATGTTCCCCGCGCCGGGCAGCCACGGCGGCATGGGCAACTTCATCGCCTGGGATGCCGGCAAGGGAAAGATCGTCCAGTCCAAGCCGGAGAAATTCTCGGTGTGGAGCGGCGTTCTGACTACCGCTGGCGGCATTGCCTGCTACGGTACGCTTGAAGGCTATCTGAAGTGTGTGGATGCCAAAAACATCAACAAGGAACTGTTCAAGTTCAAGACCCCGTCCGGCATCATCGGCAACGTCAATACCTGGGAATATAATGGCAAGCAGTACATCGGTATTCTCTCGGGGATTGGCGGCTGGGCTGGCATCGGTCTGGCAGCCGGCTTGGAGAAAGACACTGACGGCCTTGGCGCCGTGGGTGGTTACAAAGAACTCAACAAGTACACCGAACTGGGTGGCGTGCTGACTGTGTTCTCTTTGCCCTGATAGGGAAAGAAACCGTTTGGCAAATTAGTTGAACTGAATAACTGGCATCTTGACTAAGGTTAAGATGCCAGTTTTTTTTGTGGCTTCTGAAACTAAAAAGGTACTACCGTTGAAATCTCAAATTTTCCTTTTTGCCGGTCTGTTGCTGGCCAGTAGTTTTGCAGTTGCGGATGACCTGTACAAAGTGGTGGACGGCAACAAGGTGGATGCCAATACTCTTGCCGGATGGAAAACCTGGCGGGCGATGGCTTGCGAACGTTGCCACGGCGCGAAGCAGGAAGGTCTGGTCGGCCCTTCGCTGATTGACGGCTTGAAAAATTTGAGCAAGGACGAATTCAAAAAGGCCGTATTGGAAGGCCGGCCGGGAACGGTAATGGCGCCGTTCAAGGAAGCGAAAACCGTGGTCGACAACATCGACAATCTTTACGCCTACCTCAAGGGGCGCTCTGACGGGGCCATCAAGCCCGGGCACCTGCAGCTATTGGACCAGTAAGCGGCTCTGCGGCGTACCGGCTTCCCAGTGAAGCCGGACCGCGATTGACAAAAGGAAAAGCATGACTCGTCTCCCGTTCTTGCGCTTGTGCCTGTCGCTCATGCTGGCGGGTTGGACGTCAATCATCAGCCTGCCGGCTTCTGCCGCTGCGGAAGAGGACAAGGTATTCCGCGTTTGTGCCGATCCCAACAATCTGCCGTTTTCCAACAGCAACCGTGAAGGATTTGAAAACAAGATTGCGGAACTGTTTGCCAAAGAACTCGGTTGGCCGGTGGAATACACCTGGTACCCGCAGCGCATGGGGTTTCTTCGCAACACACTGCGATCAAAGCAGGAGAGCGGGCGCTACAAATGCGACATCATAATGGGTGTGCCGTTCAACTACCCCCAAACGGCGACGACCCGGCCGTATTACCGCTCCACTTGGGTGATGGTGTACGTAAAAGGCAGGGGACTCGACGGCGTGCAGGTGCCCAGTGACCTGCTCAAGGTAACCAATCTGAGCTCGCTCAAGCTCGGTGTGTTTGGCGGCAGCCCGGCCGCGGATTGGATGCTCAAGTACAATCTGATGGACCAGCTCGTGCCCTATCGTCCGCAGTCCGGCGCCATCGAGGATTACACCGGCAAGGTGATTATCGATGATTTGCTGCCGGGGAATATCGACGTGCTTTTCATCTGGGGGCCGATCGCGGGTTATTTCGCCAAGAAACATCCCGAGCTCGTCACCGTCTCCATGCAGTCGGAAAACGAAAAGCACAAGGAAGTCATTTTTGACTACGATATCTCCATGGGCATGCGCCAGCCCGACAAGGAATGGAAAGAGCAGATCAACCAGCTGATCGAACGCAATCAGGACAAGATCAATGACATCCTCACCGACTACGGCGTGCCATTGGTCAAATCAGCGAAGTGAGTGGTTCTAGTCAAGCGGATTTGGGCGCACTGCTGCCGCTGGCACTGATGCTGTGTTCGCCTGTTTCCGAAGCGGCCCCTGATTTTGAGCTCTATGCCCGGCTTGCCGCATCTGTGGTGAAAATCGAGGCGCACAATCCCGACGGCAGCACTTCCATTGGCTCGGCCGTGATGGTGGCGCCGGGAAAGCTCGTGACCAGCTGCCATGTCACGCGAAACGCCAGCAGTATCGAAGTGGTTAAATCCGGTTTGCGCTGGGACGCCCAAAAGCAGCAGGGCGATATCGCACACGACCTGTGCCTGCTCTATGTGCCTTCGGCGAGTGCGCCGGTGGCGCAGCTGGGCAGCGGCAAGCTTAAGGTTGGGCAGCAGGTTTACGCCATAGGCTATGTCGGCGGGCTGGGACCGCGCTTTTCCGCCGGATGGGTGCGCGCGCTTTATGATTACGACGGCGGCAAAGTCATTCAAACCACCACGCCATTCCGCTCCGGCGCGAGCGGCGGCGGGTTGTTCGATGAGCAAGGCCGATTGATCGGCGTCGTCGCCTTCCTGTCGCGGCTCGACCAGACTTATCATTTTTCTTTACCGGTGAGCTGGGTTGTCAATAGTCTTGCCATGAACCAGGCCGAGGATGTGGCGCCGCTGCCGGAAGACGGCCGCGCGTTCTGGCAGGAGTCCAACGAGAGACAGCCGTATTTTCTGCAAGCCGCCGCGCTGGAAGCGGCCGAGAATTGGGGTGACTTGTTGGAGCTCGCCGAAAAATGGTCCACGGCGGAAAAAAATAACGCCGATTCGTGGCTGGCGCTGGGTAAGGCGCACTATCACATGCGTCGGCATGATCGGGCGATTGCCGCTTATCGCCAGGCAATTGCCGTGGAACGCGACTACCCGGAAGCTTGGTACAATCTCGGTCTCGTGTATCTGGACGAGCACAGGCAAAACGAGCTCGCAGAAGTGCGCAAGACGCTCGCCGCGCTGGACCAGGAACTCGAAAAAGAATTGGCTAAGGCACAGCCTTTGCGTTAAACCGGAAAGCACATCGTCACGCATGTGTAGGGCTTAATCAGAGATTCCTTATGCACCTGAAAAAACTTTTTGCTACGACCACCGCGCTGCTGCTGTTGTGCGCCGCTCAAGCGCTGCACGCCGATGACAAACATTCGGACGCTGAAGTGTTGCTGTTCGAAACCAATCATCTGAAGAAGGTCACTAAACCGGCGGCTTTGCATTACCGTTTCGTCAAGACGGGCTCGATGGAGGACGGCTTCACCGACAGCGTCGAGATTTTTATCGATAAGATACGCTCAAACGGTACCAAATCGGTTTCCACCAACTACTTAAACGGCAAGAACCATATCGATTTCCCCCCAGTAGAGGAAACGAAAAATGGTGGAAATCCGGTAATACTGTATTTTCTCGAGCGTGATGTTCGCGAAATGAAACGCCTGACCGGTGGAGGCGTAATCTATTTCCGAAAACGTATCAGGATTAACCTTGCCGACAATGCGGAAGTGCGCCCGGTTAAATTCGCTTTCGGTGGCAGGGAAGTGAACGGGAAGGAAATAAATATCACGCCGTATGAGAACGATCAACTGAAAGAGCGTTTCGGCAAACATGTAGGCAAATATTACGTGTTTACTCTCTCCGATGACGTCCCGGGCCAGGTATTTCAAGTGCGTTGCGTGACGCCGGACCCGCAGGCGGGCGGCAAACAGCCGCTGATTGAGGAGACGCTGACGTTCAGCGAAATAGGCAAGAAGGGCTGAAAATACTCAGGGAAAGGGGTTGCCAGCATGGCCACCGTTGAAATCACCAAGGACAATTTCGAGCAAGTCGTTGCCGGCAATCCGATGGTCATCGTGGATTTCTGGGCGCCGTGGTGTGCGCCCTGCATCAACTTTGCGTCGATTTTCAACGCCGCTTCGGAGAAATATCCGGACATCGTGTTCGGCAAGGTCAATACCGACGAAGAACAGGAGCTCGCGGCGTATTTCCAGATCCGCTCGATCCCGACGCTGATGATGCTGCGCGAGCAGGTGATACTGTTCTCGCAGCCGGGAGCGTTGCCGGCATCCGGGCTGGAAGGCATCATCGGCCAGGTTCAGGCCGTTGACATGACCAAGGTGCACGAGGAAATCACGCGGCCAGTGCCGGTCTACGGTTAATCCTGTTTTACGTTTGCATTCTTCGGAGCGGGAAAGCAAGCCCTCCGCCGTTTTTGCTTGAAATGCGGGTTTTCGCTGCCTTCCCAGACTAGATCTCGGTGAATCAATCAGAGGCGCCTAAAGCGCCAATCGAGTCTGGAGTCTTATGAGCTTTTTCCTCCGTGTGATGTTCCCGAGCCAGGACCAAATACATCGCAGGGACCACGAACAGCGTGAATAGCGTGCCGATCGACATTCCGGTTGCGATCACCAGCCCGATGTCAAACCGGCTGATCGCGCCAGCGCCGCTCGCAGTGATAAGCGGGATCACGCCCACCACCATTGCGGCGGTGGTCATGAGTACCGGTCTCAAGCGCACGCTCGCAGCTTCTTCTATGGCTTGACGTTTGCTGAAATGCGCCTTTTCTTTGAGCTGGTTGGCAAACTGAACGATTAATATTCCGTGCTTGCTTATCAACCCGATTAGCGTGATCAGTCCCACCTCGGTGTAGATATTGATGGTTGCGGCACCTATGCTCAAGAAAATCAAGGCGCCTGATATCGACATGGGCACACTGACAAGAATGATCACGGGGTCGCGAAAGCTCTCGAATTGCGCGGCTAGGACTAAGAAAATTATAATGAGGGCAAAGAAAAAGGTGACGATTAACGCGCTTCCTTCCTGGATGTATTGCCTCGATTGTCCGGCATAATCCACGTTGTAGCTTTTGGGAAAGATTTCCTGCGCTTGCGCCTTTAGATAGTCCAAGGCCTGTCCGACTGTCACGCCGGGGGCGGGGACGGCGGACAAAGTGGCTGAATTAAGCTGTTGGAAGCGCTTCAGTTGCTCGGGTTGAACTGTGTTTTTTAACTTGACGATGGTGGACAGCGCGACCAGTTCGCCGCTTGCCGTCCTGACGTGAAATTGATCAAGCTGATTTGGGTTGAGCCGGTAACGTTGACGCACCTGAGGAATAACCTTGTAACTGCGCCCCTGGATGCTGAAGAAATTGACATAGTTGCCGCCAAGCATCGACGCTAAATCTGCCCCCACCCGTTGCATGTCCAAGCCGAGGCTTGCCGCTTTGTCGCGATCGATTTCGATTTCGATTTGCGGGTTATCGTATTTGAGGTCGACGTCTGCGTAGGCAAACAGTCCGCTGCGCCGTGCCCGTTGCAGCAATTCCTGGCTGACTGCGTTGATCTGCAATGGCGGCTCAGTCGATCCGATCACGAACTGGATCGGCAGCCCTGCGCCTGCGCCCGGCAGGGGCGGGCGCGTGAAAGCCACCGATTGCAGGCCGGAAATCCCGTTGATCTTTTGCTGAACTAATGGCAGAAGTTGTGCCTGACTGCGCTCTCTCTCGCTCCAGGGCTTGAGAACCATGCCCGAAATCGCAGAATTAGTGGTTGATGCCGAAGCGCCTCCGCCCAAGCCATTCAAAAGAAAAATATTCGCTGCCTCGGGGAAACCCTGATATATTTTGGTAAGCCCCGTTGTATATCGGGCAGTCTGGTCGAGCGAGGCGTTGGGAGCGGCAATGGCCTGGACAATGATGATGCCCTGGTCTTCGGTCGGCGCCAGTTCGCGCTTGGTTGACACAAACAGGAAATAGCAGCTAGAAAACACGACGGCAGCAAACACCATGGTGACCGGCAGGTAATTCAAGGTATTGTGCAGTATTCCTCGGTAGGCGTTTTTCAAGCGCTCGAACGTGACATCCAGGAAATGCACAAACCCACGCTTGTTGCTGTGCGGCCTAAGCAGCTTCGAGCACATCATCGGTGATAGTGTGAGTGCGACAACTCCCGAAATGAGTACCGAACCTGCGAGCGTCAGGGCAAATTCTGTAAAAAGGCTGCCGGTAAGGCCGCCAATAAACGCGATTGGAGAGTAAACGGCGACCAGTGTGATGGTCATGGCGATTACCGGCCCGCCCAGTTCTCTGGCGCCATCGAGTGAAGCCTTAAGCGGCGACGCGCCATGCTCGATATGGCGGTTGATATTTTCGACAACGATGATGGCATCGTCCACGACCAGGCCAATGGCCAGCACCATGGCAAGCAGCGTCAACAGATTAATCGTAAATCCCATAATCAGCATGAGAAATGCGGCGCCGATCATCGACAATGGCATGGCGGCCACGGGGATGATCACTGAACGCACCGAGCCCAGGAAAAGGTAAATCACCAGCACTACGATTGCCAAAGCCGCAACCAACGTGCGCACAACTTCGTTGATCGAATCGTTAATGTACTTGGTGGCGTCGTACGGGATTCTGGCCTTGAGCCCTTCTGGAAATTGGGATTCAATGTCGGGGAATATGCGCCGGATCTCTTTTACCACGGTAAGTGGGTTGGCGGTCGGCAGCACATTGATCCCGATAAAAGTGGCATTTTCGCCATTAAAGCTGACACTCGTGTCGTAGCTCTCCGCACCCAGATCCACGACCGCGACGTCTTGCAGGCGGATGATCGTTCCATTCTCCTGCTTTACGATCAACCGCTTGAATTCTTCGACCGAATGCAAATCGGTTTGGGCGTTAAGGTTCACGGAGATCATCTCGCCCTTGGTTTTGCCGACCGCGGCTAGATAATTATTGCCGGCAAGAGCGTTTCTCACATCTGAAGGCGTAATGCCGCGCGCCGCCATTTCATCCGGCTTGAGCCAAATGCGCATGGCGAACGTTCTCGCTCCGAGAATTTGCGCCTGCTGTACCCCGCTCACGGCGGAGAGTTTGGGCTGTACCACCCGGGTGAGATAATCGGTAATTTGATTGGATTGCAGGATGTCGCTGTAGAAACTCAAATACATGACCGCCGTAGTGTCTCCCACCGATACATCGATCGTCGGATCCAGACTGCCCGGGGGAAGTTGGTTGCGGACCTTGTTTACTTTCGAGGTAATCTGTGTCAGGGCAATATTCGGGTCATAGTTAAGCTTGATGTGAGCGGTAATCGTGCTTAATCCTTGAACACTGCTTGATTCCAAATAATCTATGCCATCGGCGCTCGCGATTTGCGTTTCAAGCGGGGTGGTGATGAATCCTTGCACGAGGTCCGGGCTGGCGCCGGTATAAACGGTAGACACCGTGACAATTGCGTTTGTAGTGTAGGGGTACTGGCGGACATTCATCAGGTCCAGCGAGCGCATCCCCAGCAGCAAAATGAGCAGGCTAACCACAGTGGCCAACACCGGGCGCTTTATGAAAAGATCGGTAAACTTCATGATCGTTTCTACTGGTCTCGGTCCGGTGTCGGCGAGGGGTTATTGGAGGGCAATACGCTGTTATCAATCCTGATGCTTGACCCTTCCTTGAGTTTGATCTGCCCCGCAGTCACTATTTGTTCTCCAGGATTGATACCCTTCGCGATTGCTATTTGATCGCCGCGAGTCTCTCCGGCTATGACAAAACGGCGCGCTGCCTTAAGCTTGGGCTGGCCTTGTATATCCTTGCCTTCTTCTTTGATGACATAGACCGAATCCCCGTAAGGATCATGAACCAGAGCGGTTTGGGGCAGGGTAATCACAGAAATATTTTGAGGCAGCACTACTTTTGCTTCACCGAACATGCCCGGGTGAAGCAAGCGCTCTTCGTTCTGCAATGTGGCCTGGAGAGCAAAGTTGCGTGTGCCTTCGTTCACTTTCGGGTCGATGGCGCTGAGGTTGCCCTCGAACCGGATATTCGGATAGGTGTTTACTGCCAGTTGCACAGTCTGGTCCAGGCGCACGTCTTTCAGGTTTTGCTGAGGCAGGGAAAAGTTGACGTAAATCGGTGAAATTGCCTGCAGGCTGACAATAACTGTCCCGGGTGCGAGATACTGCCCAAGGTTTATTTGTCGGATCCCCAGTCGACCGCTAAACGGAGCCTTAATGGCTTTTTTCCCGATTAATATTTCCTTGTTCAGAACTTGGGCCTGGTCCTGTTTGTACTGCGAGAGGGCGGCGTCTAAATTTGCCTCAGACACGAAATGCTTGGCCACCAAATCCTGCTGTCGTTTTAGATTCAGGTTGTCGAGTTCCGCCTGGGCTTTCAGCTTGGTTAATTCCGCACGGTCGGCCGCATCGTCGAGTTGGGCCAACAATTGGCCACTTTTGAATTCTTGACCGGACTCGAAATTGATTTTTACGACCATGCCCGCCACCTCCGGACTTACATTCACTCCGCGCACGGCGGCCAAGCTTGCGACGGCGGTAAGTTCCGACTGCCATATTTCTTTCCCGGCTGTCGCGGAGGAAACAGTGACCGGGGGCGGTTCTTGATTGGCCATCTGTTTGGCAATGACATGGCCGACATAGGCTTTCCAGCCAAATATGCCTCCGAAGACCAGCGCCAGACCGGTTATAACGATTAACATCCGCTTGAACATGAATGAACCCACATCAGTATGTTTAGGAAAAACATGGAGCGCTTTACGAAAAACAGCCAGTTTTTTTGAGAAACCTAATCTTGTTCCCGAGTTTTAAAAGCTTTCCTTTGCATGCTGCCGGTTATACCCGGCATAATCCGGATATCATTGCGGCCAGAACAAGTTTTATAATGATTCAATTCGATCGTGAATACGTCTCAAGACCGCAAGGCTTATTGTTAATTCCTTGTCGGGAACAGCGGACAGAACCTCCGTTCGCAGGTCGTTCACTATCTTTCGGATTTTGATCACCACGGGCGCCGCTTTGTCCGACAGGAAGACAAGCTTGCTTCGCCGGTCGGATGCCAAACTCCGTCGTTCCACCCATCCATCCGCCTCCAGGCGATCGAGCAACCTCACAAGAGTCGGGCCTTCGATGCCCATCAACTGGGCAAGCTCCTTCTGGATGATGCCTTTCTTGCATTTTGACAAATGCATGAACGTCAGCCATTTTGCCTGAGTGAGCCCGAGTGGCTTCAGGCGTTCGTTTACTGTAGTGCGCCACCCGCGGGCAACGTCGCATAAAGCCAAGCTGAATTGTTCATGGACATTCTTCATGGCAAGCACGGAGTTCTTCCTGCGGTTCGCGGTTGATTTAAATGTGTTGCTATTGAATAGTATGGCTATCTTATTTTAGATAGTAAAGCTATCTTAATTGGGTGGCCTTGAAGGAAACCCCGCTGAGGGGTTATGTCACAAAAAGACTTTCTTCGCACCAACAGGGTGCTAAAGCCAACGAAATGCACCTGGCAGGCGCAGTCTGGCATGGCAGTCATTCGAGTGCCGGGATTTAGACTGACTAGTGCTGTTTCGTAACTTCCTGTAAAAGCGTATAAATCCTGATAAAAATCCACCAGCGCAATCGCGTGCCTGCGGAACCGCTTGAGGCAGGTACGGTTTATGCGGTTCACCATACTGACCGCTGTTTTGGAGTGGCATTATGCGAATTGCGGTTTTTCTACTTATACTGGGGCTGTCGTCCCCCTTCACGGTTCGCGCCGAGTATGTCTCGGCTGGCGCGTTTATGCCAACCTCGAGCGTTTTCAGGGTTCGAGCACAAAATCCTAATGGCGTAGTTAATATCGGCTCTGCCGTCTTGGTCCAACCGGGTAAATTGGTGACTAATTGCCACGTTACACGGGAAGCTCGGCACATCATGGTGATTCGCGGTTCCGCAGGGTGGAACGTCGAATCCCAATTCCGCGACATTGAACACGACCTGTGTATCCTGGCAGTACCCGATGTTGTGGGTGAAGTTCCCGGCTTTGCTAAAGCAAGCGAACTTAAGGTCGGAGAGACAGTACATGCACTCGGTAATGCCGGGCGCCGCCAGTTGGCCTTCAGCGATGGAGAAGTCATCGCTCTACACTCTTATGATGGCGCGCGGATCATCCAAACGTCGGCATCGTTTGCCTTGGGGGAGAGCGGCGGCGGTCTCTTCGACGAACAGGGTCGCTTGGTTGGGATTATTACCTTTAAAGCACGCGCCAGCGGGGTATTTCACTTTGCGTTACCGGTGGAGTGGGTGCATGCCGTCCTGGCTATGGCCGAGAGCAAGGTCGCGAAGGCCATACCGGAGGCAGACAGAGCTTTCTGGGAACGTCCAAGCGAAGCGCAACCCATATTTTATGCGGGCCGCATCATTCGAATCTGAAAAGAACTGGAGCAGACTTCTTGCATTTGCCCAAGGATGGATCGAGGCTGACACAACCAACGCAGGGGCATGGGTCGCAAAAAGCAAGGCGTTACACTACCTCAACCATGAATTTGAGGCCGCATCAGCCTTCCGGGAAGCGGTGCGGCTTAATCCTTCTTATACACAAAATGAATACCAGCTTAATGTAACCCACGATGATCTGGACGAAAGTACCCAAGCCCGGAACATGTGCACTCTTCTCAACCCGTCTCGTCAGTTTATTCTGATGGAGACTAGGGCTCATTAGCCGTCAAGCTGGGCAGGTCCATAATAAATGCCGCGCCGCCGAGCTCGCTGCGCGCAATCCGAATGGTTCCCTGATAAGCATCAACGATATCGCGTGCTACCGCGAGCCCGATCCCATGTCCCGGGACGGCCTGATCCGCGCGCACGCCACGCTGTAGCAGCAGGGTTGCTTGCGCCTCGCCGATTCCCGGACCGTCATCTTCCACGTTGAGTTGCAGGCGCTGCCCTTGCCGGGAAGCGGAAAGGCGCACGGTCTTTCTGCACCATTTGTGCGCGTTATCGAGCAAATTGCCAAGCAGTTCCACAAGATCGCCTTCATCGCCGCGAAAGCAAGCGGCGCCGTCCATGAAGAGCCGCGAAGTGATGTTTTTATTGGAATAGACCTTGGAGAGCGTAGCGAGGATTTTTTCGGCGACGGGTTTAACCGGCACCGGCGCGGCGATTCTGGATTGGCCTGAAGTGGCGGCGCGCTGCAGCTGGTAGTCGACGATTCTATCCATTCGCGCTACTTGTTCTTCCACTGTGCCTGCGAGCGTATCGCTTGTATTTGATCCCAGCGCGCCGCGCAGCACCGCCAACGGGGTTTTGAGGCTGTGCGCCAGGTCGGCGAGCGCATCGCGGTAGCGCTTCTGCCGCGCATGTTCGTGCTCGATGAGCGTGTTGAGGTTGTTGGTGAGCCGTTTAAGTTCTTCGGGATAATCGCCTTCGACGCGCTCCTTGCCGCCTGATTCAATCGCGGAAACTTCAGCCGCCACTTTGCGCAGGGGTTGCAGGCCCCAGCGCAGCACCAAACCCTGGCCTGCCAGCAACAGCAGCGCCATGGCACCAAGCCAGCCCCAGAGGCTTCCCCGGTATTGCGCCATCTGGTCATCGAACGCTTGCATGTCTTCGATGACGTGGAAGGTAAACTTGTGCGGCGTCGCGCCGGTCAGCCAGTTCACGCCGTAACTTTCAACGAAATAGCGCTCGCCGCCAGAGTCGGTGAGCTCGCCGAAACGCTTTTCTCCCGGCAACACCAATTCGCGGAAGGGCGCGGTGACACCGAGGCTGGAAGGCGAGCGCCACACCACCTTGTCCAGCGCGTCGGTAATCACCGCGTACAGGCCCGAGCCCGGGAGGCTGAAGCGCGCCTCCTCGAGCCTCTGCGGCAGTGTGATGCGGCCCTCTTCACTCACTTCTGCCGCCGCCATCAGCAGAAATAATTCTCCCAGCAGGCGTTCCTGCCGCGCGTTCTTCGCGCTATCCCGGAATGCCTGATCCAGCGCGAATCCGGTAAGTGCAATAAAGACCGCCAGCACCAGTCCGGCGCTTAAAGTGATGCGCGCTTTAAGCGACAACATTTATTTGTCTGCCAGCATGAAGCGGTAACCGCGGCCGCGCAGGGTTTCAATGGGATTAAGCCTGCTGTCGGGATCGAGCTTGCGTCGTAATCTTCCGATCAGAACTTCAATTACATTGCTGTCGCGATCTTCGTCGTGGGGGTAAAGATAATCCGCGAGCTCGTCCTTGGACACCACCTTGTCGCGCTGCTTGACCAGATGTTCGAGCAGACGGTATTCAAAGGTGGTGAGCTCGATGTTCTTGCCGTCAAGCTGCACCGTCTGCGCACCGAGGTCCAGCGTGAGGGCGCCGAGAGCGAGAATGTTCTGAGCGGTACCGGTGGCGCGCCGCAGCAGCGCTTTCAGGCGCGCCAGCAGCTCTTCCATTTGAAACGGTTTCACCACATAGTCGTCCGCGCCGGCTTCCAAACCTTCCACCTTGTCCTGCCAGCGGCCGCGCGCCGTGAGAATTAGGATCGGCAGAATCTTGCCCTGCGTGCGCAGCTTGCGGATGATTTCAATGCCGGAAAGCCCCGGCAGGCCAAGATCGACGATGAGGACGTCGTGCGGATATTCGGCGGCGCGGTAGAATCCGTCCTTGCCGTCGCTGCTGGAGTCGACCACATAGCCTTCCGCCTCCAGGCGCGTCGCAATTTGTTTTTGCAGCAGCAGCTCGTCTTCGATGACCAGGACGCGCATTACAAAGAGATATTTATTGCACTGCGCCGGTTTGGGCATCCACAAAGTACACCCGCACCTCGCCCTGGCGCGTGAGCACCTTGACGCGGTAACCGTCGCGCGCCGGCTGGGCGTCGAGCACGCGCGCGCCGGTTCGACGCTGCACGATTTGCGCCGCTTCGCCAGCCGAGATGCGGCTCCGCTGCGCTACCAAGGATGTATCCCAGTCATCCGCGTCCCGCCCGTGTGCGGCCGTAACAGGCTCTGCCGCACACAAGGCGAGAAGAGTGAATGAGTAGACTAGGTTTTTCACAAGTCTGCCATCTTGGTGGGCACGTGGGGCAAAGTCAAGCCGCCGGCCGGTTAGTGATTATAGTGCGCGGGACCACCCACCGGATCTACGTTCACCCGCACGTGCAATTCGCGGCCGGGATCGTATGGAAGCAAGGCAGTATAAGTCCTGCCCGCGTACTCGTACACCACGTGGTAGCCGATAAGGCGGGATTCGAAGTTATCCACAACTTTGCAACGGCGTACTTCCTGGGTCGCGCCACCGTCGTATTCGGCGCTGCGTTGCATACGATCACCGACTACTGCGCCAAGTACTGCGCCGCCGGCGGTGGCCGCAACGTTGCCGCTGCCGCGGCCCACGGTGTGACCGAGCAGTGCGCCAGCCAAGCCGCCGATGAGCGGACCGGCAAGGGATTCATTGCTGCGATAGCGCGGCGCCGGAACGTACTCGGTGTAGCACTGATTGCGCGGCACGTTGACTTGCTCGTATTGCGGGCTCGCGCTTTTGACGATGGCGATATCTTCATAGTTATTGGCGAATGCGGTCGCAGAAGCGGACGCCAGCGCCAGGGCTGCGATCAGGGGAATGCGCTTGTTCATTTTGTGCTCCTTCCAGTAAATAGTTAAGAGTTAATCGAATCAATAAATGCGATAAATGATGGTCAAGTGATTTCCATAAGCTGGGTAGCTGTAACCATACCCGCCGCCATAGTAGTAATCGCCGCTGTAATAAGACGGGTAGTAATGGTGATGATGGTAATGTCCGTAATAACTGTTTCCCGGATAGACCACCACAGGATAGCCGCCGCCGATGTAAACGCGGTCACGCGCTTGCGCCACCATCGGCACCGCGGCGCTGACTAGCATTGCCGTTCCCAGCGCCAATCCCGAAACAACATGTTTGCTTAACATTTGAAACCTCCTTTCATAAAGTCTCAGGTCTTGCCTGATGACTCGCATCCTACGCGGGGCATGCTGAACGAAAGCTGAACGGGATGCTCGAAGCAAGGTGAAATCCCGGCGGTTTAGGAATATAATTGCCTATCAATGACTTAATGCGGGACAGGCGGGGTCTAAAATGGCTCGCGCCTGTGAATTTCTCAAGGATTTGCCATGATTGTTTTAAGAAAAAGCGCGGATCGCGGCTATTTCGATCACGGCTGGCTCAAGACCTACCATAGCTTTTCATTCGCCGATTATTTCGACCGCGAGCACATGAGCTTCGGCAGCTTGCGCGTCATCAATGAAGATTTTGTTCAAGCAGGAAAAGGCTTTGGCACGCACTCACACCGCGACATGGAAATCATCACTTACCTCCTAGAAGGGCAGCTTGCGCACAAAGACAGCATGGGCAACGGCTCCGTCATCAAGCGTGGCGATGTGCAGCGCATGAGCGCGGGCACCGGCGTGACGCACAGCGAATACAATGCTTCGCTAACGGAAGTGGCGCATCTATTGCAAATCTGGATTCTGCCCAAATTTAACGGGATCAAGCCGGGCTACGAGCAGAAATTCTTCAGCGATGCGGAGAAAACCGGGAAGTTGCGGCTGGTGGCTTCACCCGATGGCCGCGATGGCTCGGTGACGATACATCAGGATGCCTTCATGTATGCGGGGCTTTTGAGCAAAGGCAAGGAATTGAGCCACTCGCCGGCAAGCGGGCAGCGCGCTTACCTCCAGGTAGCGCGCGGCGCACTCTGGGTGAACGGCGAGCGGCTGGAAGCGGGGGATGGCGCGAAAGTCACTGACGAAAAAACCATAACGCTTGCCGCTTCGGAAAACAGTGAATTACTGTTGTTTGATCTTGCTTGAGTGTATTAACTAGAAAGGAGCGCAATCATGAACAAAGCATGCGAAATGACCAAGCAGTATGCACCGCTGGTCGGTCGGGCGCTGCTGTCGTTAATTTTTATTCTTTCCGGCTGGGGCAAGATCACCAGTTTTTCCGGCACCGCCGCTTACATGGCGAGCCAGGGCATGCCGATGCCTGATGTGCTGCTGGTGCCGACCATTATTATCGAGCTGGGCGGCGGCTTGATGCTGCTTCTGGGCTGGAAAGCGCGCTGGGCCGCGCTGGCGATTTTCCTGTTTATCATTCCGACGACGCTCATCTTTCATCCATTCTGGGTAGCGGACGCGGCGCAAATGCAAAACCAGATAAATTTCATGAAAAATCTCGCCATCATGGGCGGCATGCTTTACATCATGGCATACGGTTCCGGCCCCTACAGCCTGGACAAGAAAGATAGTTGCTGAAAATGGCGAACGGGCTGCGCGGCATCAATCATGTCGTGCTCAAGGTGAGCGATTTGCGCATAGCCGACAGTTTCTACCGCGACGTACTCGGCTTGGTGAAGATCGGTGAGCGTTCGGGCATGTGGTTTTACAGCGCGGGCGGCCATCCGCATGATCTGGCGCTGGTGGAAATCGGATCAGCTCCGGCGCAAAACGGCGTGGGTCTTTTCCATTTTTGCCTGGATGTGGCGAATGAAAATTCGCTTGCTGCGCTCTATCGGCGCTGCCGGAAAGAAGGCGTGCCGCTGCTCGGCAGCGTGGATCACACCGTGATGCGCTCGTTCTACGTAAGCGATCCCGACGGCAACGTCGTGGAACTCGGCGTGGATATGCCGCGCGAAACATGGCCGGCAGACCCGTTTGCCTGCGACAAGCCGTACGCCATCGAGTTAACAGTTTGTAGTCAGGAAAAAGGAAATCTCATGCCCGTAACGAAAATCGCACTCACTTCCCAAGCCATTCACGACCTCATCGCGCGGCGCTGGAGCCCGCGCGCGTTCGACAAAAACAAGCCGGTGAGCCGCGAGCAGTTGAAGGCGCTATTGGAAGCGGCGCGCTGGGCTCCGTCCTGTTTTGGCGATGAACCATGGCGCTATCTGGTTTGGGACAAGAGCCGCGATGCGGCAGGCTGGCAGAAGGCGTTTGAATGCCTGGCCGAAGGCAACCAGGCGTGGGTGAAGAACGCGCCGCTGTTGCTGGCCTCCATCGCCGGCAGCCAATTCGCGCGTAACGGCAAACCCAACCGCTGGGGGCAGCACGACACCGGCGCGGCGAGCGAAAACCTGGTGTTGCAGGCGGTCGCGCTGGGCCTGGTTGCGCACCAGATGGGAGGTTTTGATGCCGAGAAGCTGCGCGAACAATTTGCGATTCCTGCGGGCTATACGCCGATGGCTATGATAGTGGTAGGCTACCAAGCGGACGCCGGCATCCTCGAAGGGGAGTTGCAAGAACGTGAGCTCGCGCCGCGCTCACGCGGACCATTGGGAGAAAATTTTTTTGAGGGAGCCTGGGGAAAGTCGGTCGTTTAACTATGTTTCAAGCCGCGCTTTCCTTCACGCGCAACCGCTCCACCTGACGCTCATCTATCGGCCAGTTGGCGAGCGCCGCCACTACGCCCAGACCTATGGAAATGAGCCAGACCAGCCGGTACGAGCCGGTCACGTCATACAAATAGCCGCCCAGCCACACGCCGAGAAAACTGCCGATCTGATGACACAGGAACACGACGCCGAACAGCGTCGAGACATAACGCACGCCGAAAATCTGCGCGACAATGCCATTGGTCAACGGCACCGTCCCAAGCCACAGGATGCCAATCACAGCAGCGAAAATGTAAACCGATGCCGAAGTCAGCGGCAGTGAAATGAAAATGGTGATGGCGACTCCGCGCAAAAAGTAAATTCCGGAGAGCAAGTATTTCTTGGTGTAGCGCCCGCCCAGGTAGCCGAACATATAGGTGCCAACGATATTGAAAAGCCCGATCAGCGCCAGCGCCATGGTGCCCACGAAGGGCGAGAACTTCTGGTCAATCAGGAACGCCGGCAGATGCACGCCGATGAACACGACCTGGAAGCCGCACACGAAAAAGCCGAAGCACAAAAGCCAAAACCCTTTATGGGTGGCCGCTTCGTGCAGTGCCGCTGAAATCGACTGCTGCGGTACGCCAGTGTGCTCGGGTTCGCGTTTTTCCGCCAGCGCGGAAGCGAGCGGGGCCATCAGCACTGCAGTAGCGGCAAGCACCAGCAGCGAAGCGAGCCAGCCGAAATTCGATATCAGCGTTTGTCCGTAAGGCAGCATGATGAACTGGCCGAACGAGCCGGCGGCGCCGGCAATACCCAATGCCATGCTGCGCTTTTCCGGCGCGAAAGTGCGGCCAATCACACCATAGACAATGGTGAAGCTTGTCCCGGAAAGACCGAGGCCGATCAATATGCCGGCGCTCGCGCTCAATTGCAGGCCGCTGTGCGAGAGCGCCATCAGCATCAGGCCGGCGACGTAAAGCAGCGCTCCGCCGACCAGGACGCGTCCCGAACCATAGCGGTCGGCGATGGCGCCTGAAAACGGTTGCGCCGCGCCCCAGATGAGGTTCTGCAGAGCGATGGCGAACGCAAAGGTCTCGCGGCCCCAGCCGAACTCCATGCTCATCGGCGCGAGAAACAGGCCGAAGCTGTGGCGGATGCCGAGGGAAAGGGCAAGGATGACCCCGCCGCAGATTAATACCATGGCGGGAGTGCGCCAGTTGTTGCGCATGGTTGCGCTACTATACCTCAGCAAGGATTGTTGTCCTACTGCGTTTGCAGAGGCTGCGGCGCGCATCGCGAGATGCGTTACGGCTTTAGGTAATCAATGATGGAGAATCTTTGACAAGAACTGCTGCGCCCGCTCCGAGCGTGGCGTGCCGAAAAATTCTCCCTTCTTCGCGTCTTCGACGATCCGGCCCTGGTCCATGAAAATCACTCGGTGCGCGACCTTGCGTGCGAAGCCCATTTCGTGGGTCACGCACATCATGGTCATGCCTTCCTTGGCCAGCTCGACCATCACATCCAGCACCTCGTTAATCATCTCCGGGTCGAGCGCAGAGGTCGGCTCGTCGAACAGCATGGCGATCGGGTCCATCGCCAACGCCCTGGCGATGGCGACGCGCTGCTGCTGACCGCCGGAAAGTTGGCCAGGGAACTTGTGGGCGTGCGCCGTGAGGCCGACACGCTCGAGCATTTTCAAGCCTCGCGCCGTCGCCTCCTCTCGGCTTCGGTCCAGCACCTTGGTCTGGGCCAAGGTCAGGTTGTCAGTGATGTTCATGTGGGGGAACAGCTCGAAGTGTTGGAACACCATGCCGACGCGGGCGCGCAGCTTGGAGAGATTCGTTTTCGGGTCTGCCACCGAGATGCCATCGACGGTCACGTCGCCCTTCTGGAACGGTTCCAGGCCGTTCACGCATTTGATTAACGTGGATTTGCCGGAGCCGGACGGCCCGCAGACGACCACCACCTCGCCTTTCTTCACTTGGGTCGTGCAGTCGGTCAGCACCTGGAACTGGCCGTACCACTTCGAAATGTTGTTGATCCGGATCATGCTCATATGGCGAACCTCTTCTGCAGGCGCTTCACCAGCCATGAAGCCGAATAGGAGATGACGAGATAAATCACGGCCGCGAACAGGTACATCTCGACCAGACGGCCATCCCGCTGGCCGACTTTGCTGGCCACGCCGAGGAAGTCGGCGAGGCTGATGACATACACCAGCGAGGTGTCTTGAAAGAGGATGATGCTCTGCGTGAGCAGCAGCGGGATCATGTTGCGGAACGCTTGGGGCAGGATCACGTAGCGCATTGCCTGGCCGTAAGTCATGCCCAGGGCGTAGGCGGCGGATACCTGGCCGCGCGGAATGCTCTGGATACCCGCGCGGATAATCTCGCAGTAGTAGGCCGCCTCGAAGATCATGAAGGCGATCAGCGCCGAGTAGAACGGGCCGACAATAATGGCCGGGTTCCCAGTGATGGCTTTTAGCATGAAGGGCACCAGGAAGTAGAACCAGAAAATCACCAGCACCAGCGGGATAGAGCGGAACAGGTTCACATAAGCGCCGGCGAGGCTGGAGAGCCATGCCTTGCTTGAAAGACGCATCAGTGCGAGCAGCGTGCCGAATATGATGCCGCCCGTCATCGCCAGGATTAGCAGGGTGAGCGTCAAGCTCATCCCCTGCACGAGAAAGGGGATGGCGCCCGGGATCGAACTCCAGTCGAATTTGTAGATCATCGTTCGCCTCCGCCGATATAGCCGGGCACGCGGTTGCGGTTCTCCAGCCAGCGCATGATGATGACCGCGGTCAACGTGATGCAGATGTAGAGCATAGTCGCGGCAATGAAAGCTTCAAAGGTGTTTGCCGTGTACTCACTGATCTGGCGGCTTTGGGCGGTGAGTTCGAGCAGTCCGATGGTGAGCGCCACAGAGGAGTTCTTGAAGATGTTCATGAACTCGCTGCCGAGCGGCGGGATGATGATGCGGAAAGCCATCGGCAGCAGCACATGGCGGTAAGTCTGGGCCAGGGTCAACCCCAAGGCAGTGCCGGCAGCCTTTTGCCCCTTCGGCAGGGAGTTGATGCCGGCGCGCACCTGCTCGCACACCCGCGCCGCGGTGAACCAGCCGAGACAGAGGAAAGCGGTCAGGTACGCGTTGAGCGTCGGGTCCATCGTCTTGAGTTTCTCGCCCAGTCCCCAAGGGAGCAGCTCAGGCACGACGTAAAACCAGATGAAAAGCTGCACCAGCAGGGGAATGTTGCGGAAGACCTCGACATAAGCGGAAGCGATACCGGCAAGCCACTTGTTCGGGACGGTGCGCATCACGCCCAGCACCGAGCCCAGCGCCAGCGCCATGACCCAGCCGGACAAAGCGACCACCACGGTCCAACCCAAGCCCGAAATTAACCACTGCAGGTAGGTGGCAGAACCGTCGGGCGTCTGCTGAAGGAAAACGCCCCAATTCCAGTGATAGTTCACTCTTGTCCTCTATAGACCGCTTGCCCGCACGACGACATGAAAGGGGAACCGCAGCGGGTTCCCCTTTGCATCCGAACCGATAGGCGCTCTAATCGTAGGCTTTGTCGCTCGGGTTCTTGAACACGGCCTTGAGCTTGTCGCTTATGGGGAAGTTCAGGTTCAACCCCTTCGGCGGGATGGGGCTCAGGAACCACTTGGCGTAAATTTTCTCGATCTCGCCACTCTTCATGATGCCGGACAGAGTGTCGTCCACCAGCTTCTTGAATTGGGGATCGTCTTTGCGCAGCATGCAGCCGTAGGCCTCAAACGACTGGGGTTGGCCGACGATTACCCATTCACCGGGGTCCTTCGCCTTGGCCATCTCGCCCGCGAGCAAGGCATCGTCCATCATGAACGCGGCAGCGCGGCCCGACTCCACCATGAGGAACGACTCTCCGTGGTCCTTCGCGCTGATGATGTTCATGCCCAGCTTCTTCTCTTCGTTCATCTTGCGGATGAGGCGCTCGGAGGTGGTGCCGGCGGTGGTCACCGCGGTCTTGCCGGCGAGGCCGGGAAAATCCTTAATGCCGGAGTTCTTCCTGGTAAGCAGCCGTGTTCCGATCAAGAAAATGGTGTTGGAGAAGGCGACCTGTTTCTGGCGCTCCAGGTTGTTGGTGGTGGATCCGCATTCGAGATCGATGGTGCCGTTCTGGATCAGCGGAATCCGGGTCTGGGAGGTTACCGGATTGAGCTGAACCTGGAGCTTCGGCATGTTGAGCCGCTTTTTCACCGCATCGACGATTTTGTAGGCGATTTCCATGGAGTATCCCACCACCTGCTGTTTGTCGTCGTAGTAAGCGAACGGGATCGAAGATTCGCGGTGGCCGAGAAGAATAGTGCTGGAATCCTTAATTTTCTTGAGGGTGCCGGAGAGTTCCTCGGCGACGGCAGGAGCAGTGAATACCGAGCACGCGACGCATGCCAGAAGCAAACGGGAAAAGTGGTTCATGAGTTTCTCCTCCGGGATATTTTAGGTGATTGTTGTAGGTAACAAGGCGGCATGAGTGAAGGCTGGCCACGTTTTTAATCTAGCTGATGAACATTTTATTGTCCAGCAGTATACATTGTTGATTTGGCTATTTTTATTGTTCTGGAACCTGGCTTGAATGCCGATTCCTTTGAGCCCTATGCTTTTTTGGAATTTGTTTTTAAAAGGGCCAGATGTCCGATGTCGCGGTGAGATATAAAAGAGAACAAACCGTAACCGGTCAAAGATGCACGGCCAATTTTTGGGGGACTTTTATTCCTGCCCCATCATGAGGCCCACCTCGCTGGCGGATAGTCCGCAGCGAAATCAATCCGAGCGTCATCGCGCCCTCGCTGTTTTTGCGCAGGATTTCTCTCGTTCGCGGCTCGGCAGTTTTCCCGTCGGCGTCATCAACTTTCGGGATTTTCATGGCGCGGTCTTTAGAAAATCTTCAATGGCTTTCGCAACCCGGGCGGGCTGGTCGTGATGCAGCATGTGGCCCGCGTCCGCAATCGTGGATTCGCTGAAGTGCTTGAATGCTTGTTTACGCTCGGCGAATTGTTCCAGGCTGTCCTTCAGCCAGTCGCGTATCCAGGAATCAGAACCATAAACCCACAGCACGGGCGCCGTCACGGCTTGCCAGCAGGCCAGCGCTTCCTCAAGCCGGTAGCGCACCGCATTGATGATTTTATGCTTAGGGTCGCTCACCAATACAATTTTTCCGGCGTCGTCCTGTTTTGCCCAGTGGCGGGCGAGAAAAGCCGTTTTGTCAATGGTCAGCCGCGGATTATTTTTTTGCAAACGCTCGGCCACTTCGTCGAAGGAAGCGTAGGGTTTGAACTGCGGCGGGTTGGTGACTTCATCCAGCCATTTGGCGAATTGCGTCGGTGTTTCCGCCGGGTCGGTGCGCGGGACGCCGAAGCCTTCGAGCGAGATGATGCATTTTGCGCGCTGCGGCCTGACTCCGCCGTAGAGGCACGCCACGCTTCCGCCGAGGCTGTGCCCAACCAGATTCGCCGGCTGGTTCGGGCTGTAGATATTTAATAGCGCGTCGAGGTCGGCGAGATAATCCGGAAACCAGTAAACGCCCTGGTTCCACTGCGTGAGGCCGAAGCCGCGCCAGTCGGGGGCAATCACGTGCCAGTCGCGCTTGAGTTCATCCACCAAAAACTGGAACGAGGCCGAAACGTCCATCCAGCCGTGCAGCAGAAAGAGCTTGGGGTGGCGCGGCTCGCCCCAGTTGCGCACGTGGTAGCGCAAGCCGTTGATGCTGTGGAAAACCGAATCGCCGGGTTTCATATTTACCGCGTTTCGTGCGATGATGCGGTGAGCAGTCTTTGAAAAGGCTGCACTGTAACTCACCCCCCTTGTTTTAAGCAACAACATGAGCAAGCTCACTGGTTTGGTCTTGGCCTCATTTCTTGCGCTGGCTTCGTGCTTTGCCGCCGGGGATGACCTGCCTATGCCGTTTTCCAAGGGCTTGCTGTGGAAAGTGGAGAAGGCCGATGCCCGTCCCAGCCACATCTTCGGCACCATTCATCTCGATGATGCGCGCGTCACCAATCTGCCTGCGCCGGTGAGGCAGGCTTTTGCGCACAGCACCAGCTTCACCATGGAAATGATTATTGACGAGGCGAGCACACAAAAATTTCTTACGGCCATGCTGCTCGCAGACAGCAGCTTGCAATCACTGCTGGGCGAGTCTTTGTTTGCAGAAACCGCCGGCTTGATGGCCGAATACGGCATGCCGCAGGAAATCACCGCGCGCTTCAAGCCCTGGGCGGTCATGCTCACGCTGGTCTTGCCCAAGGAGCGGCAGGGCGTCATCGTGGACAATGTACTGTACCAACAAGCGCTGTCGCAGAAGAAGAGTGTGCACCAGCTGGAAAACGTGGAAGAGCAGATTTCAGTGTTCGACGGCCTGCCGACGGACGTGCAGGTGGGCTTGCTAAAACAAACCGTGACCCACCACGACCTGATTCCCGGCATGGTGGAAAAATCCATCCAGGCTTATCTCAAGCGTGATTTGGGCGCGATGTGGGATATCAACAACAGCATCATGGAAACGGACACCGACAAGCGCTTCAACGAAACCTTTCTGCAGCGAGTGCTTTACGACCGGAATGCGCGCATGGTGGAGCGCCTGCAGCCGCGCTTGCAGGAAGGCGACGCTTTTGTCGCCATGGGCGCGCTGCATTTGTACGGAAGTAAAGGTGTGCTGAGCCTGCTTAAGGCCCGCGGCTACCAGATTACACGAATGTATTGATTTATTTATTCTTGCACACGCTGTAGCCATCCTGCCAGCCGGTCATGTACTCGGCGTCCGACTTGTAACGCGCCTGGTCTTTTTTGTTGAGCAGCGACTGTGCGCTGGTGCAGCCGTCGCGGTAGCCGTCCTGAAAACTCTTGGGAAAACCTGACAGATTGACGTTCGGCGTCTGTGAAGGTTTAGGCGGCTCCTGTGCGCACGCCGCGAGCAGCAACAGCAACGCGTAAGATTTTTTCATCGCGGGCAATTCAACCCACCGTTTCGCGACACTCTGTTGGTGGTAAAATTTGCAATCGAGCCGCATTATATCACCATGCCTCAGCCCGCTTTCGTCCACCTGCGTCTGCACAGCGAGTATTCCATCGTCGACGGCATCGTGCGCCTCGACGCCGCAGTGAACAAGGCGGCCGGCGACCGCATGCCGGCGTTGGCGCTTACTGACCTCAACAACCTGTTCGGCATGGTGAAGTTCTATCAGGCGGCGCGCAAAGCCGGCTTGAAGCCCATCATCGGCTGCGATATGTGGATAAGCAACGAAGCTGATCGCGACAAGCCGTTCCGCCTGCTGCTGCTCGCCCAGTCGTATCCAGGTTATCTCCTGCTCTGCCGCTTGATTTCACGCGCTTACCGCAGCAACCAGCACCGTGGACGTCCTGAAATCCGCAAAATCTGGTTCGCCGAAGCGCCCACCGAGGGCCTGATTGCGCTTTCCGGCGCGCTGCAAGGCGACATCGGCATCGCGCTCCTGCAGGATAACCGCAAACAGGCGGAAAAACTTGCGAAAGAGTGGGAGGCGCTTTTCCCGCAACGTTTTTATATCGAGCTGCAGCGCTCGGGCGCGCCGCATGGCGAGCACTATGTGCAGCGCGCGCTGGAGCTTGCCTCCAACCTCAAGCTGCCGGTGGTGGCGACGCATCCGGTGCAGTTTCTCGAAGCCGATGATTTCAAGGCGCACGAAGCGCGGGTATGCATCGCCGAAGGCTACGTGCTCGGCGACCAGCGCCGCCCGCGGCAGTTTACCGAGCAGCAATATTTCAAGACTCAGGCGGAGATGGCGGAGCTCCTCGCCGATATTCCCGAAGCGCTTGCCAACAGCGTGGAAATCGCCAAGCGCTGCAATCTCAAAATCGAACTGGGCAAAAGCCGTCTGCCGCTTTTCCCCACGCCAAACAATGTGAGCCTCGACGAATACTTGAGCCAGCGCGCGCAACAAGGGCTCAAACAGCGCCTGGAAGCGCTTTATCCGGACGCCAAAGAGCGCGAGAAGCAGTTATCCAAATATCAGGAACGACTGGAGTTCGAGACCCGCACCATCGTGCAAATGGGTTATTCTGGTTATTTCCTGATTGTCGCGGACTTCATCAACTGGGCGAAGCAAAACGGCGTACCGGTGGGTCCCGGGCGCGGCTCCGGCGCGGGTTCGCTGGTCGCCTACGCGCTCGGCATCACCGATCTCGACCCCTTGCGCTACGACCTGCTGTTCGAGCGCTTTCTTAACCCCGAGCGTGTCTCCATGCCCGACTTCGACGTGGACTTCTGCCAGGACGGGCGCGAGAAAGTGATTGATTACGTCAAACACAAATACGGCGAGGACAGCGTGTCGCAAATCGCCACATTCGGCACCATGGCGGCGAAAGCGGCGGTGCGTGACGTCGGTCGCGTGCTCGATTTGCCCTACAACTTCTGCGACCAGCTGGCGAAACTCATTCCGATCCAGCCGGGCAAGACCATAACGCTGCAAATGGCGCGTGAGATGGAGCCGCAGCTCAAGGAGCGCGAGCAAAAAGAAGAGGAAGTGCACGAGCTGCTGGCGCTCGCAGAACGAGTGGAAGGCTTAACGCGCAATGTTGGCATGCACGCGGGCGGGGTTTTGATCGCACCGGGCAAGCTCACCGATTACTGCCCGCTATATGTGGCGCAAGGCGCGGAAGCGGTGATGAGCCAGTTCGACAAAGACGATGTCGAGCAGGTGGGCCTGATTAAATTCGATTTTCTGGGCTTGACCACGCTCACTATTCTCGACTGGGCCGTTAAATTCGTGAGGAGTCAGGAGTTAGGAGTTAGGAGTGATAACAAAGACGCCTCACCCCTCACTCCTCACCCTTCACCGTTTTCTTTGGAAAACATCCCGCTGAACGACAAACCGACCTACGAAATATTCGCCAGCGGCAACACCACCGCGATTTTCCAGTGTGAATCGCGCGGCATGCGCGAGATGATGATTAAGGCGCGGCCGGACCGCTTCGAGGACATCATCGCGCTGATTGCGCTCTACCGTCCGGGGCCGATGGAACTCATCCCGGAGTTTATACGCCGCAAGCAAGGCGCGCGCGTGGATTACATCGACCGGCGGCTCGAGCCGGTTTTGAGTCCCACCTACGGCATCATGGTGTATCAGGAACAGGTGATGCAGATCGCGCAGGTGATCGGCGGCTACAATCTGGGCGCCGCCGACTTGCTGCGCCGTGCGATGGGCAAGAAAGACGCGAAGGAAATGGCGCGGCATCGCGCCATTTTCGTCATGGGCGCGGGAAAAAACGGCGTGCCGGAACGGAGAGCCAACGACCTTTTCGACCTGATGGAGAAATTCGCGGGCTACGGCTTCAACAAATCACACGCCGCGGCCTATGCGGTGCTCGCCTACCAGACCGCGTATCTCAAGGCGCATTTCCCGGCGGCGTTCATGGCCGCCACGCTTTCGGCCGACATGGATGACACAGATAAGGTGCAGCTTCTCTACAAAGACTGCCTCGACAACCGTCTCGAAATTTTGCCGCCCGACATCAACCGGAGCGGATACCGTTTCGCGCCGGTGGGCGAAAGACAGATACGCTACGGGCTGGGCGCAGTGAAAGGCACGGGTGAAACGGCGATTGCGGCGATGGTGAAAGCGCGCGAGACCGGCGGGTTGTTTCGCGATCTCTTCGATTTCTGTCTGCGCGTGGACAAGCGCATCGTCAACCGCCGTTCCATCGATTCGCTGATTCGCGCCGGCGCTTTTGATTCGTTAAACCCGCATCGTGCGAGCCTGCTCGCTTCGATCGGCATCGCCATGGAAAACTCCGAGCAGGCGCAACGCTCGGTTAACCAGGTGAGCCTGTTCAACGAGCTCGAGGGCACGGCCATGCAGAAACCCGCGCTGGTGGAGGTGCCGGATTGGCCGGAAACGGTGCGATTGCAAAATGAAAAAATGGCGCTGGGTTTTTATCTGAGCGGCCACCCGTTCACCGCCTATCAGAAGAGCGTGCAAGGCCTCGTGAAAACGCGCTTAAGCGAACTTACGCCGCAGCAGCAGCCGGTTCTGCTCGCCGGCGTCATCTACAGCGTGCGCATCCAGCAGACGCGACGCGGCAGGATGGCGATCGTGGTGCTGGATGATGGCAGCAACCAAGTTGAAACAGTGGTGTTTAGCGAATTGTTCGAAGCGAACCGCGAGTTCCTGAAAGAGGACCAGTTGCTCATCGTTGAGGGCAAGGTTGGCTACGACGAATATTCAGGAGGCTTAAGAATCACTGCCGACAAACTGTATGATTTGACTGCAGCGCGCAACCAATTCGCCCGGGTGATGCGCATCAGGCTCAACGGCGAAGCGAGTGCCTCCAGACTGCGGACATTGCTCGGCCCCTACCGTAAAGGACTGTGCCCGGTCGCGGTCCGTTATTACAACGCACAAGCGATGTGTGAAGTGCAGTTGGGCGAGGAATGGCGGGTCAATCTCGATGACGATTTGCTGCGCGATTTGTGCGAATGGCTGGAGCCTGAGAACGTGGAGGTGGTCTACTAAGGAACCTCTGAATAAGTCCCGCCAAGCCCCGTCCCGTGAGGGTTGCGGCGGAATCGGGCGCTCGCTTTGTGCTCGCCGGAGCGTGGAGCCTCGGGTACGTGCGACCGCGAAGGCGAGCGCTGGCCCGCTCCGCTGCACAGCTTCGCAGGTGCGGACGCTACGCGGGCCCTCCTCGGCTTCGTAGTCCCGGCTACGACCTTCGTCGCGCTTCGCGCGATCATCCCGATTCCGCCAGCAACGCGGCTCACGAAGGACTTATTCAGAGGTTCCCTAAGTCAGCGGCTGCGCAGTATATCAAAGCGCGTGAAATTTCCTTCCCCTTGGTCAATTTCCACATGCTCGACCTGTGCCGTTTCAGGTCCGTGACGCGCCCAGGCGATGATGGCATCCAACGCTTCGGGGGTTCCCTGCACCATCGCTTCCACGCTCATATCGGAACAGTTGGACACCCAGCCAGTGACGCCGAACTTCTCCGCCTGGTGGCGCATGGTTTCGCGGAAAAACACGCCTTGCACCAGGCCGTGAATGCGCAAATGCTTGACCATCTTACTTGTCTGAAACTGAGTGGAAACGCGGCTGCTGGAAGGCGGCTACTTTACTTTCATTCCAGGCTGAGCGCCGGAATCGGGGCTTAACAAATAAATGTCTTTGCCGTCACCCGCAGCCAGCACCATGCTTTCGGAAACGCCGAACTTCATCTTGCGCGGCGCGAGATTGACAACCGCTACGGTGAGACGTCCTATTAGCTGCTCCGGAGCATAGGCCGGCTTGATGCCGGCCAAGACCGTGCGCTGTCCGTTGCCCAGGTCAAGCGTGAGTCTGAGCAATTTGTCCGCGCCATCCACGTGCTCGGCTTTGACGATTTTAGCGATGCGCAGGTCCACCTTGTTGAAATCGTCAATCGTGATCTGCGCCACATTTGCGACGGCTTTTTCTCCCTCTCCCCTGGTGGGAGAGGGCTGGGGAGAGGGGGTGGTCATCATCGTTTCCTTGTTTGCCTTAACCAGCGCGGTGATCTGCTTGGGATCTACGCGGGTCATGAGATGTTGGTATGGGTTGATCTTGTGCCCGGCAGGCAAAAGAGTGTCGGCATCGTGCCACTGGAGAGGCGGCACGCCGAGGAAAGCTTCCACATCCGCTGCGACCTTCGGTAGCACTGGCTTAAGGTAGAGCGTGAGTAGGCGAAAGAGGTTTATCCCAATTGTGCACACTACGTGTAACGGCTCTTGTCGAGCAGGGTCCTTGGCTAACTCCCAGGGCTTTTTGTCATCGACGTATCGATTGGCAACGTCGGCCAGTTCCATTACTTGCCGAACTACCCGCCCGAACTCCCGCTGCTCATATGCGTGCCGAACATCCAGTCCAAGATTGCGGACCCAATCGAACATATCTCCGGCATCGTAGCCTTGGCGAAATACATATCCCTTTCCGACCATCATGGCGCCCTGTCCCTCGCGTTGCCTCCGCGCGATCTCTCGGGCTACTTCCTCATCCGACACCTGTTTCACATACAGAGTGGGATCGACTTTGGGGAGACTACTGGCAAGCCTCCCACCGAAGAGCTTGGTTATGAACCCGGCACATCGGCTCGCGATATTGACGTACTTACCCACCAAATCACTGTTCACCCGCGCAACAAAATCTTCCAAGTTCAGGTCAATGTCCTCCATGGTCGAATTGAGCTTGGCGGCGTAGTAGTAACGTAGCCACTCTGGATTAAGGTTTTGGTCGAGATAACTTCTGGCCGTGATGAACGTGCCGCGGCTCTTGGACATCTTCTCGCCGTTCACGGTGAGAAAGCCGTGGGCGTAGATCTTGGTCGGCGTGCGATAGCCCGAGTGTTCGAGCATCGCCGGCCAGAACAGCGCATGGAAATAAAGAATGTCCTTGCCGATGAAGTGGTACAGATCGGTCTTGGAGTCTTTTTTCCAGAAATCGTCGAAATCAATGGTTTTTTGCTTGCAAAGATTCTTGAAGCTCCCCATGTAGCCGATGGGCGCATCGAGCCAGACGTAAAAAAACTTCTTGTTATCTGTGCCAGGGATAGGAAAGCCGAAGTAAGGCGCGTCGCGCGAGATATCCCAGTCGTGCAGGCCGGCAGCGAACCACTCTTTTAGCTTATTAGCCGCCTTGGGTTGCAAACGTTCGCCCGATTGAGTCCATTCCTTGAGAAACTTTTCGCATTTGTCGAGCTTGAAGAAGTGGTGCTCCGACTTCTTTTTTACCGGGGCTGTGCCGGAAACCGCCGAATAGGGATTAATCAGTTCGGTGGGCGAATACGCCGAGCCGCACACCTCGCAGGCGTCACCATACTGGTCCTTGGAGTGGCACTTGGGGCATTCGCCCTTGATGAACCGGTCGGGCAGGAACATTTCCTTGACCGGGTCGTAGAATTGCTCGATGGCGCGTTTTTCAATCAGCCCCGCCTGGCCGAGCTTGGCGTAAATATCGTTGGCGTAGTACCGGGTTTCGTCGGAATGAGTCGAGTAGTAATTGTCGAACTCGATATGGAAGCCCTGAAAATCGTGCAAGTGCTCACCGTGCATGCGTTCAATCAAAGCTTCGGGTGTAATGCCCTCGGCTTCCGCGCGCAGCATGATGGGAGTACCGTGGGTGTCGTCGGCGCAGACGTAGTAGCACTCGTGCCCCTGCATTTTCTGGAAGCGCACCCAGATATCGGTCTGAATGTATTCGACCAGATGCCCCAGATGAATCGCGCCGTTGGCGTAGGGCAGGGCGGAAGTGACGAGGATTTTGCGCTTCATGAATCGGGATGGCTTAAATTGCTGAATTGTAACAAAGCTATATGCGTGACGGGTATAATTGTTTAAAATTTACAGTCTGGCATTGAGCGGGTTTAGAGGAAAAGTAATGGCCATTACTGAACAGCAGGTGCAAAGCGCGCTTAAGGAAATCACCGATCCTTATACGCACAAGGACTACGTTTCCAGCAAGTGGGCTAAGAACATCAAGATTGACGGCAACGACGTCTCGCTCGACATCGCGCTCGGCTATCCGGCGAAAAGCGTGAGCGAGCAGATCCGCAAACAGGTCATCGCCAGGCTCAAAACCCTTCCCGGCGTCGGCAACATCAGTGTGAATGTTTCGACCAAAATTGTCTCGCACAGCGTGCAGCGGGGCGTAAAGCTCATTCCTAACGTCAAGAACATCATCGCCGTGGCTTCCGGCAAGGGGGGCGTGGGCAAATCCACCACCGCGGTGAATCTGGCTCTCGCCCTTTTGGCCGAGGGCGCATCGGCGGGGATACTGGACGCGGATATTTACGGCCCGTCGCAGCCGACCATGCTGGGAATTCAAGGCCGGCCGGAATCGCGCGACGGCAAGAGCCTCGAGCCGATGGAAGCGCATGGCCTGCAGGCGATGTCAGTCGGTTTCCTGATTGACATGGATACGCCCATGGTGTGGCGCGGGCCGATGGTGACGCAGGCGCTGGAACAATTGCTTACCGAAACCCGCTGGCGTGAACTGGATTACCTGGTGGTGGATATGCCGCCCGGCACCGGCGATATTCAACTGACGCTGGCGCAGAAAGTGCCGGTCACTGGCGCGGTGATCGTCACCACGCCGCAGGATATTGCGCTGATGGACGCGCGCAAGGGGCTCAAGATGTTCGAGAAAGTTGGGATTGCCATCATCGGCATCGTGGAAAACATGAGCACCCACATCTGTTCCAAGTGCGGGCATGAAGAGCATATTTTCGGCGCGGGCGGCGGCAAGAAGATGTGCAAGGATTACAACGCGGAGTTTTTAGGTTCGCTCCCTCTCGACATCAACATCCGCGAGCAGACGGATTCCGGCATGCCGACTGTGGTGGCCGACCCCGACGGGCAAATCAGCCAGATTTACCGCAACATCGCCCGCCGCGTTGCGCTCAAGATTGCAGAGCAGGCGCAGGACCGCAGCGCGCTGTTCCCGAAGATTGTGATTCAGAATACATAACAACTTTTCCCGCCATGTCCATCAAATCCGACAAATGGATCCGCCGCATGGCGGAGCAACACCGCATGATCGAGCCGTATGAGCCCAACCAGATTAAACAGGTGAACGGCCAACGCGTGGTGTCTTTCGGTACTTCGAGCTACGGCTACGACGTCCGCTGTTCGAGCGAATTCAAGCTTTTCACCAACATCAACACCACCATCGTCGATCCCAAGAGTTTTGACGAAAAATCATTCGTGGATATCAAGGGCGATTTCTGCATCATTCCGCCGAATTCTTTTGCGCTGGCGCGCACCGTCGAGTATTTCCGCATCCCGAGAAATGTGCTGACCCTGTGCTTGGGCAAATCCACCTACGCCCGCTGCGGCATCATCGTCAACGTGACGCCGCTGGAGCCGGAATGGGAGGGCTACGTGACGCTGGAGTTTTCCAATACGACGCCCCTGCCGGCAAAAATCTATGCCAATGAAGGGGTTGCGCAAGTGGTGTTCTTCGAGTCGGACGAAGTCTGCGCCACATCCTACAAAGACCGTGGCGGCAAATACCAAGGCCAGCACGGCGTGACCCTGCCGAAAATTTAAGTCCTGACCCCGATTTTACCGGCCCAAGTTGCGGTAATTCAGTCACTTAAAATTTTTCTTGATATTTCTTAATCCCGCACCTACTATTAGTAGTGGTTTCACTCCAAAAATTTGTCTTGCATCCCCCAAAGAGGGGGGTATAATTCGCCCCATTTTCTATTGCGCAGCACCTGGCTCTAGAGGAGGTCATCATGACAAGCAAGAGGAAATACTTCAGCGTGGTTTACAACGAACTGATTAATGTTCACATTCCAGTGACGTAGCGCCTCGACTGAAGGAGTCCCTCAATGCAAATGCGCACTGCTGCTGTACGACGAAGAATCAAACACGAAGAAATCTTCGATACACATCCCGAAGTAAGCCTGGATTTTGAGCACGTCCGGCAAGCCCTCGCCAAGGGTTACAGCAAGCCTTTCCTGCTCGTCGATACCGACATCGTCCGCACCAAAATCCGTCGTTTCCAAGCCGCTTTGCCGCGCGTGCATCCGCACTACGCGGTGAAAGCCAATCCTCATCCGCAAGTGCTGAAGACCATGATTGCGGAAGGCACAGGCTTTGAAATCGCCTCCATCGCCGAGCTCGACATCCTGCTCGGCCTGGGCGTGGCGGCCGGTGGAATCTATTACAGCAACCCGATGAAGTCGCGGCAGTACATCGAGTATGCGGCGGCCAAGGGCGTGGAATGGTATGTGATCGACAGCGTGGAAGAACTGCGCAAGATCGTGAGCGTGAAGCAGGATGCGAAACTGTATTTGCGCATCGACACCCCCAACATCGGCAGCGATTGGCCGCTTTCCGGCAAGTTCGGCGCGCATCCGACCGAAGTGCGCGAAATGATCCGCGCCGCGGTGGAACTGAAAGCCGATCTCGCGGGCGTCACTTTCCATGTCGGTTCGCAGTGCCGCAATCCGCAGAACTGGCGGGTCGGCATCGAGAACGCGCTGAAAGTGTTCCAGCAAATGCGCGTAGCGGGCATGAATCCGCGGCTTCTCAACATCGGCGGCGGCTATCCGGTGCGCCATGTGAAGCCGATTCCCTCAATCGAGAAAATCGGCGAAGTGGTGAACGAAGCGATTGCCCGGGTGCCGGAAACCGTCCGTATCATGGCCGAGCCCGGACGCTATCTGGTCTCCGACGCCGCGTATTTCGTGTGCCGCGTGGTCGGCACCGCGACCCGCGCGGGCAAGCGCTGGATGTACTGGGACGCCGGCGTGTTCGGCGGCATCATCGAAACCCAGGAAGGTCTGATTTATGAAGTGCGCACCGACCGCAACGGCCGGCTCGTTCCCTGGGTGGTGGCGGGCCCGACCTGCGATTCGATGGACGTGCTGATGCGCGATCATTTGCTGCCGGAAGACGTGCAAGAAGGCGATTACATCTACATTCCCAACGCCGGCGCGTACACCAGCTCCTACGCCAGCAACTTCAACGGCTTCCCGCTGCCGGATGTAATCGTTATCTAGTTTTTAATGCGACAAAGCGGATTGCGGCCCGTGCCGCAATCCGCTTTTTATTTGTGGTGCACTGAAAAGATGTAATCGTACGGATTTTTTTCGTCGGCTTTAAATTCTTCTTTCGATATTTGTTTCCAGCCCCTTAAGTCGAAATCGGGCATGATAGTGTCGCCTTCGATTTCCGCCTGCACCGTGGTGAGATAAATCCGGTTGGCAAGCAGCAGCGCCTCTTTAAACAACTGCGCGCCGCCGATGATGAAAATTTCCTCATCGTTGCCGCAGGCCGCAATCGCCGCCTGCAATGAACCCACCACGATGGCGCCGGGCACCCGGTATTTGCGGTCGTGCGTCACAATCACCGTGGTGCGGCCGGGCAAAAGCCGATTCAGCGATTCGTAAGTCTTGCGCCCCATGACAATGTGGTGGCTCATGGTGAGTGATTTGAACATCTGCAATTCGCGCGGCAGGCGCCAGGGAATGCGGTTACTCCTGCCGATCACGCGGTTTTTTGCCATCGCGGCGATGATTGAAATATGCCGTTTTGTCAAATGGGGTGCCAAGGGTGTGAGCAATGTCGCAGAGGGTTTGGCCACGGTTATGTTATTGTATTGCCGGAATGGAGATTTTACGCGAATTATAAATCACGCTGGCGGTTCCCACAGTGAAGCTCTACTACCCCAAATCATTTCTGCAGCTGATTCTGCTGGGTTTTGTCCTGGTGTCCGTGCCGCTGGTTTTCGCTTTTTTCAACGCCGCACTGTACGTTGATCGGCTCGCCAACCAGAGCCAGAAGGCGGTGTACCAGGCGGTGCAGGTGACCCAGGGCAACCGCATCCTGGTCGAGCAGCTCACGCAATTGGAGCGCACGGTACGCCAGTTCATCATTCTCGGCGACCAGAGCCTGCTCGAGGGCTACGCCAAGACGCACCAGAACTTCCGCGAGACCGCATTTGAACTTGCGCGACTGCCGCTCGACGAGGCGCAGAAAAAAGCGCTGGACGAGCTGGTGGAGCGGGAGCAAAAGCTCTATGCCGGCTTGCAAAAAAATCCGCAAGACCCTGGCACCAGCAAGTCCATGGCGCTGGAGTACGTATTGCTCTCCGATCTTGCCCAATCCATTCTGGCGCAAAGCAACCTGCTGATTGACCGCGAAGTGGATGTGCTGCAACAGACCGCGGCACAGGCGCAACGGATTCTGCTGTGGCAGGTGCTGGCGTCCATCCCGATTGCCATCCTGCTGGCGGTGGGTTTCACTATTCTTATCGCGCGGCCGATCCACCAGCTTGACAATGCGATCCGCCAGCTGGGGGGCGAGCATTTTTCCTCGACCATCGAAGTGAAAGGGCCGCAGGATCTGGAGAACCTCGGGCAGCGGCTCGACTGGCTGCGGCAGCGGCTGATTGAGCTCGAGCAGCAGAAAACCCGTTTCTTGAGGCATGTATCGCACGAACTGAAAACGCCGCTTACCGCGATCCGCGAAGGCAGCGAACTGTTGAACGATGAAGTGGCGGGGAAATTGAGCGGAGAGCAGCGGGAAATCACCTCCATCCTGCGCCAAAACAGCCTACAATTACAGAAACTGATTGAAGATTTGCTGAGCTACCATACCAGCAAGTTCCGCAACACCGCTCTCGACCTGAAGGCGGTCGACCTCAAAAACATCGTGGATAAAGTGGCAGAAGACCAGAAGCTGGCGCTGGTGTCGAAAAACCTGCAACTGCAAACGATTTGCTGCGAAACCACTTTTTTGGGGGATCAGGAAAAGCTGCGAGTAATCGTTGATAATTTGCTATCGAATGCCATCAAATACTCTCCGCAAGGCGGAACGATACAGATCAACCTGGAGCGCGACGACAAAATGCTGCAGCTTGATGTGATTGACGGCGGCCTGGGCATTGCCGAGGAAGACAAAAGCCGGGTGTTCGATGAGTTTTATCAGGGCCGGCCGGCGGCCAACAGCGCGGTCAAGGGCAGCGGCCTCGGCCTGGCAATAGCAAGAGAGCATGTGGTGGCGCATGGTGGCAATATCGAAATCATGGACAGCAACGCATCAGGCGCGCATTTCCGCGTGACCTTGCCGTGCAGGCGGGCGGGCGAATGACAGCGAAGCGTTCCTTCCAGGGAATCGCCACGCTGTTTTTGTGCGGCGTGCTGTTGAGCGCCTGCTCTTTGATCAAGGAGGGTCTTGAACGCCCGGTCTATACCGCCAGCGATGCGGACGCTTATCTCGCTTATTTCCGCTATGCTTCCAACCTTTCCAATGATGACCTCAAAAAGGAATACGCGGCGGCGAGCCAGGTTTACGGCAAGAGCAAAAGCGACGGCAGTCGTTTGCAGCTGGCCCTGCTGCTTTCCATGCCCGCCGCGGGTTTTCGCGACGATGCGCGGGCGCTGGGGCTTCTCAAGGAAGTGGTCGCCAACAAAGCCAATGACAATATCCAGCTCAAGGATTTCGCGCTGCTGCTCTCCACTCATATCGCCGAGCACAAGAAGCAGGAAGACAAAATCATGAGCGAACAGGGGCGCGCCGAAGAACTGGAGCAGAAGCTCAAGAGCGAACAGGGGCGCGCCGAAGAACTGGAGCAGAAGCTCGAGGCGCTGAAAGGCATTGAGCGCAGCATCATCGAGCGGCAGCAAACACAACCGGCGAAGATAAAATGAACAAGGCTCGGATACTTTTGGTGGACGACGACCCCGGCCTGCTGCGCCTGATATCGCTGCGGCTGAATGCTTCGGGCTACCAGGTGGAAACCGCGGAAAGCGGCGAGCAGGCGCTGGCCCGGCTTTCCGTTTCCGCGCCGCAACTGGTGATTACCGATTTGCGCATGGGCGGAATGGACGGCATCGCGCTTTTCGATGCGATTCACAGGGTGAGCCCGACGCTGCCGGTGATTATTCTCACCGCACACGGCTCGATTCCCGAAGCGGTGGATGCCACCAAGTGCGGGGTGTTCGGCTTTCTCACCAAACCGTTCGAAAGCAAGGCGCTGCTTGAGCAAGTCGAAGCGGCGTTGAAGCTGGGTGGTGCAATGGGGGTGAGCAGCGGCGAGGGCGACAGCGTCTGGCGCAAGGATATTCTCACCCGCAGTCCGGCGATGGAAGACGTGCTGTCGCAAGCGCGGCTGGTGGCGGAGAGCGACGCCAGCGTCTTGATTCACGGTGATTCCGGTACCGGCAAGGAGCTGCTGGCGCAGGCGATTCACCGCGCGAGTGCCCGCAACGGCAAACCGTTTGTCGCCATCAACTGCGGCGCGATTCCAGAGAATCTGCTGGAGTCCGAGCTTTTCGGCTACAGCAAGGGTTCGTTCACCGGCGCGACGCAGGACCGCAAAGGCCTGTTCCAGGCGGCGCACGGCGGCACGCTGTTTCTCGATGAAATCGGCGACATGCCGCTCGCGCTGCAGGTAAAGCTCCTGCGCGTGTTGCAGGAGAAGCAATTGCGGCCGGTGGGCTCGACGCAAAGCATGCCGGTGGATGTGCGCATCATTTCCGCTACGCACCGCAAACTCGAAGAGGAAATGGCGGCGGGGAGATTCCGCGAGGATTTGTTTTACCGCCTGAACGTGGTGTCGCTCAGGATTCCGGCATTGTCTTCCCGCCGTGAGGATATTCCTCTGCTCGCCGGGCAGTTTTTGCAAAACCTGGCCGGCAAGTACAGCAAGAAGATAAGCAGCTTTGCTCCGGACGCGCTGCAGCTTCTGGTGGGTGCGTCCTGGCCCGGCAATGTGCGGCAATTGCTCAACGTGGTGGAGCAGGCGGTGGCTTTGTGCACGACCCGCATTGTGCCGCTCACCCTGGTGCAAAAAGCGCTGCAGGATGAAGAAAGCCATCTGTCCTCGCTCGATGAAGCGAAGAAACGCTTCGAGCGCGAATATCTTTCGCAATTGCTGAAAATCACCGATGGCAATGTTTCGCAGGCGGCGCGGCTCGCCAAGCGCAACCGCACCGAGTTTTACAAGCTGTTAAAACGCCACGCGCTTGATCCCGTGCTGTTCAAAAACCCCCACGCCTAAAAAGGTTCGCGCTGTCGTCGTTTGGCGACAACAGAAGCCTTCATCAATCAATCACATAAATGCCACACCCGTTGGGCTGTCGTTGCCCAGCGACATTTTTGCCGCCTGTTTTAAGCAAATAGAGTTGTTTTTAAAGGATTTTTATTTTGGCACGAGGGCTGCTGATCCATGGTAAAGGTTGGCGGCAGTCGCGCCGACCCGATGGAAGCAATGGAGGCAGATTATGAGTATCCTTTTTTGCAAAACCGTGTTCGCCTGCGTGTTGCTGGCGAGCGTGCCGGCGTTTGCCGACGATGAGCTGGCGCAAATCAATCCCAATACCGAAGCGTTTTTCAAAAAATACGACGCCAATCACGACGGCTTTCTCACCCGGCGGGAACTGAAAGGACGCCGTGACCTGTTGCGCGTATTTGACGAAGCGGACGCCGATCATGACGGCAAACTCGATCTGGATGAGTACGCCGCCGCGGAAGTGACGCTGCATCGCGCCAAAGCGGAACGCTTCGCCGAAGACAGCCTGATCACCGCGCGCGTCAAGGCCGCCATGTTGAAGGACCCCGACATCAAGTCGCTCGACGTGAGCGTGGACACCTACCGCGGCCATGTGCTGCTCTCCGGCTTTGTCGAGGATCAGGAGCAGGTGCACAAGGCGGAACGCATCGCGTCCGGTGTGCGCGGCGTGGTATCGGTGAAGAACGCCCTGATTGTAAAGATTTAGATAAATCGTTAAGGAGGGAATACCGTGCAGAAGCTGCCATTCAAAACCAGTCCATTGGTTATCATCGCTGCGGTTTCGGTGATCATTTCCAGCCTTATCGGAATTGCCGCGATCGCCGGCCATATCCCCAGTGTCAGTTCCAAAATCAATGAAGCGGATGCGGCGCGGGCCGAACTGCAAAGCGGCAAGCCCTTTGTCTCAAGCGTGGTGCCGTTAGACGCAAAAAGTGCGCCGACGCAGCACCTGGTGGAAGCGGTAAAAGCCTGCCCAAACTGCGGGGTGATCGAATCCATCACGGCGAATCAAGAAAAAGGCGACGCCTATGCCGTCCACGAAGTCGAGAAGAACGTGAACAAGAAAATCACTTACCAGGTCAAGGTGCGCATGAATAACGGCACTTACCGCGTCGTTTCACAGCAAGACCAACCCGTTTTCCGTGTCGGCGAGAAAGTCAAAATCGTCAACGGCACAGTAGTTCAATTCGAAAAGGTAAGGATGATGGACAAAAACCTGATATTTGGGCTGATGCTGGCTACGTTAACAAGTCAGGTTTTTTGAAGGATCGGGGCCTAAGGGGCGGAAGCAATTCCGCCCCTTGTTGTTTTCGGCGGGGCTAGACCGCGATCGGTGCCTTGATCGCGGGATGAGGCTCGTAGTCTTCTAGAGTGAAATCCTGGTATTTAAAGTCGAATATATTTTTTACCGCAGGATTGATGTTCATCATCGGCAGTTTCTTTGGCTGCCGTGACAATTGCTCGCGCGCCTGCTCGAGATGGTTGAGATAAAGATGCGCGTCGCCGAAGGTATGCACAAATTCGCCGGGCTTCAATTCGCATATCTGCGCCACCATCAGCGTGAGCAGCGAATAGGAAGCAATGTTGAACGGCACGCCGAGAAACATATCGGCGCTTCTCTGGTAAAGCTGGCAGGAAAGTTTGCCTTGCGCCACGTAAAACTGGAAGAAAGCATGGCAGGGCAGCAGCGCCATCTTGTCGAGGTCGGCGACGTTCCAGGCCGAAACTAAGAGCCGGCGCGAATCCGGATTTCTCCTTATTTCCTCGATGATCTTCGCAATCTGGTCGATGTGCCGTCCATCGGGCGCGGGCCAGGAGCGCCATTGGTAGCCGTACACCGGGCCGAGATTGCCGTTTTCATCCGCCCACTCATCCCAGATGGTAACGCCGTTTTCTTTCAGATATTTGGTATTGGTCTCGCCTTTGAGAAACCACAGCAGCTCGTGGATGATGGATTTGAGATGGATTTTTTTAGTGGTGAGGAGCGGGAAACCTGCATTCAAATCGAAGCGCAGCTGATGGCCGAAAACGCTCAAGGTGCCGGTGCCGGTGCGGTCATTTTTCCTCGTCCCATTCTCGAGGATGTGCTGCATCAGGTTCAAATACTGCCGCATATCAGCGCCGATGTTCGTAAACGGGTAGCTTGGTTATAATCTCAAGTTCCTTATCATTTTACCCCAACCAAGGACTTTTCATGCTGGCGAGGCTCGAGCCGCATTCCGCAAACCTTTCCGCAACAGCATTGCGGAAAACAGCGCATGTCTTGTTTGTGCTGCCCAAGGTGAAAACGCTTCCGGATGTGCCGGCTGATGAAACCTTGCGCGCCCAGTTCAGGCGCCGCGGCTTGAGGCCGGAGGAACTGGCGCAGACGCCTTTGTGCGCCACGCTCCCGCACGGCGGGCTGGCGGCTTGGGTCATGCTCGATGCTTCCAAACCGGTATTCGAACAGCAAACCGTGCTGCGCAAGGCGCTGCAGCCGCTCCTGGAAGAGAACCCGCAAACGCTTTGCATCTCGGTGCATGGCAACGGGCAGCAGCGGGCGCAGGCGGCGCAGCGGGCTGTTTATGCGGCATGGGTGAATGGTGCGAAACTTCCCAGCAGAAAAAGCAAAACCAAAGCTAAGCCGCTCGCCAGAATCAAACTTCATGGTTGCGGGAATCGAAATGAATTCAATGCACTTCGGGCGCAGGCGGAAGGCAATCTGCTATGCCGCGAGCTCACCGTGCTGCCGCCCAACGAGCTGACGCCGGGCGCGTACCGCAAGCGCATCAGGGAACTCGCCAAGGACTGCGGCTGGCGGCATGAGGAATACGATCTCAGGAAATTGCGCAGGATGGGTGCCGGCGCGTTTGTCGCCGTGGCGCAGGGCAGCCACGAGGGGGACGCCGCCATTGTGCATTTGCGTTACCGCCATCCGCAAGCAAGACAAACGCTGGCGCTGGTGGGCAAAGGCATCTGTTTTGACACCGGCGGACATAATCTGAAACCCGCGCGCTACATGCAGGGGATGCATGAGGACATGAACGGCTCGGCGGTCTGCCTTGGCATTTTGCTCGCCGCAACTCGCGCCAAGCTGCCGGTGAACATCGAGTGCTGGCTGGCGATTGCGCAAAACCACATCGGGCCCAAGGCTTACAAGCAAAACGAAGTGGTGAAGGCGCTGAACGGCACCACCATCGAAATCGTGCATACCGACGCCGAGGGGCGCATGGTGCTGGCCGATACGTTGACGCTGGCGGCAAAAGCCAAGCCCTCACTGATTATCGATTTCGCCACTCTTACCGGCAGCATGGGCGTCGCTTTGGGCGAGCGCTATTCCGGCGTGCTTGGCAACCGCGAGGAATGGCTTGTGCGAGCGGTGCGGGCGGGCAAGTTGAGCGGCGAGCGGGTGTGCGCGTTTCCGCTGGATGAGGATTACGAGCAGCCGCTGGAGAGCAAAATTGCCGATATCAAGCAATGCGCCATGGACAGCGAAGCCGACCACATACTCGCCGCGCGCTTCCTCAAGCGTTTTGTGAATAACTTGCCGTGGCTGCACATGGATTTGTCGGCGAGCAGTTGCAAAGGGGGCTTAGGCGCGGTGGGAACCGATGTCACCGGCTTTGGGGTCGGCTGGGGGTTGGAAATGCTAAGGAACCTCTGATTAAGTCCCACGCAGTTGCGACGGCGGTTTTCCGGAAGGGGATGCGCGAAGCGAGGCGTAGCCAAGGGTCATCCCCCTTGGCAAGCCGAGCGACAAAGCAGAGACCGCCCGGACAAGCGCCCCGGACTCGGTCTCGCGAAGCGTGGTGCGGGCAGGGGCGCAAGCTGCCGCAAGAATCACTGTTAAACGGGGCGCTCATGCTGCCGCTCCCGCACCGAAGCTTCGCTCACCGTGTCGCGGCAGCCGTCCCTCCGGGTTGCGGTAAAATGCGGTGTCTGCGTCGTGCTCGCCGGAGCGTGGAGCCTCGGGTACGTGCGACCGCGAAGGCGAGCGCTGGCCCGCTCCGCTGCACAGCTTCGCAGGTGCGGACGCTACGCGGGCCCTCCTCGGTGTCGTAGTCCTAGCTACGACCTTCGTTGCGCGCCTCGCATTCATCCGCATTTTGCCAGCAACGCAATCTGCGGAGGACTTAATCAGAGGCTCCCTAGCCTTAAGGCATGACTGAATTTATGCAGGAGAAAGCACATGAAACTGTTCACTAACCTCGCCATTGCGCTTTTGATCCTGATTGCGATCGTGCATCTATTGAGGCTTGTTTTTGGCTGGGAGGTCACCCTGAACGGCATGGTGGTTCCCATGTGGGTGAGCGTATTGGGGCTATTAATTCCCGGCGCGCTGGCTTTTTTCCTCTGGCGCGAGAGCCGCGAGAACAAGTAGCCGCTGCGCCAGGATGATTTTGCCGCTGGCGGTCATCAGCACCACCTTCATTTTGATTTCCGGTCCCACACATAGCGCACGAAGCGCTGCCAGCGGTTTTGCTTTTGCAAAAGCGCATTGCGCGTTTTCCGCGCTTCACGGTCGCGCTGCAGGCTCAGTTTCACCTGCTTATGTATTTGCCGCAGAGTCAGTCCACCGGGGCCGGTGGTTTTGTCGGGGTCGGGTTTTGGGCTCATGGCAGTGCTGTCTCGGGCGGGGCTTAGTCGGATATGCTAAACTTTGCGCTGTTTTTTTGCGAGTGAAATCATGTCCGGCAACACCTTGGGGCGACTTTTTTGCGTGTCTTCCTTCGGCGAATCACACGGGCCGGCGATCGGCTGCGTAGTGGATGGCTGCCCGCCCGGAATGGCGCTCTCCGCCGAGGATATCCAAAAGGAACTCGACCGGCGCAAGCCCGGCACCTCGCGCCATGTCACGCAGCGGCGCGAATCCGACACGGTGGAAATCCTCTCCGGCGTGTTTGAAGGCAAAACCACCGGCACGCCGATTGCGCTCCTGATTCGCAACGAGGATGCGCGCCCCAAGGATTACAGCGCCATCATGGATACCTTCCGTCCGGGACATGCCGATTACACCTACTGGCAGAAATACGGCATTCGCGATTACCGCGGCGGCGGCCGGCAGTCGGCGCGCGAAACCGCGGTGCGCGTTGCGGCGGCGGCGATTGCAAAAAAATGGCTGCGCGAAAAATACGGTGTGATGATCCGCGGCTACATGTCGCAGCTGGGTCCGATCGAAATCCCGTTCAAAACATGGGACGCGGTGAACAGCAATCCGTTCTTCGCCGCGGACGCGAGCTTGGTGCCCAAGCTTGAGGAGTTCATGGACAAGCTAAGGAAATCGGGCGATTCCTGCGGTGCGAAAATTACAACGATTGCCGGGCATGTGCCGGTGGGCTGGGGCGAGCCGGTGTACGACAAGCTCGACGCCGACATCGCCTATGCCATGATGAGCATCAACGCGGTGAAAGGCGTGGAAATCGGCGCGGGCTTCGCCAGCGTGGAACAGAAAGGCAGCGAGCATTCCGATGAAATGACGCCCGAAGGTTTTCTGTCGAACAACGCTGGCGGCATCCTCGGCGGCATTTCCACCGGCCAGGACATCGTGGTCAATATCGCGGTGAAGCCCACCTCCAGCATTCGGCTCCCGCGCCGCTCCATAGACAAGCAGGGCAAGCCCGCTATCGTCGAAACGCACGGCCGCCACGATCCTTGCGTCGGCATCCGCGCCACTCCCATCGCCGAAGCCATGCTGGCGCTGGTGCTGATGGATCATGCGCTGCGCCACCGCGCGCAAAACGCTGATGTGAAATGTCCCACGCCCAAAATTCCGGCAAAGGCCGGCAAAAGCGCAGCTTCAAAGGGCAAAGTTGTGCACAAGGAAAATCCCGAGCCGGATGAGGCTTAAATTTTTGAGTCGCCCTGCGGTGTCTCCACGGAACGCTGCGAGAAACTTTCCCTACTGGCGCCTTTCCAGCTTCTACTTTTTTTATTTTACCTTCGTCGGCGCGTTTTCCCCCTACTGGAGCCTGTACCTCAAATCGCTGGATTTCGACGCCGCTGAAATCGGCGTGCTGATGTCGCTGCTTCTAGTGATGCGCATTTTCGCACCCACGCTGTGGGGCTGGCTGGCAGATCACACGGGAAAACGCGTCGGCATTGTGCAGATTGGCGCCGCGCTTAGCGTCCTCTGTTATCTCGGCGTGTTTTTCGGCACCAGCTTCTGGTGGATGTTCGTGGTGATGGCGCTCATCAGCTTTTTTTGGAGCGCCTCACTGCCGCTGGTGGAAGCGACAACCTTGAGCCATCTTGGCGACAGCAGCGCGAGCTACGGGCAGGTGAGGCTGTGGGGTTCCATCGGTTTCATCGCTGCGGTCATTATCATCGGCTATGTGCTAGACATCGCGCCGCTGCGCATTCTGCTGTGGCTGGTGTTGGGCACAATGGCGGGAATTCTATTTTTCTCGCGCTACATCCCCGAAGCGGAAGCCCTCACGCACCATACCGACCATCTGCCGGTATCGCAGATATTCAAGCGCCCTGAAGTGCTGGCGCTGTTTGCCGCCTGTTTCCTGATGGTGGCTGCACACGGGCCGTTCTATACATTTTATTCGCTCTACCTTGTGGCGCACGGCTACAGCAAAAGCGTCATCGGCTGGCTGTGGGCGGTGGGAGTGATTTGCGAGGTCGTGGTGTTCATCTTTATGCCGCATTTGCTGCGGCATTTTTCGCTGGCGCAGATTTTAGGCGTGAGCTTCGCTTCGGCGGTCGCGCGCTTTCTGTTGATCGGCTGGCTGGTGGATTCGGCTGTCGCGATTTTTCTTGCGCAGGTGCTGCACGCCACGACTTTCGGCTCCTACCATGCCGCGGCGGTGGCGGCGATCCACCATTTTTTCCGCGGCCGGCATCAGGCCAAGGGGCAGGCGCTCTACACCAGCCTCACTTTCGGGGCCGGCGGAACCTTCGGCGCGCTGATGAGCGGCTATGCTTGGGAAAGTTTGGGGCCGAGCCTCACCTTCAGCATGGCCTCGTTTTTCGCGCTGTTGGGGCTGATACTGATTAGCTGGAAATTCAGGCTGAAAGCGTGAATTGAAACCTGTTCCTCGCTGTCTCAATATGAGATAATTCCAAGTTTGGTTTTGGACAATTTTCATCATGGGCGCGCAAACTCTTTACGACAAGCTTTGGGCAAGCCATCTGATGCATGAACAGGGCGATGGCACGGCCTTCATTTACATCGACCGCCATCTGGTGCACGAAGTCACCAGCCCGCAGGCGTTCGAGGGGCTGAAGCTCGCCGGAAGAAAACCCTGGCGCATGGACTCGGTGGTGGCGACCGCCGATCACAATACGCCGACCATGGATTGGGACGAAGGGATCAAAGACCCGGTTTCGCGCCTGCAGGTCGAGACGTTGGACGCCAACATCCGCCGGTATGGCGCCAAAGCCTACTTTCCTTTCCGCGACAAGCAGCAGGGCATCGTGCATGTGATCGGCCCGGAGCAGGGCGCGACGCTGCCCGGCATGACGGTGGTGTGCGGCGACTCGCACACCAGCACCCACGGCGCCTTCGCCGCGCTCGCTTTCGGTATCGGTACCTCGGAAGTCGAGCATGTGCTGGCAACGCAATGCCTGCAGATGAAAAAATCCAAGGCGATGCAGATTGTCGTGGAAGGCGAGCTTGGCCGCGGCGTGACGGCGAAAGACATCGTGCTCGCCATCATCGGCAAAATCGGCACCGCCGGCGGCACCGGCTACGTGATTGAATATGCTGGCAGCGTCATCCGGGCTTTAAGCATGGAAGCGCGGATGACGATTTGCAACATGTCCATCGAAGCCGGCGCGCGCGCCGGCATGATGGCGGTGGACGACATCACCGTAAACTACATCAAGAACCGACCCTTCGCGCCGAAAGGCGAGTTGTGGGACAAGGCTATGGCGTATTGGAAGACGCTCAGGAGCGACGAAGACGCGCGCTTCGACAAGGTCGTGAATTTGAACGCAACCGGAATCAAGCCGCAGGTGACCTGGGGCACTTCGCCTGAAATGGTGGGCACGGTGGATGACCGTGTTCCCGACCCCGCGCGCGAGTCCAATCCGGTGAAGCGCGAGGCGATGGAAAGGGCGCTGAAATACATGGGGCTGCAGCCGAACACGCCGATTCAGGAGATCAAGCTCGACAAGATTTTTATCGGCTCGTGCACCAATTCGCGCATCGAGGATTTGCGCGCGGTGGCGCAAATCGTGCGTGGCAAACATGTTGCGGCCAGCATCAAGCAGGCGCTGGTAGTGCCGGGCTCCGGCCTGGTCAAGCGCCAGGCGGAAGCGGAAGGGCTCGACCGAATTTTCCGCGAGGCCGGCTTTGAGTGGCGCGAGCCGGGCTGCTCGATGTGTTTGGGCATGAATGACGACCGCCTGCAGCCGGGCGAGCGCTGCGCCTCGACCTCGAACCGCAATTTCGAGGGGCGGCAGGGCGCGGGCGGCAGAACCCACCTGGTGAGCCCGCAAATGGCGGCGGCGGCGGCGATTGCCGGGCATTTTGTCGACGTGCGCGGAAAATTATGGTGGTAGAGAAAGGACGAAACATGCTGAGAATCGTTTTGCTTGCAACCGTGCTGGTTGCAGTGCTCGCGAGCTGCAATACTATGGAGGGTTTGGGCAAGGACCTCTCCAAGCTTGGCGACAAGATTGAAAAGAAAGCCGACGATAAGAAAAACTACTGATGGAAAAATTCACCCGGCTTGACGGGCTGGTGGCGCCGCTGGATCGCGCCAATGTCGATACCGACTCCATCATCCCCAAGCAATTTCTGAAATCCATCAAGAAGAGCGGCTTCGGGCCGAATCTATTCGATGCCTGGCGCTACCTCGATACGGGCGAGCCGGGCAAAGACAACCGCGGCCGCCCGTTGAATCCGGATTTCGTGCTGAATGCGCCGCGCTATCAAGGCGCGCAGATTTTGCTTGCGCGCGAAAACTTCGGCTGTGGCTCGTCGCGCGAGCACGCGCCGTGGGCGCTGCTCGATTACGGCTTCCGCGCGCTGATGGCGCCGAGCTACGCCGAAATTTTTTACAGCAACAGTCTGAAAAACGGCTTGCTGCCGATTGTGCTGGACTCCAAAGCGGTGGACCAGTTGTTTCGCGAAGTGGCGGCGCAGTCCGGCTACCGGCTCAAGGTGGATTTGCAGGCGCAGAGCGTAACCACCCCCTCGGGGCAGACTTTCAGCTTCAGCATTGATCCCCACCAAAAGCACTGCCTGCTCAACGGGCTCGACGAAATCGGGCTGACTTTGCAGCACGCCGACAAGATCAAGGCGTTCGAGGCGCAGCACCGCGCCCGCCAACCCTGGCTGTTTTCCTGAGTTTTCACCACAGAAGCACAGAGACCAAAGAAGAAAAACTTAATTTCACAGGATTAACAGGATTCTTCAGGATTCACAAGATTCATCCTGTTAGTCTTGCGAAATCCTGTAAATCCTGTCTATTGAGATTTGGTTTTCTCCGTGCCTTTGTGTCTCTGTGGTTAATGTTTTTTGGGAATTAATTAAGATGAAAATCGCGGTTTTGCCTGGCGACGGCATCGGCACCGAAATCATCGCGCAAGCGGTAAAAGTGTTGCAGCGGCTAGCGCGCGATGGGTTGAAAATTGAAATGGAGTACGCACCGGTTGGCGGCGCGGGCTATGACACGTGCGGCGATCCGCTGCCGGAGGCGACGCTCAGGCTCGCGCAAGCCGCGGATGCGATTTTGTTCGGCGCGGTCGGCGGCTATCAATACGACACGCTGCCGCGCCCGCAGCGGCCGGAGCAGGGTTTGCTGCGCATCCGCAAGGCGCTTGGCGTATTCGCCAATCTGCGCCCGGCGCTTCTATATCCCGAGCTCACCCAGGCTTCCACTTTGAAACCGGAAGTGGTAGCGGGCCTCGACATCATGATTTTGCGCGAGCTGACCGGCGACGTGTACTTCGGTGAGCCCCGCGGGCGAAGAAAGAATGCCAAAGACGATCGCGAAGGTTTTGACACCATGGTGTACTCCGAATCGGAGATCCGCCGCATCGCGCAGGTGGGTTTTAACATCGCGCGAAAACGCAAACGCAAGCTCTGCTCGGTTGACAAAGCCAATGTGCTTGAGACCAGCCAGTTCTGGCGCGAGGTAGTGACGGAAGTGGGAAAGCAATATCCCGACGTCGAGCTTTCGCATATGTTGGTGGACACCGCGGCGATGCAGCTGGTGCGCAACCCCAGGCAGTTCGACGTGATTCTGACCGGCAACCTTTTCGGCGACATTCTGTCCGACCAAGCATCGATGCTGACCGGCTCCATCGGCATGCTGCCTTCGGCCTCGCTCGATGCCAATAACAAGGGGCTTTACGAGCCGATTCATGGCTCGGCGCCGGATATCGCCGGTAAAGACATCGCCAACCCCCTGGCCGCCATCCTCTCGGGGGCGATGATGCTGCGCTATACTTTCAATCTCGAAGAGGCGGCGAGCCGTATCGAGCAGGCGGTGAAAAAAGTGTTGAGGCAGGGCTACCGCACCGCGGATATACTTGAGCCGGGCATGAAGAAGGTCGGCACAGAGGAAATGGGCGACGCGGTCGTTTCCGCCCTGTGATGATTTTTTGAACCGCTGAGGCGCCGAGACGCAGAGAGAACATTTGAATTTCTCAGCGTCTCAGCGGTAAATTAACTGTTGAATCAAGGAAAGGTTAGATGAGCAAGAAGTACGATGTATGTGTGCTGGGTGCGACCGGCGTGGTCGGCGAAGCGATGTTTGCCATTCTGGAAGAGCGCGATTTTCCGGTGTGCAATCTTTATCCGCTGGCCTCTTCGCGTTCCGCAGGTACCTCGATTCGCTTCAAGGGCAAGGACATCGAAGTCATTGATGTGTCCGGCTTCGATTTTTCCAAGGCGCGAATCGGCTTGTTTTCGGCGGGCGCTTCCGTGTCGGCCGAATACGCGCCGAAAGCCGCGGCGGCCGGCTGTGTGGTGATCGACAATACCGCGCAGTTCCGCTACGACAAGGACATCCCGCTAGTGGTGCCGGAAGTAAATCCGCATGCGATTGCCCAGTACAAAAATCGCGGCATCATCGCCAACCCCAACTGCTCGACCATCCAGTTGGTGGTGGCGCTGAAACCGATTTACGATGCGGTGGGAATTGTCCGTATTAATGTTGCGACCTATCAGTCGGTTTCCGGCACCGGCAAGGAAGCGATCGAAGAATTGGCGCAACAGACCCGCGACCTGTTAAACCACAAGGACCCGGTGGCCGAGGTGTATCCCAAGCGCATTGCTTTCAACGTGCTGCCGCATATCGACGCGTTCCAAGACAACGGCTACACCAAGGAAGAAATGAAGATGGTGTGGGAGACCAACAAGATCATGGAAGACAATTCCATTAAGGTGAATCCCACAACTGTGCGGGTGCCGGTGTTCTACGGACACTCCGAGGCGGTGCACCTCGAAACCCGCAAGAAAATCACCGCCAGGGAGGCGACCGAGATTCTCAAAAAAGCACCGGGGGTGGTGGTGCTGGACGAGCGTAAGCCGGGGGGGTATCCCACCCCGGCCACTGAAGCCGCAGGCCGCGACCCGGTGTACGTGGGACGGATCCGCGAGGACATTTCCCACCCGCAGGGGCTCGATTTATGGGTGGTGTCGGACAACGTACGCAAGGGCGCCGCTTTAAACAGCATCCAGATCGCGGAGATTTTAATTGAAAAATATCTGGATTAAGCCATAATGGTAAGAGGGAAGTTGAGCTTGCATCTCTAACTCCATGATGTTAATTTAAATACCCCCCTAAAAACTATAAAGGTTAATGAGTGCGAAAATCTGGATTTAAAGCTTGGTTGCTAGTAGGCACATTATTTATATTGCCTTGCTTTGCGCATGCCGCCGGCTTGGGCAGGCTCACGGTCAACTCCAGCCTCGGCCAGGCGCTTGACGCCGAGGTTGAGCTCCTTGGCGTGCAAAAAGGGGAGTTGGATACGCTGGCGGCGAAACTGGCCTCGGCCGAAGCATTCCGTAAGGCCAATGTTGAATTCAGTCCCGCGCTCCCCGCCATCAAATTCAGCATCGAAAAAAAGCCTGACGGCCAGCCTTATCTCAAACTTAAAACGCTGCACCCGGTCAACGAACCGTTTCTCGATTTTCTGATTGAACTTAACTGGGCCTCGGGCCGGCTGGTGAAGGAATACACGGCCCTGCTTGACCCGCCTGGTTATGAGCCGAGGCCCACGCTGGCGCCAGCCGCGCCACTCGCACCGGTCGCCATGCCCGAGGTCCAACCCTTGCCCGAGGAAGCGCTGCAGCCCGAAGTGGCGGGCGTGCCGCCGGACGAAAAAATCGGCGCCGAAGCGCAAGCCGTACCGCAGGAAGCGGCCGCCGCCCCGGAAACACCCGCGCCGCAAGAAGTGGCCGCTGCCCCGGAAACACCCGCGCCACTAGCCGAAGCGGTCGAGGAGAAAAAAACCTATGGACCGATAAAGCACGGTGAGACGCTGCGCAAGATCGCCGAAAGTGTAAAGTCTATCGACTATACTTCGGAACAAATGCTGGTCGGGCTGTTTCGCTCCAACAAGGAAGCCTTCATGGGCAACAATATGAACCGGATGAAAACCGGCCCGATTCTGCGCGTACCGGAAAACACCGAGCTCTCCACCATTGATCCGAATAATGCGGTCAAGGAAGTGCGCGTACAGGCGCGCAACTGGAATGCCTACCGGCAAAAGCTCGCCGAGGCCGCGGGTCAGGTCACACCTGCTGCTACCGCCAAGCAAAGCGCAAGTGGCGAGATTTCCACCAAGATTGAAGAAAAGGCCACACCCAAGGAGCCGGGCAAGGAAGTGTTGAAGCTCTCCAAGGGTGAAGCGGGCACCGGCGGCAAGCCCGCTGCCGGCGACAAGGCGCTGCAGGAACGACTGCGCTCGCTCGAAGAAGAAATCATCGCCCGTGAAAAGGCGGTCAAGGAAGCCAACGAGCGCATCGCGATGCTGGAAAAGAACATTCGCGACATGCAGAAGCTGCTCGAACTCAAAAACCAGAACCTCGCGGAAGTCCAGAAACAAGCGGGCGTGGCGAAACCTGCTCAGCCTGCGCCGCAGCCGCAACCTGCCGCCCAGCCCACGGCCAAGCCGGAGCAAAAACCGGCTCAAGTCGCACAACAGTCGCCGCCGAAGGACCAGCCCAAGCCAAAAGTTGTCACGCCACCGCCGGAGACCTCGTTCTTGGATGATATCCTCGACAACCCCCTGTATCTGGGGGGAGGAGCGGGCCTCATAATCGCGTTACTCGGACTCGGCTACATAGCCGTGAGAAAAAAAAAATCAATAACGCGTTTTGAAGACAGCGTTATCAGCGGCGACCTGAAGACCAGCACAGTTTTCGGCAACACCGAGGGGGGGACGGTCAATACCGGCGACAGCTCAATCATGAGCGACTTCGCCGGCAAGGTCGGCGGCACCATCAACACCGATGATGTCGATCCGCTCGCGGAGGCCGAAGTCTACATCGCCTACGGTCGCGATACGCAGGCCGAAGAAATCCTCAAAGAGGCGCTGAAAAAAGACCCGACGCGCCAGCAAATCCATCTGAAGCTTCTAGAAATCCTCGCCAACCACAAGAATGTGCCGGCGTTTGAGTCAATTGCCAGCGATCTCTATGCGGCATGCGGCGGCAAGGGCCTGCTCTGGAACAAAGCCGTCTATCTCGGCTACAAGATTGATCCCAATAACCCGATGTACGCCTCCGCCAAAGGCGCAGCCGCGGAGATGAGGGAAGAAACTGCACCGCCGCCCAGCCCGCCGCATATGGATTTCAACGTCGGGGTGCCCTCTACCGGTGAGTCGGGTGAAGTCAAACCCGATATCGCCATCGACACCGTCGCGCCCGCCGCGCCGGATAATGTGGATATAAGCTTCGAAGTCCCCACGTCTGAAACTGCGAAGATCATACCCGACATACCATTTGAAATTGCCCAGCCCGCCGATGGCGAAACCGATTTTGATCTCGGTTCGACCGGTGCAGAACCTCCCCTGGCAGCGGAGCCGTTAAAGCCGTCGCAAGAAGCGGAACCCGCGCCGGAAATGATCAGCTATAATTTCGAGCCTTTCAAGCCGGCCAAGGCTCCGGCTCCCGCGCCGGCCACGTCAGGAGCTGACCCGGTTCACATTGACTTTTCCGGCATCAGCCTGAACCTCGACGAGCCGGCGGCCGCTCCGGCAGCGGTGCCTAAGGCTGCCGAAGAAGCCGCCAAGGACCAGCATTGGTACGATGTGCAGACCAAGTATGACCTGGCCAAGGCCTACTTCGAGATGGGCGACAAGGAAGGCGCACGCGAAATTCTGCAAGAAGTGGCGCAGGAAGGCGACGCCAAGCAGCAGGAAGCGGCAAAAGGCCTGCTGGCACAACTCTGATCCGGTTTACCCGCAACACTTTTTATCCCAGCCTTGGTCATGCCATTGCATCCGGCAACCCGAATTGGTATTTGGCTGCTGCTTGCGATCGGCGTGCAAGGACTCCATTCCGCCGGGCTTGCCGCTTTAAGCCTGCTGTTGCTGATCGTGGCCTGCCGTTTCCACGGGTTCCCGCTTTTGCTCAAGCGTGCGCGCTGGCTGTTTCTTTCCTTGTTGGTCATTTATGCCATTGCCACGCTGGGCGAGCTATTGTGGCCGCAAGTCGGCGCGGCGAGTCCGACCGTCGAAGGTTTGCGCGAAGGCGCATTGCAAGCTTGGCGGCTCCTATGTTTGCTCGCGGCATTGGCTTGGTTTTTGGCGGGCACGCCGCGTGATGCGCTGATCGGCGGCTTGTACCGGATGCTCCATCCTTTCTTCGGTAACCATGCCGGGCGCATTGCGGTGAGGATGGCGCTTACGCTTGATTACGCCGAACAGGCGGCAGGTGTTGAAAACTGGAAAAACGCATTCAACGCGGAATTCGATACGACTGATACAGTATCAACGATCAGCCTGCGCCTCGAGCCCTTCACCTGGCGCGATGTGGTAGTGCTGGCGGGGGTAGCGTGAGAATCGCGCTCGGACTGGAATATAACGGCGCCGCGTTTTGCGGCTGGCAAAGCCAGCCCGGCGGCTGCGCCGTGCAGGACGCGGTGGAAGCGGCTCTCTCTCAAGTCGCCGGGGAGAAATTGAGCCTTACCGCCGCCGGGCGCACCGATGCCGGCGTGCATGCGCTTTCGCAAGTCGCACATTTCGATACCGCCGCAGACCGGCCGGACACCGCATGGGTGCGCGGCGTGAATGCGCTGTTGCCGCAAAGCGTGGCGGCGCTGTGGGCGCAACCCGTCGCCGACGATTTCCACGCGCGTTTTTCCGCCATTGAACGTTGCTATCGCTATGTCCTTCTCAACACCGCAGTGCGCCCGGCCTTGCACGAGGGAAAGGCGGGCTGGTTTCATCAACCGCTTGATATGGAAAAAATGCGCGAAGCGGCGACGGTCCTGCTGGGAAAACACGATTTCAGCGCGTTTCGAGCGGCGGAATGCCGGGCGCGCTCGCCGATAAAAGAGCTGCGGCGCATTGACATTACGCGCCAGCAGGATTGGTTGGTATTCGAATTTTGCGCCGACGCGTTTTTGCACCACATGGTGCGCAATATCGTAGGCTGTCTGGTGTACGTGGGCAGCGGCCGTTGTCCCACCCGGTGGCTTGACGAAGTTCTGCAAAGCCGGGATCGAAGCACGGCGGCGCCGACATTCAGTCCCGCCGGGCTGTATTTATCGGCGGTGCGCTATGAAACGAAGTGGCGCCTGCCCGATTTTAATCGTACCATGCTGCTTTTTCCGTAAACCGTAAACCGATTCATGCCTACCCGCGTAAAAATCTGCGGCATTACCCGCGCGCAAGACGGCGCGGCGGCGGGACAATTGGGCGCGCACGCCGTCGGCCTCATGTTTTATGAGAAGAGCCCGCGCTTTGTCTCGCTCGAAACAGCGCGCGAAGTGATTGCGGCGTTGCCGCCGTTTGTTGCGCGTGTCGGTGTTTTCGTCAATCCGGACGAGGCGCAGGTGCGCGCCGTTCTCGACGCCTTGCGGCTTGATTTCTTGCAGTTTCATGGCGATGAAGCGCCGGAATTTTGCCGCCGGTTCGGGGCGCCTTACCTTAAAGCAGTGCGAGTCAAGAAGGGTGTGGATTTGTTACAATACGCATCTCGCTATCACGAAGCCAAAGGGCTGCTCCTGGACGCCCACAGCGAAAGCGTGTACGGCGGCACCGGCGAAGCGTTCGATTGGCGGCTCATCCCGCGGCGGCTACCGCTGCCGGTGATACTCTCCGGCGGCCTTAACGTCGCGAACGTGGCCGCCGCCATCCGGCAGGTCAAACCGTGGGCGGTGGACGTCTCGAGCGGGGTGGAATCGGCGAAAGGCATCAAGGACGCGGCGAAAATCGTCGCATTTATAAAAAAGGTCAGGAGCGCCTAACATGATAAAACGTACTTTGCAACGGTGCCGATTTGGGATGCAGGCCGCAACGCATGCGCGTTTCATTATGTTAGGCGCTCCATATGCGAATGTATGACCTTCCCGACGAGCATGGCCATTTTGGGAAATACGGCGGCGTGTTCGTCGCCGAGACGCTGATTCACGCCCTTGATCAACTGCGTGAAGGCTACCAACGCTACCGCAATGATGCCGAATTCCAGGCGGAATTCGCCGACGAGCTCAAGCACTACGTCGGGCGCCCGAGTCCGGTTTACCACGCCAAACGCTGGTCGCGCGAGCTCGGCGGCGCGCAAATTTTGCTCAAGCGCGAAGACCTCAATCACACCGGCGCGCACAAAATCAACAACACCGTGGGCCAGGCGCTGCTCGCCCGCCGCATGGGCAAGCCGCGCGTGATTGCCGAGACCGGCGCCGGCATGCACGGCGTGGCGACCGCCACGGTGGCGGCGCGCTATGGCATGGAATGCGTGGTGTACATGGGCTCCGCAGACATAAAGCGCCAGGCCACCAACGTCTACCGCATGAAATTGCTCGGCGCCAGCGTGGTGCCGGTGGAGTCCGGCTCGAAAACGCTCAAGGACGCGCTCAACGAAGCGATGCGCGACTGGGTGACCAATGTCGAGAATACCTTTTACATCATCGGTACCGTCGCGGGTCCGCATCCTTATCCGATGATGGTGCGCGATTTCCAATCCATCATCGGGCGCGAGGCGAAAACCCAGATGCAGGAAATGTTCGGGAGACAGCCGGATGCGGCCATCGCCTGCGTCGGTGGCGGCTCCAACGCAATGGGCTTGTTTTATCCTTATATCGAGGAAAAAAGTGTGCGGCTCATCGGAGTGGAAGCGGGCGGCTTGGGGCTGTCCAGCGGCAAGCACGCGGCGACGCTGTGCACCGGCAGGCCCGGAGTGCTGCACGGCAACCGTACTTATCTCATGCAGGATGAAAACGGCCAGATCATGGAGACGCACTCGATATCGGCGGGACTGGATTACCCGGGCGTCGGCCCCGAACATGCCTGGCTGAAAGACAGCGGCCGCGCCGAATACGTTAATGTGACCGATGACGAAGCGCTGAAGGCGTTTCATGGCCTGTGCCACATGGAAGGCATCATTCCGGCGCTGGAATCCGCTCATGCGCTGGCTTATGCGGCGAAAATCGCGCCGCAGATGGGCAGGGAACAACTGCTGCTGGTGAATCTTTCCGGACGCGGCGACAAGGACATGAACACCGTGGCCAATCTTTCCGGCATCAAATTCTAAATGCGTAAGGAGATAGGAGTGAGGAGTAAGGCGTTAAAATCCAGTTACACTCTACGTGCCCCTCACTCCTTACACCTTACCCCTCACTGAATTTACTATGTCACGCATAGCGGCAACTTTCAGCAGACTGCAGCAGCAGAAGAAAAAAGCGCTGATTCCCTTCATCACCGCGGGCGACCCCGAGCCGGGCATGACGGTGAAAATGATGCAGACCTTGTCCGAAGGGGGCGCGGACATTATCGAGCTGGGGGTGCCGTTTTCCGACCCGATGGCGGACGGGCCGACCATCCAGCGCTCTTACGAGCGGGCGCTGAAACACCGCATCAGCCTGAAACAAATACTGGACATGGTGGCGGAATTCCGCAAATCCAACCTGCACACGCCGGTGGTGCTGATGGGCTATGCCAACCCGATTGAAACGCTGGGGTATGAAAAATTTGCGGAAGCCGCGCAAGTCAGTGGGGTGGATGGCGTGCTGGTGGTGGATTATCCGCCGCAAGAATGCGTGGAACTGGTGAAACATTTGGAGCGTCGCGGAATCGATCCGATTTTTCTGCTGTCTCCGACGACGACCGAAGCGCGCATTGAGGAAGTGGTAAAGCTTTCCCGCGGCTACCTGTATTATGTGTCGTTGAAAGGGGTCACCGGCGCCAGGCATTTGGACTTAAGCGATGTGGCGAAGAAACTGCCGCAAATCCGCGCGCGCACCAAGCTGCCGGTGGGCGTGGGTTTCGGCATCCGTGATGCGCAAACCGCCATGGCGGTGGCGGGATTGGCCGATGCCGTGGTGGTGGGAAGCCGGATTGTCGAGGAAGTGGAAAAATCGGCAAAAGACCAGGTGCTGGGCAAGATCGCGGCGCTAATTCAGGACTTGCGCCGCGCCATAGATCAACCGGGGTGATGCCATGAGCTGGCTGCAAAAATTACTGCCACCGAAGATCAAACGCACTCCCTCCGGGACCAAGAAAACGGTTCCGGAAGGCTTGTGGACCAAGTGCTCCAAATGTGAAGCGGTGCTCTACCGTAGCGAGCTGGAGAATAACTTCAATGTCTGCCCCAAGTGCGGAAACCACCATCGTCTGAATGCGCGCGAACGCCTGGAAGCGCTGCTAGATGCGGAGGGGCGCTATGAAATCGGCGCTGAAGTCATGCCGGTGGACACGCTGAAATTCAAGGACGACAAGCGCTACAATGAACGGCTGGAGCAAGCACAAGAGGAAACCGGAGAGAGCGAGGCGCTGGTAGTGATGCAGGGCGGCATCAAGACCGTGCCGCTGGTTGCGGCCGCGTTCGAGTTCCGTTTCATGGGCGGCTCGATGGGCTCGGTGGTCGGCGAGCGCTTCGTGCGCGGCGTGCAGGTGTGCATTGATCAGAACCTGCCGCTGGTGTGTTTTACCTCAAGCGGCGGTGCGCGCATGCAGGAGGGCCTGCTGTCGCTCATGCAAATGGCGAAGACGGCCGCGGCGCTTACGCAACTTTCCGAAGCGAAATTGCCTTTCATTTCAGTGCTGACCGATCCCACCATGGGCGGGGTGTCGGCAAGTTTCGCCATGATCGGCGATGTGGTAATGGCCGAACCGGCGGCATTGATCGGTTTTGCCGGTCCGCGGGTGATCGAGCAGACCGTGCGCGAGACGCTGCCGGAAGGTTTTCAGCGTTCTGAATTCTTGCTGGAGCACGGCGCGATTGACATGATCGTCGACCGCCGGCAGATGCGCGACAAGCTCGCCAACCTGATTACGCTCTTGATGCGGCAACCGGCACCGACGGCCTGAGTCCGCGGCCTCCCTTCATTTTGAAACCTGAGCTGCCCAATCCCAAGCTGCAAAGCTGAGAGCCTCTAACATAATGAAACGGATTTGCGTTGCTGGCCAAAAAGCGATGAATGCGCGACGCGAGGCGCAGCCCAATAGCCATTGGGCAAGCCGAGCAACAAAGCAGGCGCGCTTTTTGGCCGCAACCCGCAGGGACGGCGGTGGCTGCGACTCGGGGAGCGAAGCTTTGGCGCGGGAGCAGCCGCAAGGCGCTCCGCTATGCAACGCATAATACAGCCGCTTGCGCCCCTGCCCGCACCACGCTGCGCGAGACCGGGTCCGGGGCGCTTTCGGCGCATGCCTTTGTCGCTCGCCTGCTTGTTGGAGAATAACCCAACGGCGCGGCTCGCTTCGCGGCCTGCCTCCGAAACCGACGCCGTCGCACTATTCGTTTCATTATGTTAGAGGCTCTAGACGACTGGCTTGCCTATCTGGAAAGCCTGAACCCGCGCTCGATTGCCTTGGGCCTCGAGCGCGTGGCGCAAGTCAAGGAAGCGCTCAGGCTCCAACCCGGATTTCCCATAATTACGGTGGGCGGGACTAACGGCAAAGGCTCAACCTGCGCGTTTCTGGAAAGCATACTCGCGACTGCCGGTTATCGCGTCGGCTGCTACACCTCGCCGCACCTGCTCCAATACAACGAGCGCGTGCGCATCAACCGGGCGCCGGCGGGGGATGCCGCATTTCTGCAAGTGTTCGAGAAGATTGAAGCGGCGCGCAACGGCATCCCGCTGACTTATTTCGAATATGGGACTCTCGCTGCGATGCTGCTTTTCATCGAGGCGAAGCTCGATGTGGCGATCCTGGAAGTGGGCCTGGGCGGCAGGCTTGATGCGGTGAACGCTTTCGACGCCGATTGCGCGGCGGTGACGGGCGTGGATTTCGACCACATGGATTATCTCGGCAACACGCTGGAACAAATCGCCTTCGAAAAGGCCGGTATTTTCCGCGAAGACCGGCCCGCTATTTGCGCCGAGCCCCATCCTCCTGCAACCCTGATTCAGCATGCGCGGAATATCGGCGCGCGACTTATTTCGATTAACCGGGATTTCGGCTACGTGGCGGAAAAAAACCAGTGGCAATACTGGGGACGCCACGGCAAGCGTCACGCGCTGCCTTATCCGGCGCTGCGCGGCGCGTATCAATTGCAAAATGCCAGCGCCGGTTTGGCCGTGCTGGATGAGTTGAAACAGCGGTTTCCGGTGGGCATGGAGGAAATCCGCCGCGGGCTGCTCGAAACCGACTTGCTGGCGCGCTTCCAAGTGCTGCCGGGACGGCCCACGGTGATCCTCGATGTGGCGCACAATCCGCAAGCCGCTGCGGGGTTATCGGAGAACCTTTTCAACATGGGTTTTTACCGCAACACCTACGCGGTGTTCGGCATGCTCAAGGACAAAGATATCGCCGGCGTGGTGCGGCGGCTGGCCCCGCAGGTGGACCGCTGGTTGCTTGCCACTATCCACGAGCGCCGCGGCGCCACGGCGGATGACCTGGCGCGGGAATTGCAGCAGGTGGGAATCCCGCAAAACGCCATGCAAACCTATGACCATCCCGGCGCGGCGTATGGGCACGCCTGTAATCTGGCGGCCGAAAATGATAGAATTCTCGTTTTCGGCTCTTTCCATACTGTTGCCGGGGTGTTGCGCCGGCGCAGCGGCGAGTAAACCTTAGGAAGGAAATGTTTGCGCCTATGGCAAGAACGATCGGCGACGAGCAATTGCAACTCAAGAAGCGCGCCCGGCGGCGCCTGATCGGGGCCATTGCGCTGGTAACATTGATGGTGTTGGTGCTGCCGCTGCTCCTCGATGGCGAGTCCAAGCCGGTAAGCCCCGACATCAGCATCCAGATTGCGCCATGGAACAGCGGCGCTTTTACTTCGCGTGTGGTTCCGGTTCCCGAGAAATCGGGTGAAGCGGTGGCCGCAGAGAAAGTGCAAAAAGCCGAGAACATTGCGCCCCCACCCCCCGCCGCCAAACCGAATACCAATAAACCCGCCGAATCCGCTAAAACCACCGAGGAAAAAGCCGAGAAATCCGCGAAGGTAGAGAACAAATCTGGCGCTTATGTGGTACAGCTCGCCGCGTTTTCCAATAGCGGCAAGGCAAAGCAGTTGCAGCAGAAGCTGACTGCAAGCGGCATCCGCGCCTACACCGAGGTGCTGAAAACAGCGGGAGGAGAAAAAATCCGGGTGCGTGCCGGTCCTTATGAAAGCCGCGATGCCGCGGAAAAAGCGCTGGAGCGCCTGAAAACGCTGGGCATGGACGGAGTGGTGACTTCCAGGTAGCGGACATGACTGTTTTTGATTTCGCGGTCTTGCTGATTATTGTGTTGTCCGTTTTGCTGAGCGTGATTCGCGGCGCGGTGCGCGAAGTGCTGGCGCTGACGGCCTGGGTGGTGGCGTTCTGGGCGGCGCAATCGTACGCGGTGGAAACGGCGGCGCTGGTGCCGGGTGTGTTAAGCAATACGTCGCTGCGGCTGATGGCGGGATTTGCGGTGATATTTCTGACGGTGCTGGTGATCTTGAGCCTGGTCGCGATTCTATGCTCCAGATTCGTGAAAGCCACGGGTTTGAGCGCGGCCGACCGCTGCCTGGGAGCAGTATTCGGCCTGGCGCGAGGTTACTTGATTGTGCTGATATTGGTGCTGCTGGGAGGCCTCACTTCGCTGCCCAAGCAGCCGTTGTGGAAGGACGCGTTATTCAGTTCATCGCTGGAAAAAGTGGTCATCTACGTTAAAACTTGGCTGCCAGAAGGCCTGTCAAAACGGATTAGCTACTCATAGAAGGAAACGGTAATGTGCGGAATTCTCGGCGTCGTGGCGAAGACACCGGTCAACCAGCTCCTGTATGACGGACTGCTGGTGCTGCAGCACCGCGGCCAGGATGCCGCCGGCATCGTCACCGCCGAAGGCAGTACCTTCCACATGCACAAAGGCAGCGGCATGGTGCGCGACGTGTTCCGCACCCGCAACATGCGCGAGCTGCAGGGCAATATGGGCATCGCCCATGTGCGCTATCCCACCGCCGGTTCCGCCGACTCGCCCGCCGAAGCGCAACCGTTCTATGTCAATTCGCCTTTCGGCATTGTGCTCGGCCACAACGGCAATCTCATCAACACCGAACAGTTGAAGCACGATTTGTTCCGTCAGGACCTGCGCCACGTCAACACCAATTCCGATTCAGAGGTATTGCTGAATGTTCTCGCGCACGAGCTGCAGGAGGCCTGCGGCGGCCACGCGCTGGATGCGCCGGCCATTTTCAACGCAGTGTGCGGCGTCTACCGCCGCTGCCGCGGCGCCTACGCCGTGGTGGCGATGATTGCGGGCTACGGTTTGCTCGCGTTCCGCGATCCGCACGGCATCCGCCCGCTGGTGGTGGGGCAGTGCAAGAGTGAGCGCGGCATCGAGTACCTGGCGGCCTCAGAGAGCGTGGCGCTGGATACGCTGGGATTCGAGCTGATGCGCGACGTGGCGCCGGGCGAGGCGATTTTCGTCGACGATCAGGGCAATTTCTACAGCAAGCAGTGCGCCGCCGGCGCCATGCGCAATCCGTGCATTTTCGAGTACGTGTATCTGGCGCGGCCGGACTCGATGATAGACGGCATTTCCGTATACGAAACGCGTCTGCACATGGGCGAGAGCCTTGCCGAAAAGATTCGCCGGCAATACCGCGCCCTTGAAATCGACGTGGTGATCCCGATCCCCGATTCCAGCCGCCCGAGCGCGATGCAACTGGCGAACCGCCTCGGCATTCCCTATCGCGAAGGCTTCATCAAGAACCGCTACATCGGCCGCACTTTCATCATGCCGGGGCAGGCGATACGCAGGAAATCGGTGCGGCAGAAGCTCAACGCGATGGCGGTGGAATTCAAGGGCAAGAACGTGCTGCTGGTGGATGATTCCATTGTACGCGGCACCACCAGCAGCGAGATCGTGCAAATGGCGCGCGAAGCCGGGGCGCGCAAAGTGTATTTCGCCTCGGCCGCGCCTCCGGTGCGCTTCCCCAACGTCTACGGCATCGACATGCCGACCCGCCAGGAGCTGATTGCCAATGGCCGGAACGAGGACGAAGTGGCGCGCGCGATCGGCGCCGACAAGCTGATTTACCAGGATTTGGAGGCGCTGGTGGCCGCGGCGCGCAGGGGCAACCCGCAGATTACGCAGTTCGAGACTTCCTGCTTCAGCGGCGATTACATCACCGGCGATGTGTCCGAGGAATACCTTGCTTACATCGAAGCGCAGCGGCGCGACGGCGCGCGCCGGCAAAGGGAAGACGCCGCTTCCAGCAACCAGCTCGATTTGAATTTGCTTACCGTGGATTGACAATTCGATTTTGGCAGAGTAAGTTACACACTGCGCCGATTTGATATCAGCTTGCGGGCGCGTTATAAATGCCGCTAAAGCGAGGGCCAACCCGTTTTAGCCAAAAGCGAAACGGGTTTTTTGTTTTTTAAAGGGCGGAATCATGTCTGACGAATTTCAATTGGAAACTTTGGCGCTGCGCGCGGGCACGCACCGCACGCCGTTCAATGAGCATTCGGAAGCGCTGTTTCTGACTTCCAGCTTCGTGTTCGACAGCGCGGCGCAGGCGGCGGCGCGCTTTGCCGGCGACGAGCCGGGCAACATTTATTCGCGCTTCACCAATCCCACCGTCACAGCTTTCCAGGAGCGGCTTAGCGCGCTGGAAGGCGCGGAAGCCTGTGTCGCCACGTCGTCCGGCATGTCCTCCATTCTTACTTGCGTCATGGGGCTGCTTAAGAGCGGCGACCACATCATCGCGTCGCACAGCATTTTCGGTGCCACGGTGCAGCTCTTCACCAATATTTTTACGCGCTTCGGACTGGAAACCACTTTTGTTTCCGCGACCGATGTCGGCGCTTGGGAAAAAGCGGTAAAACCGAACACGAAAATGCTGTTCCTGGAAACGCCGTCGAACCCGCTGACCGAAATTTCCGACATCGCCGCGTTGAGCAGAGTAGCGAAAAAAGCCGGAGCGTGGCTGGTAGTGGACAACTGCTTCTGCACGCCGATGCTGCAGCGGCCGCTGGAATTCGGCGCCGACATCATCATTCATTCCGCGACCAAGTATCTCGAAGGACAAGGCCGGGTGCTGGGCGGCGCGGTGCTGGGCAAGCGCGAAGTAATTATGGAAGGCGTGTTTGGTTTTCTGCGCACGGCGGGGCCTACGTTAAGCGCGTTCAACGCCTGGGTGTTGCTTAAGGGTTTGGAGACACTGAAAATCCGCATGGACGCGCATTCGGCAAACGCCTTGGAGCTGGCGCGCTGGCTGGAAAAGCAGCCGCAAATCGAACGCGTGTATTACCCCGGGCTGCCTTCGCACCCGCAGCATGCGCTTGCGAAAACACAGCAGAAGTCCGGCGGCGGCATCGTGTCGTTCATCGTCAAAGGCGGCAAGGCAGCGGCGTGGCAGGTGGTGGACGCCACGCGCATGATTTCGATCACCGCCAATCTCGGCGATGTGAAAAGCACGATTACCCATCCCGCGTCCACGACACACGGGCGCATTCCTCAGGAAGCGCGCAACGCGGCCGGCGTGGTGGATGGCTTACTGCGGATTGCGGTGGGCTTGGAAGCGCTGGACGATATCAAGACCGACCTTGAGCGCGGCTTGAAAAACGTTTAGCGGGCCAAGAACCGACAACATTTACCCGCCGCCTGAAAATCTGCCGCTCCCGGTGGATGACGGCGCGTGTAATCATCTGCCTGGTTTGCGCCTGCCTTCGATAGCCTTGTCCGCAACCGGCGGCGGCAAGGTGGAATTATCGAGTCTGGCCGGAACCGCTTTACTGTTATCCCCGCACCGGCAGGCCGGATCAGGAATTGCCGCCGGGCTGGAACGATATTCCCGGAGCGAGAGGCTGCACGCCGCAGAGTTGCGCCTTTCGCGACCATCACCAGGAACTCCGGCGGCGCAGCGCGTGCGTTTTTGGCTTAAGCACGCAAACCACCGAATACCAGCAGGAAGCCGCGCAAAGGCTGCATCTGCCCTTTGCGTTATTAAGCGACGGGGAGCTTCAATTCGTCAGTGCGTTGCGTCTGCCCACTTTTGACGTGGGAGGGATGACACTGACCAAGCGGCTTACCTGATCGTGCGCGACGGGCGGATTGTGAAAGTGTTTTATCCGGTGTTTCCGCCCGATCAGAACGCGGAGCAGGTCATTCACTGGCTTTTGCGCAACCCAGCGTAGCCACTATTAGTTCGTTTTTCGTGAATAGTTGAGGTTACAGCTTGATGGCGCTGCAGCCGGATTCGTCGCAACGCAGGTATTCGCCGTGCTTGTACCAATCGGACAACACCCAGCGCTCGCAGTTCTTGCCGTCCACCACATGCACGTGTTTCGCCGGGCGATGGGTGTGGCCGTGGATCAGCCGCGGATAATGGTATTCGTGTAGGACTTTGTCCATTGTCGCCGGAGCCACATCCATGATGGCTTCGGATTTCTGGCTCTTCTCCTGCTCGCTTTGCGCGCGCAGTTTTTCAATTGCCGCTTTGCGCTCGGACAGAGGCTGCGAGAGGAAGCCTTTCTGCCACGCCGGGTCCCGCACCTGGGCGCGGAACGCCTGGTAGGCGGTATCATCGGTGCACAGGGTGTCGCCGTGCATGATGAGCGTCGGCGTGCCGTAGAGGTCAATCAGGCTGGGGTCGGGTAGAAGTTTTGCGTTGCAGGCCCGGGCAAACTCTTCACCCATGAGAAAATCACGGTTGCCGTGAATGATGTAAAGCGGCACCTGCTGCTCGGTGAAATTGCGGAAGGCGGAAATCACCTGCGCATTGAAAGAATCATCCAAATCGTCGTCGCCGGCCCAGTATTCGAACAAATCGCCCAGCACATAGAGCGCCTGTGCTTTCGGCGCGATGCGTTCCATGAAAGTGAAGAAAATACGGTTGATGTGCGGGCGGCTCACGCACAGGTGCAAATCGGAAATGAACAGGGTGGGTTTCATAAGGAATCAGGATTCGGGATAAGCACGCATGGCAGAGTTCCACGAGTAGAATTTGGCCTGAACCCTGGCTCCTGAATCCTCAATCCTGCCTTTAGACAACTTCGGCGCGCTCGATGATGACGTCCTGCACCGGCACATCCTCATGCCCGGCGCGCATCCCGGTTTTGACCTTCCTGATTTTGTCGACCACGTCCGCGCCTTCCACCACGCGCCCGAACACGCAGTAGCCGTGGCCTTGTGGCGTCGCCGCGGTGAAGTTGAGGAAGGAGTTGTCGGCGACATTGATGAAAAACTGGCTGCTGGCGGAATGCGGATTCGAAGTGCGCGCCATGGCGATGGTGTAAGCCTCGTTTTTGAGGCCGTTGTCGGCCGCGTTCTTGATTGGCCCGCGCGTTGCTTTCTGCTTCATTCCCGGCTCGAAGCCGCCACCCTGAATCATGAAGCCGTCGATGACGCGGTGGAACAAGGTGCTGCCGTAAAAACCGCTTTCCACATACTGGAGAAAATTAGCCACGGTAAGCGGCGCTTTCCCGGCATTGAGTTCAAGGGTAATGGTGCCGAGGCTGGTGTGGAACTTGACCATTTTTCATCCTTTGCCGGTGGGCAGCGGGAAGGGAACCGGAAACTGGTTTACACCGCGCCTTCGTAAGCAATCTTCCAGCGGTTGTTCTCCTTGATCCAGTATTGCCGTTTTTTCATCTTGGCGGAGAGATTGTTGCTGGAGTAGTCCTGCTCGAAGTTGACCACCGCGAGGTTTTCATAACCGGGGTAGAGGAACATGCTGACGTTGGATACGCCGACCTTGATCCAGATTTTCGAGGCATTTATCTGCCGCTTTTGCCTGGTCCATTGGTTGAAATTCTGGCTCTTGGCGAAAAAATTCCTGGCATAGTGGCGCAAATACGCCTCGGTATCGCGGCTTTCCCAGTCGCGCCGCCAGGCTTCAACTTCCTGCGCCAGGGTATTGCGCTGCGCACGCCAGGCTTCCGGATTAATCCAATCCACACGCTCGCTGATGATGACCGGAGTCAGCCCGATTTGCAGGTTCTTGGAGAGCACCTGCAGGTCCTGGTTGGTGAGCACCACGCAGCCGTTGCTCGAGCGCGGCGGTCGGCTGTAGGTGTCGCTTGGTGTGCCGTGCAGCCAGATGCCATGGCCGTTGCGGCCATGTCGGCGGTCCCACTCGTTCGGGTAGCTGATGGGGTAGGCGCCCGCGCCGTAGAAATCGGAAAGCTGCGCCTTCGGCAGATTGGCGGTGACGAAATACACCCCGCGCGGCGTGCGCTGATCGCCTTCCTTCAATTTTTCAGCGCCGTTCTTGCCGCTGCTGATGTAGTAATCGGCGACATAGCGCGGCTCGCCGTTGACGTTTTGATACAGGTACAGCGTGGACAGTGAAATGTCCACCACCACGGCGTACTGCTGCTGCGGCTGCATCTGCAGCAGGTATTTAGGCAGGCGGTCGAGCGGCAGCGCCAGGCGGTGGCGCTGCAGGCGGGCAATCGCTTCTTCGCGCAATTCGGCCACGCGCTGCCGCGGCGCGTTCGGCGCATCACCGATGGTGCTCAAGGGACGCGCGCGCGCCAGCAGCAAATCGCCCTTGATTAAATGCAAAAGCCGGAAGTTGGGATAGGTCTTGAGCGCGTTGTCTATTTCCTGCATCGCCGCGTCGAGATTATTGCGGCTGATTTCCATGATGCTGTTGACCAGCAGCTTTTCCGGCGTCGGCAGGGGGCGCACCAAAGAAGCCTGCAGGACCTGCTCATTCGTCGAGGATGCGCTGCCCGCCAAAGTCAAAGCCAGCGCCGCGGCGCAGGTGCATTTGAATAGCGTCGCCAGGGACCGTTGTTGCAGTGGGCTCAACGGCCTACCTGTTCCCTTTGGATCAACCATTTGTCCCCCGATCTTACGAGGTGCAGGGTTTTGGCGCTGGTGCTTTTCAGGGTGTTGGAGCGGTAACCCTGCTTGAACTTCACGCTGGCGTGAGTGGCGTCATCGAGCGCAACTTTGGGATCGATGACCGAAACCTGTATCGCTTTGGATTTTGAAATGCGCGCTTTGCGCGATTTTTCCCAATCTTCGCGGCTCTCATTGTTGGGCGTCTTGAAGTCCTGGGCATAGAAAGCGAGATAGGCGTCCGCATCGCCCTTCGACCAGGCCTTGGCCCAGTCGTTTACCGTTTTTATCACCTCGTCATCACTGCTTTTGCTGGCCGTTTTGTTCTCGTCGGCAGCGGGAGCGGCTTTCGCCACTTGCGGGGTTTCGGTTTGCGGCGTGGGTTTGTTCGCCGCCGCTCTTGAGCCGGCTTTGGAGATCTCAGTTTTCGCCGCGACCCTGGCCGCGCGCGGGCTGCCGGAGAAGAGCTCCTTGATGAGCTCCAGCTTGGTCTGCGCGGTAATGTTGTTCTTGTCGAGTTGCAATGCCTTGTCATACGCCTGGGTGGCGAGCTTGGCGTAAATGTCGCCCAGGTTTTCGTGCGCGGTGGCGTAGCTCGGATGAGTGCGTATCGCCGCTTCCAGCGCGGTTCGTGCCTTGTCGTACTGGCCCTGCGCTGCGTACAGCACGGCCAGGTTGTTGTAGGGTTCGGGCAGTTCCGGGTAATCTTCGGTAAGGCCGGTGAAGACCTTGATGGCGTCATCTGGCTGGTTCTGCTCGGTGTAAATCAAGCCCAGCAGAAAACGCGCCTTGGCGTCCTTGGGATGGACGGAAAGAAAGCTGCTGACCTTGTCCTGCGCCTGGGCATGACTGCCCTGCTTGAACAAGGCATAGGCATCCTCCAGGTCGTCGGCTGCCGCGGGCAGGCCGAATGCGAGAAGAGTCAGCAGCGTCAGTGAAGCGGCGATATCGGGCTTTTTCATTGTGGTATACTTTTTCGCCTTTAACAAAATAAGCTGATTCTACCAAGAAGCCCGCTCAATCCACAATCACCCATGATACATGCAGTTGGCTAATCAACCCTGTTTTTCGCCGTTCTGATTCGGGAACACCTCCCCGACCGCCGCATTCTCCGCAACCCATGCTGAAAATCTATAACACTTTGGCCCGCGAAAAGCAGGCTTTCAAGCCGATTCACTCCGGCAGGGTTAACATGTACGTTTGCGGCATGACGGTGTACGACTATTGCCACCTCGGCCACGCCCGCGTGCTGGTGGCGTTTGACATAGTGCAGCGCTGGTTCAGGGCGTCGGGGTATGCGGTGAATTATGTGCGCAACATTACCGACATCGACGACAAAATCATCAAGCGCGCCGCGGAAAACCATGAACCGGCGGACGCGCTGACGGCGCGTTTCATTCAATTCATGGAGGAAGACGCGCAAGCACTGGCCGTGGAAAAGCCGGTATCCGAGCCGCGCGCCACCGCTTTTGTCGGCGACATGGTGCGGACGATAAAGACGCTGGTGGACAAGGGGCTGGCCTACCGCGCGGCCAACGGCGATGTGTATTACGCCGTGCACAAGTTTCCCGGTTACGGCAGGCTCTCCGGCAAATCGCTCGAGGATTTGCGCGCCGGAGAGCGGGTGGAAATCGGCGCGGAAAAGCGGGACCCGCTGGACTTCGTGCTGTGGAAAGCGGCCAAGCCCGGCGAGCCCGAATGGGATTCACCGTGGGGCAAAGGACGCCCCGGCTGGCATATCGAGTGCTCGGTGATGAGCGAGAAACTGCTGGGTCATCACTTCGACATTCACGGCGGCGGCCAGGATTTGCAGTTCCCCCATCACGAGAACGAAATCGCGCAATCCGAGGGCGCCAACGGCTGCACTTTCGTCAATTACTGGATGCACAACGGCTTCGTGCGCGTGGATGAGCAAAAGATGTCCAAGTCGCTCGGTAATTTCTTCACCGTGCGCGAAGTGCTGAAGAAATACGACGCCGAAGTGGTGCGCTTCTTCATTCTGCGCGCGCATTACCGCAGTCCCTTGAATTATTCCGACCAGCACCTCGACGATGCGCGGCATGCGCTGACGCGGCTCTACACCGCGTTGAAAGGCATCGATGCCGCTTCCGTCAAACTCGACTGGCAAGAACCTTATGCCGCGCGTTTCAAGGAAGCGATGGACGATGACTTCAACACTCCCGAAGCCACGGCGGTCCTGTTTGACCTTGCGAATGAAGTGAACAAGACGCAGTCGCCTCAGAAGGCAGGAGTACTGAAAGCCCTGGGTGGAATTTTGGGATTGCTTGAGCGTGAACCCCAGCAGTACCTGCAGTCAGCTCCAAAGGCGACTTCTACAATAGTCCGTGCAATTGGTGGAGGTAAGGTTTCGGGAACTGCTGTTAAGGACTATCCGCCTGAGAGCATCGAACAGCTGATTGCGGCGCGAGCAGGTGCGCGTAAAGCAAAAAATTTTGCCGAATCCGACCGCATCCGCAAGGATCTTTTAGAGGCGGGGATTGTGCTCGAAGACAAACCCGACGGCAAGACAGAATGGCGGCGGGTTTAGCCGCATCGGTTTCCTTCCCTTTAGGCTTTTTAATCCCTCCGGGCAACACCGGCGCTGCCGTTTAGTGTAGATTATGGCAAGTCGCCGGCCGCAACTTTATTCCTTGAATCCTTTCTAATTCTTGACCGCACGCGAAGAGAAGCAAGACGTGTTTTATTCCAACCCAAATCCAAGAGCATCGCCGGTTGCCGCCGCCCTGGTGGCGGCAGGCCTGATCATCCTCCTCCCGGCCTGTAGCGGGCAGGACTCCCAGGCCAAGCCCAACAAGGTGCTCGAACCGGCGGTGCCGGTGACCGTCGCCGCTGTGGAAAAGATAACCATGCCGGTGCGCATTCGCGGCATCGGCAATGTGGAAGCCTACGCTACTGTCGCAGTGAAGGCGCGAGTGGACGGCCAGATCGTCAAGGTGCATTTCAAGGAAGGGCAGGAGGTGCCGAAGGGCGCGCTGCTGTTTGAAATCGACTCGCGCCCCTTCGAAGCACAACTGCGCCAGGCCGAAGCCAATTTGCTGCGCGGCAAGGCGCAGCTGGAAAACGCCAGCGCGCAGGAGAGGCGCTACCAGGATTTGCTGAACAAGAATTTCGTTTCGAAGGAATTCTATGCGCAGATCCGCACCAATCGCGACGCCGCTGAAGCCACCACCCGCGCCGACCAGGCGGCGGTGGAAAATGCCAGAGTGCAGCTGGAATACACCAGGATCCGCTCGCCGATCAATGGCCACACCGGCAAGATCATGATCCAGGAAGGCAATCTGGTGAAAGCGAACGATACCAATTCACTGGTGGTGATCAATCAAATCAGCCCGATTTACGTGAATTTCTCCGTGCCCGAGCAAAACCTAAGCGAAATCCGCCGCTACCAGACGCAAGGGACGTTGAACGTTGCCGTGACCTTGCCCGACACCGGTACGCCGCCGATCACCGGCATGCTCGTGTTTATCGACAACAGCGTGGATCCGGCGACCGGCACGATCAAGCTCAAGGCGCTGTTCGAGAACCAGGAGAAGCTGCTGTGGCCCGGCCAGTTTGCCCATGTCGCACTCACGTTGTATGAGCAGCAGAATGCGCTGGTGGTGCCAAGCCAGGCGGTGCAAACCGGTCCCAAGGGCCAGTATATATTTGTAGTCAAGCCCGATTTCACCGCCGAAGTGCGCAATGTGGCGGTGGCTTGGGCGGACGGCGGACAAACCGTTATTGCCAAAGGCCTGTCGGGGGGGGAAAAAGTGGTGACCAGCGGCCAGTTGCGTCTCACGCCCGGGGCCAAGGTTGAACTCAAAACCACGCAGGCCGGTTCATGAACATCCCTGAGCTTTGCGTGAAGCGTCCGGTCATGACCATCCTGGTCATGGCCGGAATTCTGATTTCAGGGCTCATCAGCTACCGTTTTCTGCCGGTAAGCGCGCTGCCCAACGTCGACTTTCCCACTATCCAGGTTTCCACCAACCTTCCGGGCGCGAGCCCCGAGACCATGGCTTCGGCGGTGGCGACGCCGCTGGAAAAGCAGTTCTCGACGATTGCGGGACTCGATTCGATGAGCTCGGTGAGCGCGCTCGGCAGCGCCCAGATCACTTTGCAGTTTTCGCTGGACCGCGACGTCGATGCCGCGGCGCAGGACGTGCAGGCGGCGATTTCCGCCGCCGGGCGGCAGCTGCCGCCCACGCTGACCAACCCGCCGTCCTATCGCAAGGTAAATCCGGCGGATGCGCCTATTTTTTATCTGGCGCTGACTTCCGACATGCTGCCGCTTTCCACCGTTGATGAATATGCGGAAACGCTGCTGGCGCAGCGCATTTCCATGATCAACGGCGTGGCGCAAGTGCAGGTATTCGGCGCGCAGAAATACGCCGTGCGCGTGCAGCTCGACCCCAATCTGCTGGCGGCGAAAGGCATCGGCATCGACGAAGTGGAGAAGGCGCTCGACCAGCACAACGTCAATCTGCCTACCGGCACGCTCTCCGGCCAGCATCGCACGGTGACCATCCAGGCCACCGGACAATTACAAAATGCCGCCGCCTACCGCGCGGCCATCGTCACCTACCGCAACGGTTCCCCGGTGCGGCTGCATGAGCTCGGGCGGGTCATCGATAGCGTGCAGAACGACAAGGTCGCGGCCTGGTACAACGACGCGCGCGGCATCGTGTTGAGCATTCAGCGGCAGCCAGGCACCAACACCATCGAGGTGGTGGACTCCATCAGGAAACTGCTGCCGACGTTCCGCGCCGAACTGCCTGCCGGCGTGAACATGAATATTCTTTACGATCGTTCTGAATCGATCCGCGCTTCGGTGGGCGACGTGCAGTTCTCGCTGTTCCTGGCGCTGGTGCTGGTGGTGCTGGTGATTTTCCTGTTCCTGCGCAATCTGTCGGCAACGGTGATTCCCAGCCTGGCGCTGCCGCTTTCCATCATCGGCACCTTCTCTTTCATGTACCTCCTGGGCTACAGCGTGGACAACCTGTCCCTGATGGCGCTCACGCTATGCGTGGGTTTCGTGGTGGATGACGCGATTGTGATGCTGGAAAACATCACCCGCCACGTGGAGCAGGGCGAGTCCCCGCTGCAGGCGACGCTCAACGGCTCGAAGGAAATCGCTTTCACCATTCTGTCCATGACTCTTTCGCTCGCGGCGGTGTTCATCCCGGTGTTTTTCATGGGCGGTGTGCTGGGGAAACTGCTGCATGAGTTTGCCGTGACCATCATCGTCGCGGTGCTGATTTCCGGTTTCGTGTCGTTGACGCTCACGCCGATGCTGTGCAGCCGCCTGCTGCGGCCGCAGCTACAGCAGCGGCACGGCCGGCTGTATGCAATGAGCGAGGCTTTCTTTGAAGGCATGAAGCGCCTCTACGACGCGACTCTCAAATGGGTGCTGGCGCACCAGCGCTTTACCCTGCTCATGTTTGCGGCCATTGTGGTGGCTACTGGCTGGCTGTTTGTGAAGATGCCCAAGGGTTTTTTGCCGAGCGAGGATACCGGTCAGCTGTTTGTGTTCACGGAAGCGGCGCAGGACATCTCGTTCGAAGCCATGTCCCGGCAGCAGCAAACAGTCGCCGAGATTATCCGCAACGATCCCAACGTGGAATCGCTCATGTCGTTCATCGGCGCCGGTGGTTCCAGCCAGTCATTGAGCCTCGGGCGCATTTTCATCCGCTTGAAGCCGCGCCATCAGCGGCTGGCCGCCGATGAGGTGATTCAAGAGCTGCGGCCGAAGATGCAGACCATCCCCGGCATCAAGGCGTATCTGCAGAACCTGCCGACCATCCGCATCGGCGGCGTGCTCACCAAGAGCCAGTATCAGTACACGCTGCAGGATGCCGACACCGAAGTGCTTTACCGTTGGGTGCCGCTGATTGAGGAGAAGCTCAAGCAACTGCCGGGATTCAGCGACGTCACCAGCGACCTGCAGATTTCCAACCCGCAGGTGCTGGTGGAAATCGAGCGCGACAAGGCCTCCGCGCTGGGCGTAACCTCGCAACAGATCGAAGGCGCGCTCTACGATGCCTACGGTTCGCGCCAGGTTTCCACCATTTACACGCCGAGCAACGAATACTGGGTGATTATGGAACTCGATCCGAAGTACCAGGCCGACGCTCAAGCGCTGTCGATGCTCTATGTGCGCTCAGGCGGGGGCAAGCTGGTGCCGTTAAGCTCGGTCGCGCGGCTGAAACCTGGCGTGGGCACGCTCACCATCAATCACCAGGGACAGCTGCCGGCAGTGACGATTTCATTCGACCTGCAGCCCGGCGTCTCGCTCAGCGAGGCGATTCAGCGCATTGAAAAAGCGAAAAATGAGATGAACGCGCCGGCGACCTTGAGCGCGAGCTTCCAGGGCGCGGCGCAGGCTTTCCAGTCATCGCTGCAAAACATGGGTTATCTGCTTCTCATGTCAGTGCTGGTGATTTACATTGTGCTCGGCATTTTGTACGAGAGCTTCATCCACCCGGTTACCATTCTCTCCGGCCTGCCCACCGCCGGCCTGGGGGCGCTGCTGACACTTTCGCTTTTTCATTACGATCTGGACATGTACGCCTTTGTCGGCATCATCATGCTGGTCGGCATCGTCAAGAAAAACGCCATCATGATGATCGACTTCGCGATCGAGGCGCAGCGCGCGCATGGCAAGAAACCGTTCGACGCGATTTACGAGGCGTGCATCGTGCGTTTTCGCCCCATCATGATGACCACCATGGCGGCGCTGATGGGAAGCCTGCCGATCGCCATAGGCGTGGGCACTGGCTCGGAAGCGCGCCGCCCGCTGGGGCTCGCGGTGGTTGGCGGTCTACTGTTTTCGCAGCTTTTGACGCTCTACATCACTCCGGTCATTTACCTTTATCTGGAGTCCTTCCAGGACTGGTTGGCGGCACGGCGCGGCATACGCGGCATGCAAGTCGGCGCTTCTTGATATTGTGTAGTCCCGGAATCAGCACATGCTAATTTGGATTACGGGTGGGCCCCCGCCATTTTTTGATTACTGTTATTGTGCGAAAAATTCTTTCACTTTATCCATCCATGACTTTGCGCGCGGGTTGTGGCGCGCGTCGTCACGGATATTGATCGCTTCGAGTTCCTGCAGCAGTTCGCGCTGGCGCGAGGTGAGATTGACCGGGGTTTCCACCATGACATGGCACAGCAAATCGCCATGGGCGCTGCTGCGCACGCCCCGGATACCTTTGCCGCGCAGCCGAAACACTTTGCCGGTCTGCGTTTCGGCCGGAATTTTGATTTTGGCGTAGCCGTCGAGCGTGGGGATTCCGATTTCACCGCCCAGGGCCGCGGTGCTGAAGCTGATTGGCATTTCGCAGTGCAAATCGTTGTGGTCGCGGGTGAACACCTGATGCGGCCGAATGTGGGTCACCACATACAAATCGCCCGGCGGCCCGCCGTTCACGCCGGCTTCGCCCTCGCCGGATAAGCGGATGCGGTCGCCGTCATCTATTCCCGCGGGAATTTTTACAGACAGAGTCTTGTGCTGCTTGACGCGGCCGGCGCCGTGGCAGGTCGTGCACGGCTCGGGAATCATCTTGCCGGTGCCGTGGCACTTCGGGCAGGTTTGCTGGATCGAAAAGAAGCCTTGCTGCATGCGCACCTGGCCGTGTCCGCCGCAAGTAGTACAGGTGACCGGCTTGGTGCCGGGCTTCGCGCCCGAGCCATGGCAGGTTTCGCATACCGCCATGGTGGGAATGCGGATGCGGGTTTCGCTGCCGCGCGCCGCCTCTTCCAGCGAGATTTCCAGGTTGTAGCGCAAATCCGCGCCGCGATAAACGCCGGAGCGCGTGCGTGCGCCGCCAAAGATGTCGCTGAAAATGTCGCTGAAAGCGTCGGCGAAGCCGCCGCTAAAACCCGCGCCCGCGGCGCCCATGCCCGCCGCTTGCGGATCGACGCCGGCGTGGCCGAACTGGTCATAAGCGGCGCGCTTCTCGGGATTGGAGAGAATCTCGTACGCCTGCTTGGCATCCTTGAACTGCTCCTCGGCCCTGGGATTGTCCGGGTTGCGGTCCGGATGAAATTTCATCGCCAGCTTGCGGTAAGCCTTCTTGATTTCCTCATCGGAAGCGTCGCGGTTGACGCCGAGCACTTCGTAGAAATCTTTTTTGGCCATTTTAAGGTGAACGAGTGAACGGGTGAATGAGTACAAGTATTCAGAGACAATTACCGCTTTCGCCGTAACGAAGCAATAGGACCGCTCAATAAACGAAAGACCTGTTCAAGCTTCTGATCAATCTCCTGCCTGTTTGCGAGATATCCCAACCGATACGCGACTTCCAGGTGCGTATCCAATTCAGAGAGTGATCCATTTGCAAAGCTCAGAAAATGCAACAATTCGCCGGTTCCGGTTCGCGCCGCGCCTTCTGCAATATTGGCGGGTACGGAAGTCGCGGCCCGGCGCAACTGCGAGGTTAAGCCGTAAAGCTCCGACTTGGGAAACGACTCGGTTAATCCGTATACGAGCAAGGCGAGTTCAATGGACTCTCGCCAAACGAGCAGATCACGATGCTTTCGCTTCAGATGAGCCACCCGTTCACTCGTTCACTCGTTCACATGTTCACCAAATTACTTTTTATCCTTTACCTCTTCGAACTCCGCGTCGACCACATTGCCGTCGTCTTTCTTGTCGCTGCCAGCGGATGCCGCGCCCGCCTGTGCCTGCTGCGCCTGGGCCTGCGCGTAGATTTGCTCCGCCAGCTTGTGCGAAGCCTCGGCCAATGCTTGGCTCTTGGCTTCGATGCTGGCCTTGTCGTCGCTCTTCAGCGCTTCTTCAGCCTCTTTCAGCGCAGACTCGATCTTGGCTTGGTCGTCGCTTGATAGCTTGTCGCCGTAATCCTTCAGCGATTTCTTCACCGAATGAATGAGGGCGTCGCACTGGTTGCGCGCGTTCACCAGTTCCAGCGCTTTCTTGTCTTCCTCGGCATGCGCCTCGGCGTCCTTGACCATGCGCTGGATTTCTTCTTCCTTGAGACCCGAGCTCGCCTTGATGACGATCTTGTTCTCCTTGCCGGTACCCTTGTCTTTCGCCGAGACATGCAGGATGCCGTTGGCATCGATGTCGAACGCCACTTCGATCTGCGGAAGCCCTCGCGGCGCGGGCGGAATGTCGGCGAGATTGAATTGACCCAGGCTCTTGTTGCCCGCGGCCATGTCGCGCTCGCCTTGCAGCACGTGGATGGTCACCGCGGTCTGGTTATCATCCGCCGTGGAAAAAATTTGCTGCGCCTTGGTCGGGATGGTGGTGTTCTTGTGAATCAGCTTGGTCATCACTCCGCCCAGGGTTTCGATGCCTAGGCTTAGCGGCGTTACGTCGAGCAGCAGCACGTCTTTCACTTCGCCTTGCAGCACGCCGCCCTGGATGCCGGCGCCGACCGCCACCGCTTCGTCCGGATTCACGTCCTTGCGCGGCTCCTTGCCGAAAATCTCCTTCACTTTTTCCTGCACTTTGGGCATGCGCGTCATGCCGCCGACCAGAATCACGTCGGAAAGATCGGAGACTTTGATTCCCGCATCCTTGATGGCGATGCGGCAGGGTTCGACGGTCTTCTCGATCAGCTCCTCGACCAGGCTTTCGAACTTGGCGCGGGTGATTTTGATATTGAGGTGCTTGGGCCCGCGTGCATCCGCAGTGATGTAGGGCAGGTTGATGTCGGTCTGCTGCGTGCTGGAAAGCTCGATCTTGGCTTTTTCCGCCTCCTCCTTGAGGCGCTGTAATGCCAGCACGTCGCTGCGCAGGTCAATGCCCTGCTCTTTCTTGAATTCATCGGCGAGATAATCAATCAAGCGCTGGTCGAAATCTTCGCCGCCGAGGAAAGTGTCGCCATTGGTGGAAAGCACCTCGAACTGGTGCTCGCCCTCGACTACAGCGATTTCGATGATGGAAATATCGAAAGTGCCGCCGCCCAGGTCGTACACCGCAATCTTGCGGTCGCCTTCCTTTTTGTCCAGGCCAAAAGCCAGCGCCGCCGCGGTCGGCTCGTTGATGATGCGCTTGACCTCGAGGCCGGCAATGCGCCCAGCGTCCTTGGTCGCCTGCCGCTGCGAGTCGTTGAAGTAGGCGGGAACGGTAATGACCGCTTCTTCTACCTTCTCGCCCAGGTAATCCTCGGCGGTTTTCTTCATTTTCATTAAAACCTGTGCCGAAACTTCAGGCGGTGCGATTTTCTTACTGTGTACCTCCACCCAGGCGTCGCCGTTGCTGTTTTCGATGATTTTGTAGGGCATGTGCTTGAGGGCTTTCTTCACTTCGCCTTCGCTGAAGCGCCGCCCGATGAGCCGCTTCACCGCGAACAGGGTGTTCTTCGGGTTGGTCACCGCCTGCCGCTTGGCCGGGGCGCCGACCAGAATCTCGTCCTCGTCGGTGTAGGCGACGATGGAAGGGGTGGTGCGGGCGCCTTCGGAGTTTTCAATCACCTTGGGCTTGCCGCTCTCCATGATGGCGACGCAGGAATTGGTGGTCCCCAGGTCGATTCCGATGATCTTTGCCATGATGATTCCTTAACGATGAATGGTTAACAGTTGCTTGCTATATCAGGGTGAAATGCGCGAAATTCAAGTTTCTCTGGCCTTACCCACCACCACCAGCGCGGGGCGGATCACGCGGTCGTGCAGCATGTAGCCTTTTTGCATGACGCTAATCACGGTGTTGGGCGGCGCGTCCGATTCCACCGTGGTCATGGCTTGGTGCTTATGCGGGTCAAACTTCTCGCCTCGTGGGTTAATTTCGCTGATTTTGAATTTTTCAAATGCCGTGCCAAGGAGCCTCAGCGTGAGCTCCACGCCGCTTTTCAGATTCTCCGGAGTGGCGTTTTCCGCGGCCAGCGTGGCTTCCAGGCTGTCTTTCACCGCGAGTAACGCCGTCGAGAAATTTTCAATCGCATATTTGTACGCGCTGGCGATTTCAATTTGCGCACGCTTTCGGATATTCTCGGCCTCCGCTTTTGCTCGTAGCCACGCATCGTGATGTTCTTCCGCTGTGAGTTCGGCTTTTTTCAAAAGCTCTTCCAGGCTGGGCATGGTTTCGGTTTTTTGCTCCACTTTTTCTTGAGCCGCAACCCCTGGTTCAGGCGTGGGCTCTGTAGATAACTGATTTTCATGAGAATTTTGCATCATTCTCTCCTGTTAAACGAAAATAAACTTGGGGGCAATTCGAGTGATTTCAAGGGGAAAATAGAAATTAAAGATTGGAACAGGCTCAGGCTTTGGCGCCCAGGCCCAGCGCGCGCTCGCGCGCCAGTCGTCCCGCCTGTGCGGCGGCTTCGGCGTTGTATTGCACCGAAACCCAGCCGTGCAGGTGCTCGAGCGCGATTTCAGAGAGTGCGTGCATCCAATCGCCGCGCTCGTTGAGGCAGGGGATAAAATGGAATTCCTTGCCGCCGTTGCCCAGGAATGTCGCTTTGCCTTCGATGGCGATTTCCTCCAGTGTTTCCAGGCAATCGCTGACAAAGCCGGGGCAAATTACGTCCACGCGCTCAATGCGTTTTTTGCCGAGCTTTCTCAGTACTTCGGATGTATAAGGCTTCAGCCATTCCGTGCGCCCAAAGCGCGACTGGAAGCACACGCTATAACGATCCTCGTCCCATCCCAGCGCCTCCGCCAAAAGTCTTCCGGTTTTCTGGCATTCGCAGTGGTAAGGGTCGCCTTTATCCAAGGTGTAGCGCGGTACGCCGTGGAAGCTGATGAGCAGCTGGTCGGGACGGCCGTTCTGCATCCAGTAGTCGCTCACGCTTTGGGCGAGAGCCGCAATGTAGCTCGGGTGGTCGTGATAGTGCTTCACCGTGCGCAGCGCCGGCGTGTTGCGCATGCGGCTTAATTCCCTGAACACCGCGGCAAAGCTGCTGCCGGTGGCGGCGGCGGAATATTGAGGATAAAGCGGCAGCACCAGAATGCGCTCGCAAAACTCGAGCCGGGCGAGAGCGGAAGCAATTGAAGGATTGCCGTAGCGCATCGCATATTCGATAGTAAGAGGCGATTTGATGCGCTCGCCCAGGTAGCCGCGCAGGAATTTCGTCTGGCGTTCGGTGTGAACTCTGAGCGGCGAGCCTTCGGCCATCCAGATTTTGGCGTATTTGGCGGCGGTTTTTTTCGGCCGCGTGTTGAGGATGATGCCGTGCAGAATCGGCCACCATACGAGGCGCGGGATTTCCACCACCCGCCGGTCGGAGAGAAATTGCTTGAGGTAAGGACGTAGCGCCCTGGCGGTAGGCGCATCCGGCGTGCCGAGGTTAATCAGCAGAATGCCGGTTTGCGCCGGCACGCCGTGCGTAAAAACCGGTTCAGGCGCGAAGTGACTCATAAGTGAGCAAGTGAACAGGTGAACAAGTGAACCCCCTCACCCCGACCCTCTCCCCCGGTGTGCGGTGGAGAGGGGGTCATTTGCTCGTTCACCCGTTCACCCGTTCACTCAGTGTTGCGACAGCGCGCTGGTAAGCAGTTTGGCGGTGATGTCGACGATGGGAATCACCCGCTCGTAGGCCATGCGCGTCGGGCCGATGACGCCGACCGTGCCGACCACCTGGCCGTCCACTTCGTACGGCGCGGTGACCACGCTGCACTCGTCGAGCGGCACCAGTCCCGATTCGCCGCCGATGAAAATCTGCACCCCGTGAGCGCGGCCGCTGCTGTCGAGCAGTTGCAGCAGCGCGGTTTTCTGCTCGAACAAATCAAAGAGCCCGCGCAGCCTCGCCATGTTGGAAGAAAGATCCTGCACGTGCAGCAAATTGTGCTCGCCGGAAATCACGTAATCGCTGGCTGATTCCCACACGGCCTGGCTGCCGACTTCCAGCGCCGCGGTCATCAACAGGCTCATGTCGCTGTGGAGCTGTCTTAGTTCGTCCTGGACCGCCCTGCGGATTTCATCAAACGTCTTGCCGGCGTAGTGCTGGTTGAGGAAATTCGCCGCTTGCGTGAGCTCCGAGGGCGTGTAGGTTTTGTCGGTGAAGAGAATCCGATTTTGCACATCGCCTTCCGGCGTGACGATGATGAGCAGGATGCGCTTTTCGGCGAGACTCAGGAACTCGATGTGACGGAACGTCGCGCTGTGACGCTTCGGGTTCATCACCACGCCCGCGAAGTGGGTCAGGTCGGAGAGCAGGTGTGAAGCCGAGGCCATGAGTTTTTGCGTGTTTTCGGTCTGCAGCTGGGTTCCCAGCTGGTCAATCTGCTCCTGGTCGAGCGGCTGGATGGTGAGCAGGGTGTCCACGAAGAAGCGGTAGCCGAGCGGCGTGGGCACGCGCCCGGCGGAAGTATGCGGGCTTGCGACAAAGCCCATTTCTTCCAGACCGGCCATGATGTTGCGGATGCTGGCCGGGCTCAAATCCAGCCCGGAGTACCGGGAAAGCGCGCGCGAGCCGACCGGCTGGCCGTCGCTGATGTAGCGTTCCACCAGTGTTTTCAGCAGGATTTGCGCGCGTTCGCTGAGCATCGATTTATTGTAGCAGCTTTCAGCTGTCGGCAATCAGCGGTCAGCACAAACCGCGGCGCGGCTGCGTTACGTTCAAGCTGAAAGCTGATGGCTGATGGCTATAAAATATGCTTTAATGCCCGGATGAATAATTCGTTTAAAATCGTCGCCCTCATCGGCAAATACAAAAGCCCGGAAATCGTCGGCCACCTGCTGCGCCTCGCGCGCTTTCTGGAAGGCCGCGGCGTGACCGTGCTGGTGGACCGGCTCACCTCGGCGCATCTCAAGAAAAACAACTATCCGGTTTTGACACTCGAGGAAATAGGCAAGCAGGCGGACCTCGCCATCGTGCTAGGCGGCGACGGCACCATGCTCAACATCGCGCGCACCTTCGCTCCCTACGATGTGGCGCTGGTCGGCGTCAACCAGGGGCGGCTAGGGTTTCTCACCGACATTTCAGTGGACACCATGCTGGAAACCATCGGCGCCATCCTCGACGGCAAGTATGTGACCGAGGAGCGCATGCTGCTTTCCGCTGAAATCATGAGCAACAGCAAGAGCGTGGTCAAAGTGCTGACGTTCAACGACGTGGTGGTGAGCAAGGGCGCCAAGGGGAGCCTCATCGAGTTCGACGTGCATATCGACAGCCAGTTTGTCTACAACCTGCGCTCCGACGGACTGATAGTGGCAACGCCCACGGGCTCCACGGCTTATGCGTTGTCTTCCGGCGGGCCGATTGTGCATCCGTCGTTGAGCCTGATTGCCCTGGTGCCGGTTTGCCCGCACACCTTGAGCAACCGGCCCATCGTGGTGAGTGGCGATTCCATCGTCGAAATCCTCATGCACGATTCCGGCGATGCGCGCGCGCACTTCGACAGCCATTCGCATTTCGATTTGCGCGACGGCGACAGAATCATCTTGAGCCGTTCCAATGACACCATTCGCCTGCTGCATCCGGTGGGGCACGACTACTACCTCATGCTGCGCGAAAAGCTGCACTGGAGCAAAACCTCGTAGCCATGCTGCACCATTTGGGTATCCGCGATTTCGTCATCGTCGATTCGATGGAGCTCGAATTCAAGCCGGGCTTCACCGTGCTGACGGGCGAAACCGGCGCCGGAAAATCCATACTGATTGATGCGCTGGCACTCACCCTGGGCGAGCGCGCCGACGGCGCGGTGGTGCGGCAAGGCTCAGCGCGCGCCGAAATCACCGCCGAATTCGATATCACAAAACAATCGACGCTTTCCGCTTGGCTGCGCGAGAATGATCTGGAGGGCGATGCCGGCGAGTGCCTGATGCGCCGGATCATCGAAACCAATGGCAAATCACGCGGCTTCATCAACGGCCGCGCCGCCACCGTGCAGCAATTGCGCGAAGCGGGAGAAAGGCTGGTTGAAATCCACGGCCAGCAAGCACACCAGACGCTGCTTAAGGCCGATTCGCAGCGCGAGCTGGTTGACGCCTTTGGCGGTTTAAGCGAACTCGCGGAGCAGGTCGCCGGGCACTACCGCAAATGGCAGGGTTTACGCAAAAAACGGCTGGAATGGGAAACCAACGCCGTGGCCTTTGCCGCCGAGCGCGAGCAGCTGGAATGGCAGGTGCGCGAGCTCAAGACCCTGAATTTTTCCGCAGACGAATGGCAGTCCCTCACCCTGGAACACAGCCGCCTGTCCCACGCCGCAAGTCTGATTGAAGCCTCGCAGTTTGGATTGGATGCACTCTCTGAAAATGAAGCGGCGCTGATTGCGCAGCTTAATTCCTTGATTTCGCGTTTCCAGGGCCTTGCTGAATATGACGCGGCCCTGAAGGAAATCCTGGATGTTCTTGAGCCGGCGCAAATCCAATTGCAGGAAGCGGTGTACGCGCTGCGGCATTATCAGCAAAAACTCGATCTCGATCCGGAACGCCTGAAGGAAGCCGAGCAGCGCATCGATGCGATTCATTCCACCGCGCACAAATACCGCGTCAAACCCGAAGAGCTGACCGAATTGCTGCAGAAGTTCGAAGCGCGGCTGCAGGAAATGGGCGGCGGCGGTGGAGTGGAGGAGTTGAAACAGCAGGAAGAAACGGCGCGCAGCGCGTATGCAGCCCACGCCAAAAAATTAAGTGCGGGGCGCAAGAAAGCGGCAAAGACACTATCTGCAGAAGTCACCGATACGATGCAGAACCTCGCCATGAGCGGCGGAGAATTCTCCGTTGCATTGAATCCGCTTGAAGAAAACGCGGCTTGGGGTTTGGAGCAGGTCGAATTCATGGTCAGCACGCATAAAAGCCTGCCGTTGCGGCCGCTTTCCAAGGTTGCATCCGGCGGTGAATTGTCGCGCATCAGCTTGGGTGTACAGGTCGTGACCAGCAAAGTCGGCGCGTTGCCCACGCTGATTTTCGACGAAGTGGACGCCGGCATCGGCGGCCGCGTCGCCGAAATCGTCGGGCGCTTGCTTAAAAAACTCGGTAAGGAACGCCAGGTGCTGTGCATCACGCACTTGCCGCAAGTTGCGGCGGCGGGCGATCAGCAGTGGCAAGTAAGCAAAACCTCGGTCAACAGTTCGGTCCTGAGCCGCATCGAAGTCATGGACGAAAAAGCGCGCATCGAGGAAATCGCGCGTATGCTGGGCGGCGTCAAAATCACCGAAACCACGCGCAAGCACGCGGCGGAGATGCTAAGCGGCATTACAACCGGGAAGCGCTAGCTTGTTATCTCAATGCCGGATGAATGATCATGGCTGTGGACAAATGGCCATGAGTGGAATAATCCGAAAGACGAAGAATGCCTGATGCGAAAAGTCGTCAAGATTTCGTTTTTTTCGCTGCTGGTGCTTTTGCTTCTGGCCGGCTCGTTGTTTTCCGCGTGGATTTACACGTACAACAGACTGACTGCGGAGACATTAATAGCCGAAATAAGCTTTGACCGGATTGGAAAGCAGGTATACAAAGCCAATTTGGCCAGAGGTGATTTGTGTGCTGTGGAAGCGTATACGATTTACGGAGATCAATGGCGAATCGACGCCGAATTCCTGAAGTGGAAGTACTGGGCAAATTTGCTGGGTTTGGATTCGCTGTACCGCCTGAATCGAATCGAAGGCAGATATCAGAATGTTGAGGATCAAAATAACAAACCGAAACATGCCTATGAGCTGGGCTCAAAAACCGCATTGGATATTGTCGGAATCGCAAAAGCTCTTGGCCGGTTTAACTTCTTATTGGATGCCGCCTACGGAAGCTCCACTTACAAGGACATCGAGACTGATAATATATTCAAGGTATACAAGACGCAGATCGGGATCATTACTCGAACAGCGCCGAGGAAAAAGGATGTGCTTGGCCGAGACCTGCCGAACATCGAAATAACCAATGCATGCAATCTCGAGCCGGGTATCTGGGGGGCCTTCTCCAAGTGGATAAACAAACAAGCAATCAAGTTCCTTTAGCCGGGTTGTCGAGCGCGGCACAAATGGGGGCGAAGCGAGGCCTTGCGGCGTCGCCTGAACCATGAATAAAGTGATGGTCATCACCGGCGGCAGTCGCGGCATAGGCGCGGCTACCGCGCAGCTTGCCGCGGAGCGCGGCTACGCGGTGTGCGTTAACTATATTCACAACCGGGAATCCGCCGATGCCGTGGTCGGCGCAATCGAACGCGCCGGGGGGCGGGCCATCGCCGTGGCCGCCGACGTGGCTTCGGAATCCGAGGTAATCCTGCTGTTTGAAAGCGTAGACAAGAAACTGGGCCCAATCACCGCGCTGGTCAACAACGCCGGGATTCTGGAACAGCAAACGAGACTCGAGAACATGAGTGCCGCCCGTCTGAACCGTATCTTTTCTACAAACATCACCGGCTGTTTCTTGTGCGCGCGCGAAGCCGTGCGGCGCATGTCCACCAAACGCGGCGGCGCAGGCGGAGCGATTGTCAACGTGTCATCGTTCGCATCGCGCCTGGGCTCTCCCGGGGAATACGTGGACTACGCCGCTTCCAAAGGCGCCATTGATACGATGACCATAGGGCTGGCCAAGGAAGTCGCCGAAGAAGGCATTCGCGTGAATGCGGTGCGACCCGGCTTTATCTACACCGACATTCACGCCAGCGGCGGCGAACCGAACCGCGTGGATCGCGTCAAGGAATTGGTGCCGATGAAGCGTGGCGGCACACCTGTCGAGGTGGCCAGGGCGATTCTGTGGCTGCTATCGGATGAGGCTTCGTACACCACCGGGGTATTTATCGATGTGACCGGAGGCAAATAGCCGCCTGACACCACCGGCCAAGTTGTTTTGACAAGCGGGTATAAAGCGCGTATAACGTGCCGGGTGTTTAGTTTCAGGTGTTTGGGGTCTGAATTATTCTGGTTGTTGAATTTTCGTCCTTATTAAGCCTTGAGATTTAGACATCAGGCTTGTCCTGTTTTTTCAATTCAATTTAATTAAGGAACGTGAAATGACGACCGGAACTGTAAAGTGGTTTAACGACTCGAAAGGCTTTGGTTTCATCACCCCGGATGGTGGCGGAGAAGATTTATTCGCCCACTTCTCGGCAATCAACATGCAAGGCTTCAAAACCCTCAAAGAAGGGCAGAAAGTGTCCTTTGAGATCACCGAGGGGAATAAAGGCAAGAAGCAAGCGTCCAATATTCAGGCCGCGTAAACCGCTCAAGCATTTCAGCAATAAAGAAGCCGGGCTTATGCCCGGCTTTTTTTCTGGCGGAACAGGGCAGGCTTACGCACGCGGCGGAGATGCTGGAAATTAAAAGCTGAACCGCAAAGGACGCGAAGAAAAATCAAGTTTGGATGGCGCAATTCGAGCCCTGATCGGCTCCCCCAACAGAGCAAATCTGGCTGCTAAGGGTGGCGCTAAGCTAACGTTTAAGGTTAGCAGGGTGTTGAAAAACTCTCCGGGAGCCGCGTTTGACACGAAAAATGCTCAGATGCAAGGCGCGCGACGAAGGTCGTAGCCAGGACTACGATGCCGAGGAGCGCAACGCAGCATATGGGCATTTTTCGTGCAAACCCGGCTGGGGCGTGGCTTTCCGGGCGGTCTGCTTTGTCGCTCGCCTTGCGAATAGGCAACGGCTATTCGACGCGGCTCGCTTCGCGCATCCCATCCCGGAAAGCCGACGCCGTGGCCCCGTGGAGTTCTTCAACACCCTGCTAGCCGGGCTTCTTCTGGATGAACTCAATTTTGTAGCCGTCCGGGTCTTCGATGAAAGCGATCACCGTCGTGCCGTGCTTCATGGGTCCCGCTTCGCGCGTGACTTTGCCGCCGCGCTTTTTCACTTCCTCGCACGCCCGGTAGGCGTCCGGCACTTCGATGGCGACATGGCCGTAGGCGTTGCCGAGATCATATTGAGCGGTATCCCAGTTGTGAGTAAGTTCTAGCACCGCGGTGCGGTCCTCGTTGCCATAGCCGACAAACGCCAGCGTGAAACGGCCGTCGGGATAATCGTGCCGGCGCAGCACTTTCATATCCAATACCTGAGTGTAAAAATCAATCGACCGCTGCAGATTGCCCACACGCAGCATGGTGTGCATTATCCTCATTCTGGTCCCTTCAGATTTCCACCATCTCAAAATCTTCCTTGCGCGCGCCGCATTCGGGACAGGTCCAGTTTGGCGGAAGGTCTTCCCATTTTGTCCCCGGCGCAATGCCTTCTTCAGGCAAGCCCGCGGCCTCATCATAGATGAAACCGCAGATCAGGCACATATAAGTTTTCATGGGGCTCGCGGTTTAAGTTAAAATGCCATTTTAAACGAAATCCCCTGCATGTCTCAGCCCCCGCCCATCGTGTTGTGCTTCGGCGCCACCGATCCTTCCGGCGGCGCGGGATTACAGGCTGACATCATGACGCTCTCCAGCATGGGCTGCCATCCCTTGTCCATTGTCACCGCCGTCACGATTCAAGACAGCGCGGGCGTGGAGGATTTGCTTGCGCTCGATCCGGAGTGGGTCGCCGACCAGGCGCGCTGTGTGCTGGAAGACATGGCGGTGTCCACGTTCAAGATTGGTTTGCTTGGAAGCGTGGAAATCACCGCGGCAATCGCCGAGGTCGTCTCGGACTATCCAGACATTCCGCTGGTGCTCGATCCGGTGCTGGCTTCGGGGCGCGGCGAGGAGCTTGCCAGCGAGGAAATGATTGCGGCGATGAAGGAACTTTTGATTCCGCAGACTACCCTGATTACACCGAACAGCATGGAAGCGCGGCGCCTGGCTCTGAAAGATAACAACGACAGCGACGACCCGGGCCTTTCCGAATGCGCGCAGCGGCTCTTGGACCTGGGCTGTGAATACGTGCTGATCACCGGCACGCATGAAAACACGCCGCAGGTGATCAACACGCTTTACGCGCAGGAGGGCGTTCTGCGCAACGATTCCTGGGAGCGGCTGCCGGGCAGTTATCACGGTTCCGGCTGCACTCTGGCCGCAGCGGTCGCGGCGACGCTTGCCAACGGCTTGAGCATTTCCGAGGCGGTGCGCGACGCGCAGGAATACACCTGGCATGCGCTGAAAGCGGCGTTCCGCCCGGGCATGGGGCAATACATTCCCGACCGCCTGTTCTGGGCGCGCGAAGAAGAAAATGGTGAAACCGGGCAGGATTAGGGAGCCTCTGATTAAGTCCTTCGTGAGCCGCGTTGCAGACAAAATGCGGATGGATGTAAGGCGCGCGACGAAGGTCGTAGCTAGGACTACGACACCGAGGAGGGCCCGCGTAGCGTCGCACCTGCAAAGCTGTGCAGCGAAACGGGTCATAGCTCGCCGTATTACAGTTTCATGCACGGGCCAGCGCTCGCCTACGCGGTCGCACGTGCCGAGGCTCCACGCTTCGCGAGTCCAAGTCCGGGGCGCCTTTCCGGGCGGTCTGCTTTGTCGCTCGGCTTGCCAAGGGGAGTGACCCTTGGCTGCGCCTCGCTTCGCGCATCCCCTCCCGGAAAGCCGCCGTCGCAACCACGCGGGACCTAATCAGAGGCTCCGTGGTCTTTACGCGATTACGCCCAACGAGGCCGACACTCCAAAGCTGATTCACCAGGTGAAACTCGCGCTCGAAGGCGGGACGCGCTGGGTGCAGTATCGAAATAAAAGCGCAAACAACAAGCTCAGGCGGCGACAGGCGGAAGCGCTCGCCGCGTTGTGCAGCCAGTTCGGCGCCGCGCTCATCATCAATGATGATATCGAACTCACCCGGGCGTGCAATGCGCATGGCGCGCACCTGGGCCGGGAAGACGCATCGCTGGCGACCGCAAGAAGCTTGCTTGGGAAAAACAAAATCATCGGCGCATCGTGCTATGACCAGATCGAGCGTGCCATTGAAGCCGAAGCGCAAGGCGCGGATTATGTCGCCTTCGGCAGTTTCCATCCGTCTTCGGTCAAGTCCCACACTGTGCGGCCGCAAGTGCAATTGCTGGCCCAGGCCAGGACAAAACTTTCGGCGCCGATTGTGGCGGTTGGCGGAATTACATTGGAAAATGCGGGCGTGTTGATAGAAGCGGGAGCGGACGCCGTGGCGGTCATCAGCGCCTTGTTCAACGCGCCCGACATCAAGACGGCGGCCAAAAAATTTAACTGCTTGTTTGCCAGCCGGCAATGACCAACGAGGAATTATTTCAGCGGTCGCAGCAATTCATCCCGGGCGGCGTGAATTCGCCGGTGCGCGCATACCAATCGGTGGGCGGCGTTCCGCGCTTTATCGCACGCGGCCAGGGCGCGACGGTTTTGGACGCGGAAGGGAAAAGCTATATCGACTACGTCGGCTCGTGGGGGCCGCTGATAGTCGGCCATGCCCATCCTGAAGTGGTCGCCGCCGTGCAACAAGCGGCGGAACGCGGCTTGAGCTTTGGCGCCCCCACCGCAACCGAACTGGAAATGGCCGAGTTGCTGTGCAGGTTGGTACCCTCCATGGAGCAGGTGCGGCTCACCAGTTCCGGCACCGAAGCGACGATGAGCGCCATCCGCCTCGCGCGCGGCTTCACCCAAAGAAGCCGCATTATCAAGTTCGCCGGCTGTTATCACGGCCACGCCGATGCGCTTCTGGTCAAGGCCGGCTCGGGGGCGCTCACTTTCGGCCAGCCCGATTCCGCCGGCGTGCCCGTCGAGACTGCCGCGCACACTTTGGTACTTGAATATAACGACAGCGCAGCGGTGGAAAAAACCATGAGCGAATTCGGCAATCAAATCGCCGCGGTGATAGTCGAGCCGGTGGCCGGCAACATGAATCTGGTCAAGCCCAGGCCCGAATTCCTGCAAACGCTCCGGCGCCTCTGCACCCGACACGGCGTGCTGCTGATTTTCGACGAAGTGATGACCGGATTTCGCGTGGGCCTCGGTGGCGCGCAAGGGCTTTATGCAATCAAACCCGAACTCACCACGCTCGGGAAAATCATCGGCGGCGGCATGCCGTTGGGCGCATTTGGCGGCAGACGCGACATCATGCAATGGCTGGCGCCCCTGGGTCCGGTATACCATGCGGGAACACTCTCAGGCAACCCGGTGGCGGTGGCCGCGGGGCTCGCCACGCTTAAACTTGTTCAAGCGCCCGGTTTTTACCAAAAACTTTCCGGGGTGGCCGAACGTCTCACCGCCGGCTTGAGCGCCGCCGCCCACAAGCACGGACTGGCTTTTTCAGCGCAAGCCGCAGGCGGAATGTTCGGCATTTATTTCCGCCCAAACCCGCCGCAAAGCTTTGCCGAAGTCATACAGTGTAACCAAGTCCTGTTTAACCGCTTCTTTCACGCCATGCTCGACCGGAGTGTTTATTTTGCTCCTTCGGCGTTTGAAGCCGGCTTCGTTTCCAGCGCGCACGGCGACGAGGAAATCGCCGCCACGCTCGCCGCGGCGGAACAGGTTTTCGCCGGCCTTAAATCATGACCGTGTTGACCAAGCAGTTGTCGACGTTGAGCCGGGAGGCGTTGCGCCAGCATTTTTTTGCGCTCCCCGCCGACGATATCCGCCTGCGCTTTGGCAGCAGCATGAGCAGGGAGGGTATCGACACTTATGTTGACAAGATCGATTTCGACCGCGACGCGGTGTTCGGGGTGTTCGATGAAAACCTGCGGTTGGTCGGGGTCGCGCACCTGGCCCTCGACCCGGAACACGATGTGGCGGAATTCGGGGTGAGCGTTTTGCTCGGCCGTCGCCGGCAGGGCATCGGCTCGGCGCTGTTTCAGCGCGCCGAGGCACACGCAAGGAACCACTACATCAAGACGCTGTTCATACACTGCCTTACCGAAAACCAGCCGATAATGCACATCGCGCAAAAATCAGGAATGCGAGTGGTGACGGGCGCCGGCGAATCCGACGCGCATCTGGAATTGTCGCCGCCTGCGCCAGCGAACGTCGTAAGCGAATTGATGGAGGAACGGGTTGCACTGTGGGACATCGCCATGAAAGCGCAATTTCTCTCGGCGAAAAAGATCGCCCGGGCGATGGCGGGGAAAAGCGAAAGATCAGTCTGAACTACAGCGTGCCGTAGGAATGCAGGCCGCTCAGAAACATGTTGACGCCGAGAAAAGCAAACAGGGTGACGAATAGCCCCGCCACCGCCCACCAAGCCAGCAGCGCTCCGCGCAACCCCTTGACCAAACGGATGTGCAGCCACGCGGCGTAATTGAGCCAAACGATCAAAGCCCAGGTTTCCTTCGGGTCCCACGACCAGTAGCCGCCCCAGGCTTCCGCCGCCCACATCGCGCCGAGAATGGTGGCGATGGTGAAAAAAGCAAAGCCGATGGCGATGGCCTTGTACATCAAGTCATCCAGCACCTCCGCTGGCGGCAGATAAGCGGCCAGTCTGCCTGCCGCCACCAGCAGATAAGCCACGCCTACCATTGCCGCGAGCGAGAACGAGCCGTAGCCGATGAAATTCGCCGGCACGTGGATTTTCATCCAGTACGATTGCAGCGCCGGCACCAGCGGCTGGATGTGCTGCGCTTCGCGGTCAAACGTGTACCACAAAAGAAACCCCACCGCCGCGGTAATCACCGGCAGCACGAAAGCGCCGAGTTGCTTGGTCGCGTAACGCCGCTCGTAGTATAGGTACAACAGCGCAGTGATGATGCAAAACAGGATGAACACTTCGTACAGATTGCTGATGGGGATGTGCCCCACATCGGCTCCGATGAGATATGACTCATACCAGCGGGTGAGCATGCCGCTCAAACCCATCGCCAGCGCGCTCCAGGTCAGGCCGCTGGCCACGCTGCCCGCAAAAGCGGAACGGGCGATAAGCGCAAGCCAGTAGGCAAAGGTCGCCATTACGAACAACGCGCTCATCCACATGATGGCGGACTGGCTGGAGAACAGGTATTTCAGCCAAAACACCTGGCCGGCGCGGGCGAGACTGCCCTGGTACTCAAAAATCGAGAACAGGCTCGCTGCGGCGATGACCATGAGCAGGGTGCGCAGCGGCTTCCAGTACCAGCCCAGGACGCTGAATATCACTACGGCGCCCAAAAGGAAGCCTTTCTCGTAGGCATCCATGTAGTCGCCGTAGAGGCGCAACGCAGTCACCCCGCCCGTGATGAGCAGCAGCGCGTAGGCCCAGTCGAACCAGGCGAGGTTCTTGAAGAAAGACCTGCGCGCGGGATAGTCCTGGGTTAACTCCATTTTATTCCTTGATGAGTGCGGCGATTGCTTGCCGATGGCGCTCAAATTCGTGCTCGAAGTCCAGCGTCTTGCGGTTGCTGGACATGGCGAATAACAGATTACCGTGTTTGACCAACAACCAGATGCGGCGTTCCCGCAGGTAGAGCATGGCGAACACGCCCAGTACCAGCAGCACCGATCCGGTATATACGATATTCTTACCCGGCGAGCGGGTCAATTGCAGTCCGCTCGCCTTGACTTCCTGGTAGTCCGCGAGCTGCAGATAAACCGGTGCGCCGTAGATGAAGCTGTCGTTGATGGCATTCAAGGCGTCGCCCACAAACAGCACAGTCTGGTCGTTGATTGCCGCCGGCTTCAAGCCCGCGTCGCGGCGCACCATTTGCAGCGCCTCGACTGCCGCGCTTTGCAGAATCTTGACATAAATCGTTGCGACTTTCTCCTGCTCCAGCTGCGGCACCGATTCCTTGAGAAACGCATCGAGCGCGGCATAGCCGTCGCGGACGAACATCTCCAGGACTTTTTCGGTGCTGGCAGTGAGCTTGCTACGCATGGTTTCACTCACCGCATCCCCCTGCATGGCGGTGGCCGCGAACCGGCGCGCGATTTCGTCCCCCGCCTTGGGGTCAAACAACAGCGCCCGCAGTTGCATGTAAGTGTCCAGCGTGCCCTGTTCATCCAGCGGCAGGCGCAAATAGCGGAACGGTTCGTTGGGATCGGAACGCACACCACTTAACATAAAGCCGCGATTATCGATTTGCACCGGCAGCATGTAGTTGTTGAATTCCATAGCCTGGCCTTGCGCGTCGCGAAGTTTATACTGGAAGCTCGGCCCGACATTGCGCAACTGTTTGTTGCCCTCAATATTCGCCGCGGGACCCAGCAATTTTCGCGAGAGTCCCGCTTCCTGGGGCATGTCGCGTCCGCCTATGTTCTCGACGTTGAACGGACGGAAGTCGGTGAATTCCACGTCGTATGCGTTGTTTTCCGTGACCAGGGGCGCCACCTCATGCACCTTGCCCTGCAATCGGGAAGGCTTGCTGGTTTTGGATAACAGCGGCCACACCTGGAGATTCAGGCGGGTGCCGCCGTCGGAAAAACTCGCCTGGTAAATGGCGACGCCCCGGTAAATCAGCGGGTGGTTGACGGTGATGGTGTGTTCAAAGGATTTCCCCGTTTCCCTGTCGGTCACGACCAAATCGCTGGCGAAGGTTTTGGGCTGGCCGGTGCTGTAATGCTCGATGTAAAACTTTTTCACCCCGATGCCGAAGGGCAGCTCCTGCACCATGTAGCCGTCGCGCACGTTGAGGAACGCCACGTCGGCGCTTGCGCCTTCCGGGATGGTGACATTGCCGCGGAACGAAAGATTGGAAGAGGACAAGCGGCTTTGTGGCGGCACCTGGCTTTGCGGGACGTCGCGTGTTTCGATGGTTTTGTTCCCGAGCCATTCCTGCAGTTTCAACGGTACATTGCCGTCCATCAGCCCGCCGATGCAGATAATCACGACTGCCGCATGCGCGAAAATATAGCCCAGGCGCTGCAGGCTCTCGGTCTTTGCTGCAACCAGCAATCCATCCTGACCCGATGCATTGGTCTTGCAGCGATAGCCCCGGGCGCCGAGGTAAGCAGCGGCGCGCAGGGCTACCGCGTCCGGCTTCAATGCATGGGAGAACTCCGCGCGATGGGCGAACAGCCGTAAGGATTTTTCCGTTGCGTGCTCGCGGAAACTTCTCATCTCGCGCAGCATCAGCGGCCCGTTGCGGTAAACGCACAGGCTGGTGGAAGCGACCAGAAAACACAGTATCGCCAGAAACCAGCCGACATGATACACGTCATAAAGCCCGAGCTTCTCGAACAAGGCAAACCAGAACTGGCCGAATTGCGTGATGTAGTTGGGATACGGCTCGTTTTGCCGCAGCACCGTCCCTATCACCGAAGCGATGCCGAGCACGGTGAGCAGGCTGATGGCAAAGCGCATCGAGCTTAACAGCTCATACCAGGCTTGACTTAAATTAGAGGCAGGCTTGACCATGATGCGGACAAAAGAGGGTGACACGAGTCACCCTTTTTTAGTTTCGTCGGGCGTTGAAAAAGAATTTTAGCGCAGTCCGGAAATGTATTCCGCCACCGCGCGCATTTCCTGGTCGGTGAGCTTGACGGCGATGGCGCGCATCATCTTGCTGTTGTCGTCCGCCCGCTCGCCACTCTTGAACGCTCTCAACTGAGCAATCACATATTCCGCGTGTTGTCCGGAAAGGCGCGGAAACTGCGAGGGAATGCCGGCGCCGTTCGGCGTGTGGCAGCCGGCACAGGCGGGAACGGCCGAGGCCGCATTGCCGCCACGGTAAATTTTCTGTCCGAGCGCCACCAGCTCCTTGTCCCTGGCCATGCCCGGCTTGGGTTTCTTCCCGCCGAAATAGGCGCCCAGGTTTTTCATGTCTTCTGGTGTAAGATTGGCGACCATGCCGCCCATCACCGCGCTTTTGCGTTCACCGGATTTGAAACTCAAAAGCTGCTTGGTAAGATACTCGGGATATTGCCCGGCCAGGTTGGGGTTCGCCGAAATCGTACTGTTGCCGTCCGTGCCATGACAAGCAGCGCAAACTTGGTTCACGATGGGTTGCGCTTTCGCCGGGTCCGCCTCGCGTAACGCAGGTTCGGCAAAAACGGGAAATACCGCCATCATTCCCGCAGCCGCCACCAGCGCAATGGATGCGTTCATCCGCGCGAACTCCTTAAATGTATTAGCCGCACATTTTATATCAGCTTGGCATACACGCGCTATCCGCCAGGCGCTTAGGAATTACCGTCGCAACCGCGCGGGATTTAATCAGAGGTTCTCCAGCTTTGAGTAAATTCACGTCCCTATCCCAGCAAGCTTCATTTTTTGTTTCCGTCACGGATTGGCGCGACTTGCCGCCGGAGGATGGCGCGGAGATCGCTTTCGCCGGCCGCTCCAATGTCGGCAAATCCAGCGCCATTAACGCGCTAACCCGGCGTCGCAGTCTTGCTTATGTTGCAAAAACACCGGGGCGCACCCGGCAAATCAATTTTTTCAGATTGGACGATAACGGTTATCTGGTCGATCTACCGGGTTATGGCTACGCCAAGGTGCCGGAAGCCATCAGCAGGCGCTGGGAATTGCTTTTAAGTAAGTACTTGCAAACCAGAATCAGTTTGATCGGCCTAGTGCTCGTTCTGGACGCGCGACATCCCTTAACGCCGCTGGACCAACAGATGCTGGACTGGTTTGCCCCCACCGGCAAGCCGGTGCTTATCCTTTTGAGCAAGGCAGACAAACTGACTAGACAGCAAGCAAATCGCACTTTGCGTAAAGTAAACGACTTGCTGGCGCAATTCTATCCCTGCTCTACCGCGCAGCTTTTTTCCAGCGCCACGCACACCGGGCTGGTCAAAGCCGAAGAAGTTTTGGCTCAATGGCTGAAGCGCTGACGGAGACTTAATTCCAAGCCTTTAAAATAAAAAACCCCCGGCTAAAGGGGAGTAAAACCGGGGGCGAAACGCCTTAATAGGATTAAGGCACCCGCTCAGGGAGGAGAAGCGGGAGACGAAAAAAATCGTCTGCAATTGAGATTACTTCCCCAGCCCACAAGTTCCCCTCCCGATTAAAAAAAAACTATTTTACTATCAATTACTTATTTCCACAAACGAAAGGGCATATGCATGGTGTAAGTAAGCCGGTAGTGGCTTTATTTTAAAACACCCGATCCACAAAAAAACTCTACTTTCTCACCTGCATGCCTGGTTTCCGTCATGTGCTGGATTGTGTCAATATAGCGGCCTGCCTTTACCCGACCAAGCCATGCAGACCTTGGGCAAATATCCGAACAAAAGAATGCGCAGAATGCGCCACGATGATTTCTCGCGCCGCTTGATGCGGGAAAACCGCCTGAGCGCAGATGATCTGATATATCCGGTTTTCGTTGTGGACGGCAAAAACCGCGCTGAGGCCGTGCCCTCAATGCCGGGAATAGTGCGGCAGACGCAGGATAGATTGCTGAAACAGGTGGAAGCCTGCGTAAAACTGGGTATCCCTGCAATTGCGCTCTTCCCGGTGATCGAGCCCAAGCTCAAGACACCGGATGCGAAAGAAGCGTTTAACCCCAAAGGCTTGGTCCCGCGCGTGGTGAACGCGATGAAAAAGCGTTTCCCCAAGCTGGGGGTGATTACCGATATCGCGCTTGATCCCTATACCAGTCACGGTCAGGACGGGCTGCTCGACAAGTCCGGATACGTGATGAACGATGCAACAGTGGCGGCGCTGGCGAAACAGGCGCTGACGCACGCTGAAGCCGGCGTGGATATCGTCGCGCCTTCCGACATGATGGATGGGCGCATCGGCGCCATCCGCCAGGCGCTCGACTCCAAGGGTTTCATTCACACGCGCATTCTCGCCTACTCGGCCAAGTATGCATCCAATTTTTACGGACCTTTTCGGGATGCAGTGGGTTCGGCGACCAATCTGGGCGGCGGCGACAAATACACCTACCAAATGGATCCGGCGAACAGCGATGAAGCGCTGTGGGAAGTCGGCCTCGATTTGCAGGAAGGCGCTGACATGGTGATGGTGAAGCCGGGTTTACCTTATCTCGACCTCGTCCGCCGGGTGAAGGACGAGTTCAAGGCCCCGACGTTCGTCTATCAGGTGAGCGGCGAATACGCGATGCTGAAAGCGGCGGCGAAAAACGGCTGGCTCTCCGAAAAGGAGTGCGTGCTGGAAACGCTGCTGGCCTTCAAGCGCGCCGGTGCCGACGCTATTCTCACTTATTTTGCGCTCGACGCGGCGCGCTGGCTTGCCGAAGAGCGGCGCTAGAAGCCAGTCAAAGCCGAAGCAAGTTTTCCACCACCACGGCTCGGGCGCGCTCCAGGGGTTTGCCGTCGGGTGAAGTTTTCAAAGCGTGGCGCTGGTCATTGGTGGCAAAAACCGCAATTTTCACTTCGACGTCCTCTCCCTCCACCGTAAACAAAGGTATCGTCTGCAGTTCTTCGCCCACATACAGCCGCCTCTCGCCTCTTTTATAGGGAATCTGCCGGTTCAATAGAAACAGTTCGACATCTTTCACGCTGTCCACAAAGAGTTGCAGATTGACATCTGAATGCCGGCCCGCGGTGCCGGAAAGCACCGAGCCGGTCAAATGCGGATTGAAATCCTTAAGCAAACGCATCATCGACAGCGCCTGCTTGCGCAGGTGCTTAAGCACCGTCCGCTGCTCCTCGCCCTGGTAGAGCGACTGATAAGCGCGCAGCGCTTCCTCCACTTCCTCATTGGTGGGAAGCTCGCGCAAATTGGCTACGCCCGCCTGGTACGCCGCCTTGCGCTTGGCCAAGCCAAAATCGGCGATACCGTCCTGCGCCATCAGCCGCGCAGCCTGGTGCGCGATGCGGCTGCGCAAGTGTTGTCGCTTAAGTCCTGAGTCTCTAGGCATCGCCCCCTCGTCTAGAACAACTGATTCTTGATTTCTTCCGGCGGCTTGCCCGGATTGAGCGGGTTGCCGCCCAGACCAAATTCCTGTTCCGACGGCAGATTCTCTTGGTAAAAATATTCGATGATACCGTTATTGTTTTCCGGGTCACGCAAGCCGGTGTCCGGATTGATGCGCGCGGTCATGACGCCGTCCGGTATAGGATAAGTTGCTTCCGGCACGCCTTTCAGCACTTTCCCCATATACTCCATCCAGATGGGCAGCGCCGCCATCGAGCCGGTTTCTTTTTCTCCCAGCGGGTGCGGCTGATCAAAGCCGATCCACGACACCGCCACCAGAGTTGTGTAGTAGCCCGCAAACCAGGCGTCCACGTTTTCGTTGGTGGTGCCGGTCTTCCCGGCCAGATCTTTGCGTCCGAGTTGCATCGCACGCACCCCGGTGCCCTGACGGATCACGTCCTGCATCATCGTGGTCACGATAAAGGCGTTGCGTGCGTCGATCACCCTCTGCGCGCCTTCACCGGGACGCTCCGGCTTCGCCTGCGCAATCACATTGCCGCGCTCATCCTGGATGCGGTCGATGTAATACGGCGTTATACGATAGCCGCCGTTGGCAAACACCGCATAGCCTGCGATCATCTGCCAAAGCGTGGCCGAACCCGCGCCCAGCGCCATGGTGAGATAAGGCGGATGTTGCTTGGGGTCGAAACCGAAGCGCGTGACGTAATCCTGGGCATATTGCGGCGTGATGGCCTGCAAGATGCGTATGGACACCAGGTTTTTGGAGCGGGCCAGCGCCATGCGCAGTCGTATCGGCCCATCGTAGCCGCCTTCGTAGTTTCGCGGCTCCCAGTCCTGGTTGCCGGTCTGTGCGGGATCCACCACCAGAGGCGCATCGTTAATCACGGTGGCCGGCGTAAAGCCTTTTTCCAGCGCGGCCGAGTAAATGAAGGGCTTGAAGCTCGACCCCGGCTGGCGCCAAGCCTGGGTCACATGGTTGAATTTACTGCGGTTGAAATCAAAACCGCCCACCAAAGCGCGGATCGCGCCATCTTGCGGGTTCAAGGACACCAGTGCCGCTTCCACTGCTGGCAGCTGGCTGATTTGCCACTGGTCGCGCTCGTCTTTCTGTACGCGTATCAGGGTGCCCCTGCGGATGCGCTGGTTGGGTTTGGCCCTTGCACCGATGTTCTTCGCCACAAATTTCAGGCGGTCGCCGGTGATTTCTACGATATCACCCCCCTTGCGGTAAGCTTTGACCGATTTTTGACTCGCTTCCAGCGCCACTGCGGGAATCAAATCATCGCTTTCGCTCACCTCGGACAACGCATCTTCCATGATGTCCTCGGCTTCATCCTGATTTTGCGGCAATTCAATATAGCCTTCCGGGCCGCGGTAGCCGTGGCGGCGGTCGTAATCCATCACCCCCTTGCGCAGCGCGCTATACGCCGCGTCCTGATGGGATTTCAGCACCGTGGTATAAACATTGAAGCCCTTGGTGTAGGCCTCGTCCTGGTAGCGCTCGACCATCGCCTGCCGTACCATCTCGGCCACGTAGTCCGCGTGCAGGACGAAATCCTGCTGTTCGCGCCTCACTACAATCGGGTCCTGGTCGGCTGGTCTGAATTGCTCGTCGCCAATCAGCTTGAGTTCGAGCATGCGCCGCAGAACATATTGTTGCCGTTGCTTGGCGCGCTTCGGGTTGGAGATGGGATTGTCGCGCGAGGGCGCCTTGGGCAGACCGGCCAGCATCGCCATTTCTCCCAAGCTCAGCTTGTCCAGTGGCTTGCCGAAATAGGCCTGGGCGGCGGCGGCGAAACCGTAGGCGCGCTGACCAAGATAAATCTGGTTAATGTAGATCTCGAGAATCTGGTCTTTGGTCAAATTGCCCTCGATCTTGAACGCAAGCAGCGCCTCGTTGAATTTGCGCGCCAGGGTCTTTTCCTTGGTCAGGAAGAAATTGCGTGCCACCTGCATGGTGATGGTGCTCGCCCCCTGGCGCGTGGCGCCGGAGGCAAAATTCGAATAAGCCGCGCGCAGCACCCCCAGATAATCCACTCCGCCATGCTGGTAAAAGCGTTCGTCCTCGGCAGCGAGGATCGCCTGTTGCATCTGCTTGGGGACGCGGTCTATTTTCACCAGGTTGCGCCGCTCTTCGCCGAATTCCCCGATCAGGTAGCCGTCCGCGCTATACACCCGCAGGGGTATTTTCGGCTGGTATTGGGTCAGTGCCTCTAGCGAGGGCAGACTGGGGTAGGCCAGGATGGCGGCAAAACCGAGAAGAAGGGCACCAGCCAGCCCGAATCCCAAACCAGCCAATATGAGGTAGCTCAGCCACCGAGCAAACATGAAAGGGTTTATTCTTAAAAAGAGGGCAGTTTTAAAAATTTTCGGAATTATAGGCACTATAGGCCGCAAAAGATATTGCAAAAAAATACTTTACATGCTTTAGGCTTGTTGCTAACATTTAATGTAAATTATACATATCGGGTCTCACTCACCTATGCCCAAAGGAAAATTCAATTTCTTTGAAGCGCGGACTCCGCCTTTGCTTGGGGTGGATATCAGCTCGTCTGCAGTAAAGATGGTGGAAATCTCCGAAGCCGGTAAAGGCGGCTATAAAGTCGAACGCTACACCATCGAGCCGCTGCCCAAGGATTCGGTGGTCGACGGCAATATCTCCAACCTGGAAGCGGTTAGCGAGTCCGTCAAGCGCGGCTGGAAAAACATGGGCACGCGCATTAAAAACGTGGCACTGGCACTGCCGGCGGCGGCGGTGATTACCAAGAAAATCGTACTCGCCGGCGGGCAGAGCGAAGAAGATCTGGAGCTTCAGGTCGAAACCGAAGCCAACCAATACATCCCTTTCTCTCTTGATGAAGTCAACCTGGATTTCCAGGTCTTGGGGCCGGCACCCAGCAATCCAGATGAAATCGAGGTGCTGATTGCAGCCTCCCGCAAGGAAAAAGTGGAAGATCGCGTGGCCGCCGCGGAAGCCGCCGGCCTCAAAGCGTTGGTCATGGACGTGGAGTCTTTCGCCACCCAGTCGGCATTCGAATTGATCGAGTCGCAATTACCGAACAATGGCAAGGAGCAGGTGGTGGCTATAGTCGACATCGGCACCGCGATCATGAACGTCAACGTGCTGCACAATGGGCAATCGGTCTACACCCGCGAACAGCCGTTTGGCGGCAATCAGCTCACCCAGGAAATACAGCGCCAATTCAATCTTTCGGCGGAAGAGGCGGAAAAAGCCAAGCGCAGCGGCAACCTGCCCGAAAATTACCAGACCGACGTATTGCAGCCATTCATGGACACGCTGGCACTGGAAGTGGCGCGGGCACTGCAGTTTTTCTTCACTTCGACCCCGTTCAGCCAGGTGCATCACATCCTGCTTGCCGGCGGCTGCGCCATCATACCGGGACTCGACGACGTGGTGGCGAGCCGCACCCAGGTCAATATCATGATCGCCAACCCATTCGCCAACATGGCGCTTTCCAGCAAAATAAAGCCGCGGCAACTCAGCGCCGATGCTCCGGCCTTGCTGATCGCCTGTGGATTGGCCATGCGGAGGTTTGACGCATGATTCGCATCAACCTTCTGCCGCACCGCGTACACAAGCGCAAGGCGAGGGAACGCCAGTTCTATTTCATGACCGGCCTGTTTGCCGGTTTGGGCATGCTCATCGTGTTTTTTGTACACGGCGTCATCAGCGCCCGCATTTCTTACCAGCAGGAACGCAACCAATACCTGGAAAAAGAAATCACGCTGCTGGACAAGCAAATCGACGAAATCAAGAAACTCAAGGAACAAATCCAGGTGCTGCTTGCACGCAAGAAAGTGGTGGAATCGCTGCAGACCAACCGCTCGGAAACCGTGCACCTGCTGGATCAGCTGGTGCGGCAACTGCCTGACGGGGTGTACCTCAAAAGCGTCAAGCAGAAAGGGTCCAAGGTGGATCTTACCGGTTTGGCCCAGACCAACGCACGGGTATCAACCTTGCTGCGCAATCTTGAATCCTCGCCCTGGTTCGAGTTTCCCAATCTGGTGGAAATCAAGGCTGTGACCCAAGGCAGCACCAGGTTAAACGAGTTCAATTTGAACTTCACCCTCTCTCGGGGCAAACAGGAAGCGCAGGTTGCCAAACCCGGCGCCAAGGTTAACCGGCCATGACACTCGATGACTTAAAAAAGCTTGATCCCAAAAACATGGGCAACTGGCCATTCCTGCCCAAGCTGGCCGCGCTCGTCATCGGCTTTCTCGCCATCGTTTTTGCGGGTTATTGGTTTGACTGGAAGGGGCAGTTTGAAGAGCTGGAGGGTTTCCAAAACAAGGAAGAAGGCCTGCGCCAGGTGTTTATCGACAAGAAGAAGCAGGCGATCAATCTTGAAACCTACAGGAAGCAGCTGGCGGAAATTGAGCAATCCTTCGGCGCCCTGCTGAAGCAACTGCCGAACAAGTCTGAAATGGACGCGCTACTGACCGACATCAACCAGGCCGGACTGGGCCGCGGCCTGCAGTTCGAATTGTTCAAACCGGCGGCCAACGAATCGGACTCCGACTTTTACGCCGAGCTGCCGATCACCATACGCATTACCGGCAACTATCACGAGATCGGGGCTTTTGCCAGCGATATCGCCAAGCTGCCGCGCATCGTGACTTTGAACGATGTCAGCATTAACCCGGGTCAGGCCGGCGTGCTGACGATGGATGCGGTGGCGAAAACTTTCCGCTACCTCGATGAGGAAGAAATTGCCAAGCGGAAACAGGTGGCGAGAGGCATGAAAAAATGAAGCGCAAAGCCTGTACTCTGCTTCTGGGTTTGCTCCTGACCGGCTGCGGCGGCGAGGAGTTCCAGGACATCAAGGATTTCATCAAGGAATCGGAGCAGGGCCTCAAGGGCCGGGTCGAACCGCTGCCCGAAGTCAAACCGTATGAGCCCTTCAACTACAACGCGTTTGATCTTCCCGATCCGTTCAAACCACGCAAGATCGAACCCGTCAAGGGCGGTGGCGGAAAGCTGCAACCCGATGTTAACCGCCGCAAGGAAGCGCTTGAAGTTTATCCGTTGGAAAATCTCAGAATGGTCGGGACCTTGCAGCAAAAAAATGTCATTTATGCCCTGATCAAAACACCCGACAACAATCTTTACCGGGTCAAAACCGGCAATTACATGGGGCAAAATTTTGGCCTCATCACCGATGTCTCTGAAGCCAGCTTGAAACTCAAGGAATTGATTCAAGACAGCGCGGGCGACTGGTCAGAGCGTGAAAGCAGCCTGCAGCTGTTGGATGAACAGGAGCGCAAAAAATGACCACCTCAACTAAGCTATTACATGGAATGCTGTGCCTGATGGCGGGCGTATTTTTGTCTGGTGTGACCTATGCCGCCGAACCGGCCGCAGGCGAAGACAACCCCCAAAATAGCATTCAAGCAATTGATGTAACCCCGCTGCAAGGTGGAAAGCTTGCGGTAAAAATCACGTTAAGCCAGGCCCTCGCCAATCCTCCTGCCGGCTTTACCGTAAACAACCCGCCGCGCATTGCTTTCGATTTTCCCAATACCGCAAACGCACTGGGCAAAAACTCCCAGGACGTCAACAACCCTACCCTGCGCAGCATCAATATCGTTCAGGTAGGCAGCCGCACGCGGCTAGTCATGAACCTGACCAAGGCCGCAGGCTATGATGCCAAAATTGACGGGAACAGCCTGGTGGTCACGCTGCAAGCGGCGGAAAAGGGCGCGGTCACTTCACCCGTTACTTCTCGTTTCGCCGAGGCCCGGCCTTCTACACAAAAACACAGCGTGCGGGATATCGATTTCCGCCGCGGCCCCAACGGCGAAGGCCGCGTGATCATCGATCTTTCGGATACCAACACCGGTATTGATCTGCGTCAGCAGGGGAAAAATGTCACTATCGACTTAATTCAGACCTCGTTGCCACCGAATCTGGAACGGCGCATTGACGTTGTCGACTTTGCCACGCCGGTCCAGTTCATCGATACATTTGCCGACGGTAACAACGTCCGCATTGTGGTGGAGCCGAAAGGGCTGTGGGAACAATCTGCATACCAGGCCGACAACCGCTTTACGCTGGAAGTGAAGCAAGTCGTCGAAGATCCCAACAAGCTGGTAAAGGGTGGCAGGCCTGGCTACAGCGGCGAAAAGCTTTCGCTCAACTTCCAGAATGTCGAGGTGCGTGCGGTGTTGCAGGTCATTGCTGATTTTACCGGGCTTAACATCATCACCAGCGATACAGTGACCGGCAATCTGACGCTGCGCCTGAAAGACGTGCCGTGGGATCAGGCACTCGACATCATTCTGCAGAGCAAGGGACTGGACCTGCGCAAGAACGGCAATGTCGTGCTGATTGCGCCGGCCGATGAGCTGGCCACCAAGGAAAAGCTCAACCTCGAATCAAGACAGCAAATTTCCGATCTTGAGCCCACGCGCACCGAAAGCTTTCAACTCAATTACCAGAAAGCGGACTCGGTGCAAAAACTGCTGACTGACGTCAATCAAAGAATTTTATCCAAGCGTGGCAGCGCCGTAGTGGATCCGCGCACCAATATGCTTTTTGTCCAGGATACACCGACCAAGCTCGATGAAGCGCGCAGTCTGATCAAGAAAATAGACGTGCCGGTACGGCAAGTCATCATTGAGGCGCGCATCGTCGAAGCCAACGACACCTTCAGCAAAAATCTGGGGGTGAAGTTCGGCGGCACCAGCGGGTTTGGCAGCATCGGCAACGTGCGGACCACAGCAGGCGGCAACCTAGCCGACACCGCCAGCCGCATAGGGGAGCCCGGAGCCACCCTCGGCACGATTCCCGATGCCCTGAACGTCAACCTACCCGCCGGCGGCATAGGCGGGGCAGCCGCGGGGGCGCTCTCCCTGGTTCTTTTTAATAACGGCGTCACCCGGTTTCTTAACCTCGAGTTGAGCGCGCTTGAAGCCGACGGCAAAGGAAAAATCATTTCCAGCCCCCGGGTGGTGACCGCGGACCAGGTGGAAGCCACGATCGAACAGGGGACGGACATCCCCTTCCAGCAGGCGACCAGCAGTGGCGCGACCAGTGTTACGTTCAAAAAAGCCACGCTGAGTCTTAAGGTCAAGCCTCAGATCACGCCGGATGACAACGTGATTATGAATCTGCAAGTCAATAACGACTCACGCGGGGCGGATACTACGGCGGGCCCGGCGATCAACACCAGAGCCATTCAAACTCAAGTACTGGTGGAAAACGGCGGCACGGTGGTGATTGGCGGGATTTTCATCCAAGACCAGCAAACGACGATAAACAAAGTGCCTTTGTTGGGGGATATTCCCTATTTGGGGGTACTCTTCAGAAATACTTTAGTCCGGGATAATAAATCCGAACTGCTGATATTTATCACGCCCAAAATACTTAAGGACGCGCTGACCATACGCTAGGCCTGACCGTACCTGCACCAGGCGGGCTGGACACAGCCCGCTTTTGTTTTATAGCGCCATGCGCCCTCACCCTTAAGAATTCCGCTAAAATCCCGCTCATGAAAAGCGGGGGCCCCGATAATTCGAAGCGCTGTGCGCCCGGCGTCATCCCCGACAACATTTTTCTGGTCGGGCTGATGGGCGCAGGCAAGACCACTGTAGGCAAACTGCTCGCCAAGCGCTTCAATAAGGCTTTCTTTGACACCGACCACGAAATCGAGCGTCGCACCGGCGTCAAGATCCCGGTAATATTCGAAATCGAAGGTGAAGCGGGTTTCCGCAACCGCGAGCTTGCGGTTTTACAGGAGCTGGCCGGGCAGCGGAATATCGTGCTGGCTACGGGGGGTGGCGTCGTGTTAAGCCGGGCCAACCGCGAGATCCTCAGGCAAAACGGCAAGGTGATATACCTGCGTGCGATGGCGGGCGAGCTTTGGCAGCGCACACGCCACAACAAGAACCGCCCACTGTTGCAGACCCTCGATCCCCTGGCGAAGCTCAAGGAATTATTCGCGGAGCGCGATCCGCTTTACCGCGAAGTGGCGGACCTGATTGTCGACACCAGCAGGCAAAACGCGCGAACCCTGGCCATGCAGCTTGAAGAGAAGCTGCGGCAACTTTGATTTTTGAACCCGGACTCAAGCCGGAATATGGAAACTTTAAATGTAGCCTTGGGCGAACGCAGCTACCCGATTTACATCGGCGAGCGTCTTTTGACGCGCGCCGAGCTGCTGCTGCCCGCTTTGGTTCAGAAAAAGATCGCGGTTGTCACCAACACCGTGGTGGCAAAGCTTTATCTTGAGCCGCTGACCTCTGCGCTGCACCGCCTTGGCGTCGAAGCGGTCACTATCGTTTTGCCGGATGGCGAGGAATACAAAAACTCGGAAACGCTCAACCGCGTTTTCGATGCTCTCCTCGAAAACCGCTGTGAACGCAAGACCACGGTTATTGCGCTGGGCGGCGGCGTAATTGGCGATCTCGCCGGTTTCGCCGCGGCGGTTTATCGGCGCGGGGTGCCTTACCTCCAGATTCCGACCACGCTGCTCGCGCAGGTGGATTCTTCGATAGGCGGCAAAACAGCGATCAATCACCCGCTCGGCAAAAACATGATCGGGGCGTTTCACCAGCCGAAATTGGTATTGGCCGACACCATGACGTTGAATTCGCTGCCGGAACGCCAATTTTCCGCGGGGCTCGCTGAAGTCATCAAATACGGACTGATCCGCGATCCGGAGTTTTTCGTTTGGTTGGAAAACAACCTGGAAAAACTGGTGCGCCGGGAAAGTGCAGCGCTCGCTTACGCCATTCGCCGTTCCTGCGAAAACAAGGCGGCGGTGGTCGCCGCGGACGAGCGGGAGAGCGGAATGCGCGCGCTGCTTAATCTCGGTCATACTTTCGGCCACGCCATTGAAACCGGCGAGGGTTACGGAAAATGGCTGCACGGCGAGGCGGTGGCGGCGGGGACCCTGCTCGCCGCGCGTCTGTCCCAACGCCTGGGCCTGATCGCGAATAGCGACATTGAACGCATCGCCGACCTGTATCAACGCGCCGGGTTGCCGGTGGCGGCGCCCGATTTCTGCGCCGCGCGTTACCGGCAATTGATGAGCGTGGACAAAAAAGTCGAGGGCGGGAAAATCCGCTTTGTTCTTCTCAGGAAAATCGGCGAGGCCTTCATCACCGGCGACGTGCCCGAGGCGCAGCTCGTGGCATTGCTGGACGGGATTGCCGCCCATGCCTGAACTCGCGGAATACGCTGCCTGGCCCGAGCGTTCCCGGGGCCGGCGGCATCCAGAGCCGCCGGCAAAAGGGCGCAGCGAATTCCAGCGCGACCGCGACCGCATCATCCATTCCACCGCCTTCCGCCGCTTGGAATACAAAACCCAAGTGTTCGTCAATCACGAAGGCGACCTGTTCCGAACCCGGCTCACCCACAGCCTGGAAGTAGCGCAGATTGCGCGCTCGATTGCCCGGAACCTTGAGCTCAACGAAGACCTGGTGGAAGCGATTGCGCTGGCGCACGATCTCGGCCACACGCCCTTCGGCCATGCCGGGCAGGATGCCTTGAACGCCTGCATGAAGGATAACGGCGGCTTCGAGCACAACCTGCAGTCGCTGCGCGTGGTTGATGTGCTGGAACAGCGCTATGCCGCATTCGACGGCCTCAATCTCTGTTTCGAGACGCGCGAAGGCATACTCAAGCATTGCTCGCGCAGCAACGCCAGGGCTTTGGGCGATGTCGGCGAACGCTTCCTGCGCAGGCAGCAGCCTTCGCTCGAGGCTCAACTGTGCAATCTCGCCGATGAGATCGCCTACAACAACCACGATGTCGACGACGGCCTGCGTTCGGGGCTGATTACTCTGGAACAGCTCTCCGCAGTCGACATTTTTCGCCGTAATCTGCAGGCGGTGAAAAAACAGCATCCCAAAATTCCAGAGCGGCGTCTGGTTCACGAAACGGTGCGGCGCATGATCAATACCCTGGTGTCCGACCTCACCGCCCAGAGCTTGAAAGACATCCGCAGCGAAGCGCCGGCCAATTTCGATGAAGTGCGCGCCGCCGGGCCGCTGATTGCCTTCAGCCTCGAAATCCGCGACGAGCAGCAGCAATTGAAGCAGTTTCTGCGCCGCCATCTCTACCAGCATTACCGCGTTGCGCGCATGAGCGGTAAAGCCCGGCGCATCATCGCCGACCTGTTTCACGCTTTCATGGAGGACGCCCGCTTGCTGCCGCCGCAATTCCAGGACAAGGCCGATGGCGGCAAACCGAGAGCGATTGCCGACTACATCGCCGGCATGACCGACCGCTACGCCATCCGCGAGCACCGGCGCCTGTTCTCCGTGGAAGAGCTGTGGTCATAAGCCGTTTCTCTTCAGGCCTTTCCGGACCGGCGGCCCTTCCTGTCACGCGGCCGCTAACCCTGCAGCGTCCAAGTTGAAGCAACCCATTGGAAGATGTAAACTTAAACGCTTCCGCTTTAAATTCCGGGTCTGGCAAAATCCCGAGTTGCCCGCTGTTTAAAGTCCGGCTTTGTCGTCCTGACCGCAGATTCACGAGGTAAAAGGTGAGCTATCCTCCCGTAAAACAGGGTTTGTACGATCCCGCCCGCGAGCATGATGCTTGCGGGGTCGGCTTTATTGCCCATATCAAGGGAGTAAAAAGCCACGCCATCATCGAGAAGGGTTTGCAAATTCTGGTCAACCTCACCCACCGGGGCGCGACCGGCTGGGACCCGCTCCTGGGCGATGGCGTCGGCATCCTGATTCAGCTGCCCGACGCTTTCCTGCGCGCCGAGTGCGGAAAACTGAAGCGCACGCTGCCGAAGAGCGGCAGCTACGGCGTGGGTATGGTGTTTCTGCCGCACGCGACAGACAGCCGCGCCGCCTGCGAAAAACTCATGGAGCAAATCGTCGCCGAAGAAGGCCAGGAAGCGCTCGGCTGGCGCGATGTGCCCACCAGCAACCAGGGGATCAGTGAAGACGCCAAGCGGCAGGAACCGCTGGCGCGCCAGATTTTCATCGCCAGAGGCAGCAACTGCCCAGACCAGGATAGCTTCGAGAGAAAACTCTTCGTCATCCGCAAGAGAATCGAACACACGGTGCGCTCGCTCAATCTTGCCGACGGCAAAATGCTCTACATCTCCTCGCTGTCGAGCCGCACCCTGGTGTACAAGGGCATGCTGCTCGCGAATCAGGTGGGCACCTACTATAAAGACTTGCAGGACCAGCGCATGGTTTCCGCCTTGGCTCTCGTGCACCAGCGTTTCTCCACTAACACTTTCCCGACCTGGGAGCTCGCGCATCCGTTTCGCATGATCGCTCACAACGGCGAAATCAACACGCTGCGCGGGAACATCAACTGGATGGCGGCGCGCCGCCACGCCATTTCCTCGCCGCTTTTAGGCAAGGATTTAGAAAAACTTTGGCCTCTGATTGCCGAGGGCCAGTCGGATACCGCGTGTTTCGACAATGCGCTGGAACTGCTGGTCGCGGGCGGGTACTCGCTGGCGCATGCCATGATGCTGCTCATTCCCGAAGCCTGGACCGGCAATCCACTGATGGATGAAAGCCGGCATGCGTTCTACGAATATCATGCGGCGTTGATGGAGCCATGGGATGGTCCTGCCGCGGTGGCGTTCACCGACGGCCGGCAAATCGGCGCGACGCTCGACCGCAACGGACTCAGGCCGGCGCGCTACCTCATCACCGACGACGACATCGTGGTAATGGCCTCGGAAATGGGCGTGCTCGACATCCCGCAGGAAAAAATCATCAAGAAATGGCGGCTGCAGCCGGGCAAGATGTTCCTCATCGACCTCGAAGCCGGCCGCATCATCGACGATGCCGAATTGAAAGCGCGGCTTGCTTCAGCCAAGCCTTATCGCGCCTGGATCGACCAATCCAAAATCGCGTTGGAAGAATTGCCTGGGCAGGGATACCAGATTGAAGCCGGGGCTACACTGCTCGACCGCCAGCAGGCTTTCGGCTACAGCCAGGAAGACCTGAAATTCATCCTCGCGCCGATGTCGGCGGTGGGTGAAGAAGCCGTGGGTTCGATGGGCAATGATTCACCGCTGGCCGTACTTTCCGACCGGCCGAAACCGCTTTACAACTATTTCAAGCAGATGTTCGCGCAGGTGACCAATCCGCCGATCGATTCCATCCGGGAGGAATTGGTGATGTCGCTGGTTTCCTTCATCGGCCCGCGTCCGAATCTACTGGGCATTGACGTCACCACTCCGAACCAGCGGCTGGAAGTCAAGCAGCCGGTGCTGACGAGCGAAGACATGGGCAAGATCCTGCTCATCGCCGAACACACCAAGGGTGCGTTCCGCTCCTGCGTTTTGAGCATTTGCTATCCCGCGGCGCAAGGCGCGGCGGGAATGGAAAAAGCGCTCGATGCCCTGTGCGAAAAAGCGGAACAAGCCGTGCGTCGAGAGTGCAATATCATCGTGCTTACCGATAAAGAGGTTGGTGCGGAAAACATGGCGATTCCCGCGTTGCTCGCCACCTCGGCGGTGCATCACCATTTGGTGAGAAAAGGGCTGCGCACCAGCACCGGTCTGGTGGTTGAAACCGGTTCGGTGCGCGAAGTGCACCACTACGCCTTGCTCGCCGGCTACGGCGCCGAAGCGATTCATCCTTATCTTGCATTCGAGACGCTGGCGCATCTGGACGATTTCGCGCCCAGGGACTTGAACTACAAGGAAGCGGTCAAGCGCTACACCAAGGCAATTGACAAGGGATTGCTTAAGGTAATGTCCAAAATGGGCATTTCCACCTACCAGTCCTACTGCGGCGCGCAGATTTTCGAGGCGATAGGGCTGAACAGCGCCTTCGTGCAGAAGTATTTCACCGGCACCGCCAGCCAGGTAGAGGGCATCGGAATTCTCGAAGTGGCAGAAGAAACCGTGCGGATGCACAAGCTTGCCTTCAGCGACCATCCGCTTTACCGCAACGCGCTCGATCCGGGTGGCGAATACGCCTACCGCGTGCGCGGCGAAGAACACACGTGGACACCGGAATCCATAGCGAAACTCCAGCATGCAGCTCGCGCCAACAATTCCAAGACTTATAAGGAATATGCGGCGCTCATCAACGAACAAAGTGAGCGGCTGATGACTTTGCGCGGCCTGTTTGAGATCAAGGAATCGCCCAATCCGATTCCTTTGGAAGAAGTCGAGCCGGCCAAGGAAATCGTCAAGCGTTTCTCCACCGGTGCCATGTCGCTGGGCTCGATTTCGCAGGAAGCGCATACCACGCTGGCGATTGCCATGAACCGCATCAAGGGCAAGTCGAACACCGGCGAAGGCGGCGAGGACCCGCTGCGCTACAGGCCCATTACCAAAGGCGGCATGCTCGCCGACACCATGCCAGGGGTGCTGGTGGACATACCGGTGCAGCCAGGCGATTCACTGCGCTCCGCCATCAAGCAGGTGGCCTCCGGACGCTTTGGCGTCACCACCGAATATCTGGTGAATGCCGACCAGCTGCAAATCAAGATTGCCCAAGGCGCGAAGCCGGGCGAAGGCGGGCAATTGCCCGGCTACAAGGTGAGCGCCTACATCGCCAAGGTGCGCCACACGGTACCGGGTGTGGGATTGATTTCACCGCCGCCGCACCATGATATTTATTCCATCGAGGACCTGGCGCAGCTTATTCACGATCTGAAAAACGCCAATCCCCACGCCAGCATCAGCGTGAAGCTGGTCTCCGAAGTCGGAGTGGGAACAGTTGCCGCAGGGGTATGCAAGGCCAAATCCGACTACGTGACGATTGCCGGCCACGACGGTGGCACCGGCGCGTCCCCCTGGAGTTCGATCAAGCATGCCGGCACGCCTTGGGAACTGGGGCTGGCCGAAACGCAGCAAACGCTGGTGCTCAACCGCCTGCGCGGTCGCATCACCGTGCAGGTAGACGGCCAGATGAAGACCGGCCGCGACGTCGTGGTCGGCGCATTGCTCGGGGCGGATGAGTTCGGCTTTTCCACCGCGCCCTTGGTGGTGGAAGGCTGCATCATGATGCGCAAATGCCACCTCAACACCTGCCCGGTGGGCGTTGCCACTCAGGATCCGGAACTGCGCAAGAAATTCACCGGCCAGCCAGAGCATGTGGTGAATTATTTCTTCTTCGTCGCCGAGGAAGTGCGCGAGTACATGGCAAAGATGGGCTTCCGCACCTTCAACGAGATGATCGGCCGCTCCGACATGCTGGACGTAAAGAAAGCCGTGGACCAGTGGAAAGCCAAAGGGCTGGATTTCTCGAAAATCTTCTACCGACCCGACGTACCGGCGGACGTGGCGAGATACCATTGCGAAAAACAAAATCACGGCTTGGAAAAAGCGCTCGACCACAAACTCATCGCCGAAGCCAAGCCTGCCCTCGAGCACCGGCGACCGGTGGCCATTGAGAGCCCTATTCGCAACACCAACCGCGTGGTCGGTGCAATGCTTTCCGGTGAGGTAGCCAAACGCTATGGTTATGAAGGCCTGCCGGACGACACGATTTACATCAAGCTCAGAGGCACTGCGGGCCAGAGTTTCGGCGCTTTCCTCGCGCATGGCGTAACGCTGGAACTGGAAGGCGAAGGCAACGACTACGTGGGCAAAGGCCTCTCGGGCGGGCGCATCGTGGTCTATCCGCCCGCCAACTGCCCGATTGTTCCCGAGCAGAACATCATCGTCGGCAACGTGGTGCTCTACGGCGCGATTTCCGGCGAATGCTATTTCCGCGGTGTCGCCGGCGAGCGCTTCGCCGTACGCAACTCCGGCGCGATTGCCGTGGTGGAAGGCGTTGGCGACCACGGCTGCGAATACATGACCGGCGGCACCATCGTGGTGTTGGGTTACACCGGCCGCAATTTCGCCGCGGGCATGAGCGGCGGCGCGGCTTACGTGCTCGATGAAGAAGGCGACTTCGAGCGCCGCTGTAATTTGGCGATGGTGGAACTGGAAGCCGTGCCCGAGGAAGCGCAGGCTATGGAAGAGCTCGGCGGCGGTGACCTGGAGAGCCATGGCCGCGTCAATGTGAAACAGCTGGGGCAGTCGGACGAGCGGCTGCTTCGCGTTCTGATTCAAAAGCACCTGCATTACACCGGCAGCCAGCGGGCGAAGGAAATTCTCGACCACTGGGAGAAATACCTGCCCAAGTTCGTCAAGGTGATGCCGACCGAGTACCGGCGCGCCCTGAAGGAAATGGCCGCAGCTCAGGAAGGAGCGCAACCCAAGGCTGGAATCGCGCAGCATGGGTAAAACCACCGGATTCATGGAGATCGCCAGGCACGATCTCCCCGCTCTTCCTGTGTCTGAGCGGGTGCGTAACTCCCGCGAGTTCTACCTGCATCTGCCTGATGCCGAGATGGCGAAGCAGGGGGCGCGCTGCATGGACTGCGGCATCCCTTTCTGCCAGACCGGCTGTCCCATCAACAACATTATTCCTGACTGGAACGATCTGGTTTACCACCAGAACTGGCGCGAAGCGCTAGAGGTACTCCATTCCACCAACAACTTCCCGGAATTCACCGGTCGCATCTGCCCTGCGCCTTGCGAAGCGGCGTGCACGCTCAATATCAACGACGATCCGGTCACCATCAAATCCATCGAGCACGCCATCATCGACAAGGGCTGGGAAATGGGATGGGTGGTGCCGCTGATTCCCGCGCGCAAAACCGGCAAGCGGGTAGCGGTGGTCGGCTCCGGGCCCGCCGGAATGGCCTGTTCCCAGCAACTGGCGCGCGCCGGCCATGACGTGGTGCTGTTCGAAAAAAGCGACCGCATCGGCGGGCTTTTGCGCTACGGCATCCCCGACTTCAAGATGGAAAAACACCATATCGACCGCCGTATGGAGCAGATGCGCACCGAAGGCGTGGAATTCCGCGTGAACTGCCACATCGGCGTGAACTATCCCGCGAAAAAGCTCCTCGACGAATTCGATGCGGTAGTGCTGACCGGCGGATCGGAACACCCGCGCGACCTTCCAGTGCCGGGAAGGGATTTAAAAGGCATTTACTTTGCAATGGAATTCCTGCCGCAGCAAAACAAGGTCAACGCCGGCGACACCATTCCCAATCAAACCACCGCCAAAGGCAAGCATGTGGTAGTGATCGGCGGCGGCGACACCGGCTCCGACTGCATCGGCACCTCCAACCGCCAGGGCGCGGCCTCCGTCACCAATTTCGAGCTGATGCCGCAACCCCCGCTACAGGAAAACAAATCGCTTACCTGGCCCAACTGGCCGATGAAACTGCGCACATCTTCTTCCCACGAAGAAGGCTGCGACCGCGATTTTGCCATTGCCACCCAGCGCTTCTCGGGAAAAGGCGGCCATGTCGCCACTTTGCACACGGTAAAGCTGGAATGGAAAAACGGCAAGATGCAGGGGGTCCCGGGCACCGAATTTGAAGTGAAGGCGGACCTTGTGCTGCTGGCGATGGGCTATTTGTACCCGGTGCACGAAGGGATGCTGCAGGAACTCGGCGTGGAGTTCGACCCGCGCGGCAACGTCAAGGCCGATACCAATAAATATCAGACTTCAATTTCCAAAGTGTTTGCCGCGGGCGATATGCGCCTCGGGCAGTCGCTGGTGGTATGGGCGATACGCGAAGGCCGCCAGGCCGCCCGGGCGGTGGACGAGTTCCTGATGGGCAGCTCGGATTTGCCACGTTAATCCGCAGCCCTTACTAAAAAATCAAAAGCATTCACCGCGGAGGACGCTGAGGACGCAGAGTAAATTTTTCGTAGACACGGGTCTTGTTCTAAATTGATGACGCAATCTCGGCAAAACTGGGCCCAAAATCATTAATTCAGAATTTTTAATTTGGTTTTCCTCCGCGCTCTCCGCGTCCTCTGCGGTTAAATCACTATGTCAAAACTTAAAAACGACACCCTGCTGCGCGCGCTGCTGCGCCTGCCCACTCCTTATACGCCGGTGTGGCTGATGCGCCAAGCCGGGCGTTATCTTCCTGAATACAATGAAACCCGAAAACGCGCCGGGGATTTTCTGGCGTTGTGCAAAAATCCCGATCTCGCCTGCGAAGTCACGCTGCAACCTTTGGCAAGATTTAATTTGGACGCTGCGATTCTGTTTTCCGACATTCTCACCATTCCCGACGCCATGGGCCTCGGCCTTTATTTCGTCGAGAACGAAGGGCCGAAGCTTGCCAAACCCTTGCGCGACGAGCGGGAAATCGAGAAACTCAAGGCGCCCGACCCTGACTCGCACTTACGTTATGTAATGGATGCGGTAAGCCAAATCCGCAAAGCGCTGGGCGGCAGTGTGCCGCTTATCGGCTTCTCAGGAAGCCCTTTTACGCTCGCCTGCTACATGATCGAAGGCGGCGGGAGCCCCGATTTTCCTCAGGTCAAAGAGGTGCTTTATCGCCGTCCCGACCTGCTGCATCACATTCTGGCGGTGAATACTCGCGCAGTGACCGCTTACCTGAACGCACAAATTGAGTCCGGCACCCAGGCGGTGATGATCTTCGACACCTGGGGCGGGATACTCTCAAGCCACGCCTACCACGAATTTTCGCTGCGCTACATCGAAGAAGTGCTGCACGGCCTGATCCGCGAGCGTGATGGTATGCGAGTGCCCAGCATTGTTTTTACCAAAGGCGGCGGCGAGTGGCTGGAGAGCATCGCCGCTACCGGTTGCAATTGCGTGAGCCTCGATAGTCTTACCGACATCGGTCTTGCTCGCAGACGCGTGGGCCATAAAGTCGCGCTACAAGGTAATCTCGATCCTGCCGCGCTGCTTTCTTCTCCGGAAATCATCGCCAAGGAAGTGGAAAAAATTCTGGGGAGCTTCGGCGAAAGTCCCGGCCATGTTTTCAATCTCGGTCACGGCGTGATGCCAACCACGCCACCGGAAAATGTCGCGGCAATGGTGGAAGCAGTCCACCACTTAAGCAGAAACCGTCACTGAAACAAGGGTTAAAAAGTGTTTCACAAAAAATCGAGTGTGGTTTCACGCACTTTACTTATGCACATCGGCATTTGCTCTCCCCAACCAAAGCCCTTGCCCAATAAGGCTTTTTCTCTTTGTTTTTAACATGATGATTTATAAGTATTATTTTAAAGCCTAAATTTTAAGCAAAACAACAAAGCCCTTGCCGGAAGAGCAGTTATCAGCTGATTCAAATTTTTATTCACAAAGTTGTCCACCGAATTTGTGCATAAAAAAATAATTTTTTGCGTAAAGAAGTTAGTCGAACTAGGTAGAATTCACTGTAAAAAATTTCCTTAACCTCGTTCTTCCCGCATGAGCATCGCGCGCGTTGCACTCGACGTTCCGCTCGACAAGTTTTTTGATTACCTCGCGCCGGATTTAACGCGCGAACACATCGGCTTGCGCGTGCTGGTGCCGTTTGGCAAAAAACAAATGGTGGGTGTGGTGGTGGACATTGCGGAAAAATCCAACATCGTGCCGCAGCGCTTAAAGCGCATTGTGTCGGTTTTCCACGACATCTCCCCACTCGGTGCGCAAATCCTGGACGTATTCAAATTCTGCAGCGATTACTATCACCATCCACTGGGTCAGGTCATGATCAATGCGCTGCCGGCCCGGCTGCGCCGCAACCGGCCGATTACGCGCAAAACCTCCGGTGTCTTTTGCTTAACCGAGGCGGGGCGGAAGCTCGACCCTTCTGCTTTGCCGGCAAAAGCGGCGGTGAAACGCAAATTATTCGAGCGGCTTGAAAGCGGGGCATTAAAGAAAGAAGAGCTGCGCCAAATTTCGCCAGGCGCGGCCAAGGTGCTCAATGAATTCATCACCCTGGGCTGGGCGTACGAAGTCGCGGCAGCCTCCTCCCGCCCTCCCGGCCAACCCGCCAACCCGCCCCAACTCACGGCGGAACAAGCCGGCGTGGTTGAATCAATTCAACTCGCCGGATTCAGCTGCTCACTGCTGTTTGGCGTCACCGGCAGCGGCAAGACCGAAATCTATTTCAATCGGATCGCACGGGCGCTGGCGGAAAAAAAGCAGGCGCTGCTGCTGGTGCCTGAAATCAATCTTTCGCCACAGCTCGAAGCCTGGCTCAAGCAGCGTTTTCCGCAATCCCGGGTCGTTTCGCTGCACAGCGGCTTGAACGACGGCGAGCGGCTGGAGAACTGGCTCGCTGCCCAATCCGGCGAGGCGCAGGTGATTTTAGGTACGCGCCTGGCGGTGTTCACGCCCATTCCCAAGCTCGGGCTCATCATCGTTGACGAAGAGCACGACGCTTCGTTTAAGCAGCAGGACGGTTTGCGCTATTCCGCGCGCGATGTCGCCATCTTCCGCGCCAAGCAGGCGGATGTACCGGTCATCCTCGGCTCGGCGACGCCGGCGCTGGAAAGCTACCAGCACGCGCTTTCCGGCCGCTACCGCTTGGCGAAACTCGCGCAGCGCGCCGTGGATAATGCGCTGCTGCCTCAATTGCGCTGCATAGACATACGCCGTCTGAAGCTCAACGAAGGCCTGTCCGAGCCCCTGATTGGCGCCATCAGGCAGCGGCTGGAACGCGGCGAGCAATGCCTGATTTTCCTCAACCGCCGCGGCTACGCGCCGGTGCTGATGTGCACCGCATGCAACTGGATTTCCGGCTGCACGCGCTGCGCCGCCGGGCTGGTTTTGCATTTGCGGGAAAAAAAGCTGCGTTGCCATCACTGCGGCCATGAAGAACGCGTGCCCGCCGCCTGCCCGAACTGCGGCAACGCCGACCTTCTGCCGCTGGGGCAGGGCACGCAACGGGTGGAAAGCGCTTTGTCCGCCTTGTTTCCCGGCGCGCGCGTTCTGCGCATTGACCGCGACAGCACGCGCCGCAAGCTCGCCTGGCCGGAAATGCTCAAGCGCATACGCGACCATGAAGTGGACATTCTGGTCGGCACCCAAATCCTGGCCAAGGGCCACGATTTTCCCCAGCTCTCCCTGGTCGGCATCCTCAATCCGGACAGCTCCTTGTACAGCACCGATTTCCGCGCGTCAGAGCGGCTGTTCGCCCAGCTCATGCAAGTCGCCGGGCGCGCCGGGCGCGCGCAAATCCCCGGCGAAGTGCTGATTCAGACGCAGTTTCCCGACCACCCCTTGTATGAAGCTCTGCAGCGGCATGATTACTCCGCCTTCGCCAAAACCCTGCTGGCCGAACGCAGACATGCGGGATTCCCGCCCTTCGTGCACCAAGCACTGCTGCGCGCCGAGGCGACCTGCCTGACCACGGTCATGTCTTATCTTGAAGATGCGGCAAAAATCGCCTCGCGGCTGCGCCACGACGTCACTGTTTACGATCCGGTGCCGGCGGCGATGCAACGCCTTGCCGGCCGCGAGCGCGGGCAATTGCTGGTGCAGAGCGCTTCGCGCAAAAAACTCCAGGCGTTTTTGAAAGAATGGTACGCCAGGCTTGCGGAAACGGCAGGCAAAAAAGTGCGCTGGGCATTGGATGTGGACCCGCTGGAGTTTTAACTGGGTACGCCAGCCAGCTTGACCATGGCGCTAACGCCGGCGCTCACCGGCAACCGATGAGCGATGAGGGTACCGGCAAGCGCAGCGTGCCGGCGTCCGGTGGAGTGAAAGGTTAGGCATCATCAACGCTAGCCGGGAATCTCGGCTTCGACGAGTTGTGCGAGAAGGGTGAGCGATTCTTGCCAGCCGAGATAGCAGGCCTCGGGCGGAATGGCATCAGGTATCCCTTCTTGCACTACGCTCACCTCAGTACCGCAAGAAACCTTCTTCAAGGATACAGTCGTCTGCATTTCTCCGGGCAAGTTCGGGTCGTCGAATTTGTCCGTGTGACGAATGCGTTCGTATGGCACCAGTTCAAGATACTTTCCGCCGAACGAGTGGCTATGGCCGGTGGTGAAGTTTGTGAACGACATCTTGTAGGTACCGCCGACTTTCGCATCTATACGGTGAACCTTGCCGGTAAAACCATTCGGTGGAAGCCATTTGGCCATTGCGTCGGCATCGAGAAACGCCCGATAGATTCTCTCAGGCGTAGCTCGGAGTACGCGGTGAAGCCGGATGGTGTTTGTGGACATGATTTCGTTTCCTTTCGATGCGCGGTGTTGTGATGCAATAATAAATGCTCTGCGATGTCCGATCGCCGCCCAACGTTCGCGTTTTGCCGCGCCGGACAAAGCGCGCAGCGCTGTTAGGCAGGCGTCGGTCAACAACGCGCTGTTAGGCGGCATTGCTAGCCAAACGGTTGACCGAAACGTACTCTGGGAGCTTGTCCCATACCGCCTGCTCATGCGTTCATGATGCGAGAGAAAATGGCTTGGTGTAGCCAGCGTGGCGTGGCCCACATGAAAATCACGGAGGCCTTGTTGGCCCAGCCTGGGACGACGCTGATGCGTCCGGCCTGCAACGCGCGGATACCGGCGCGCACCACGGGGGCCGGCTGCATCATCACTAGCTTCAACCCGGGCGTGATCTTCTGTTGCGCCGCGGTGGCGAATCCGGTGTCCGACATGCCCGGGCAAAGCGCCGTAACCGTGACGCCATCCCGCTTGAGTTCGCGATGAAGGGCTTCACCCAGGCGCAACACGTAGGCCTTGGCCGCTGAGTAGACGGCGAAGTTCTGCACACCTTGGTAGGCCAGCAGACTGGCGACCAGCAGGATCTTTCCACGTCCTCGCTTCCTCATGTCTTGCGCAAAGATGTGGGTGACGGCGGTCAGGCTCGCCACATCCAGCTCCACCATCGCTAGGGTCGCGTCCAACTGGCCATCCAGGAACGGACCCTGCAGTCCGTGGCCAGCGTTGTTGATCAGGATGTCGATCGAAATACCTCGCTCGCGGAGCCGCTGATGCAGTTGGATGACTGCCGCAACATCTGAAAGATCCACCTGCTCCACGATGACCTCAATGCGGTGCTCCTGGAGCAATGCCTTGGCGAGTGCTTGAAGCCGGTCCAGCCGGCGCGCCACCAGAACCAGAGAATGGCCTTGCCCGGCATATTGGCGGGCAAACTCCTCGCCGAAGCCACTCGATGCGCCCGTGATGAGAACCCATGAATTGCCTATTGCCGTCATTTCGTTCACCTGTAGCGACGCCTAACGACCCAAGCTCAGCGACCCGGCCCGGAGTAGGACTGACCGATTCACTTCATCTGGACAACGACCTTCCCTTTGGCCCGGCCCATCTCGAGATACGCAAGCGCCTCCTTCGCTTGATCGAACGGAAATACCTTGTCGATCACCGGCCGAATGTTCCGCACCTTGAGAAGCTCGCCGATCTCTGCGAGTTGGCTACCGTCTGGATTCACGAGCAGGAATGAATACTCGACGCCTCGTTTCTTGGCGAGGCGATGCATCTTATAGCTCAGCAACCACAGCGCGAACACCATGAGAAAGTTCATGCCCCGCGTCCGACCGAACGCGGCGTCAGGTGGCCCGACGATCGAGACGACGATGCTCCCCTGCCTCAGAATCTGGAAGGATTTCTCAAGCGATTCGCCCCCGAGGGTGTCCAGGACGGCATCGTAATCCCGCAGGACATCCTCAAATTTTTGCTTCTGGTAATCGATCACCTCATCGGCTCCCAGGCTCCGCACCAGATCCACGTTGCCGGCGCTGGTCGTCGTCGCCACCTTGGCTCCGAGGTATTTCGCGAGCTGGATCGCGAACGTGCCAATGCCTCCAGCGCCTGCGGGGATGAATACCTTGTGGCCGGGCTTGATGTGTGCACGCTCCTTAAGCGTTTGCCATGCCGTCAGTGCGACCATCGGCATGGAGGCCGCTTGCACGAAGTCCAGGTGTGCTGGTTTCAGCGCGGCGGCGTTCTCGGCTACAACCGCAAACTCAGCGAGAGCGCCCATGCGTAGCCCATGGATGCTGGCGAAGACAGCATCGCCCGGCTTGAAGCGGGTGACACTACCGCCCACCTCCACCACTACACCTGCCAAATCGCTGCCCAGCGTGGCCGGTAACTGAAACCGGAGGATGGCCTTCATTTTTCCACTCCGGATCTTGTTTTCGACCGGGTTTAAGCCAGCAGCGTGGACCTGAATGAGAATTTCGTTCGGCTTGGGCACTGGTCGAGGAATGTCAGCAAACGCGACCTGATCCAGTCCGCCATAACGTTTGAAGACAAGTGCTCTCATGTTTCCCTGTGTTCGAGGTATTCGGACCTAATGGCTGCGTTCACAGCATGCGCGTAGCAGCGCCTAACGTCCCGCATGAGCGGCCAAGCGAGCGGGCGAAGCCCGCTTGCGAAGGTCCGCCTCGATGCGGCGGTTAGTTGGCAGCATGCTTCTGCGGCAAGTTGCGATACCCCCAATGACCCTCGGTCCGAGGTGCCGGAGTGCCGCGCCCACGCTGGCGGTAAACCAACACGTAGCCGACCTGAGGTTCCAAGCATAGCGCCCAAACGACTGTGTAGCCACGACGCGTGAAGTTTATCTTCAAATGACCTCGCGCCTCGAGTTCGATGAGCTTTCGTTCTGGGTCCTTGGGTTTCCGTGGAATTGGCACCATGCGAAGTCCGAGTGTTTGGACGGACTGCCGAATCCCGTCGTAGTCTGCCACTACGCGCGCGAGTTCGGTCGGTGGAAGGGCCTTCATTGGCATGTTCGTCACTCCTAGTGGTTTTCCCAATGCCAACTAACGTTCCCAGCAACCGGCGCGCGCCCACCGCCCCTGGCGAAGCACGACGCTCGCGCGCGCGTCCGGGTTGGCTGGGGGGTTAGTTGTCACCGTCATTGCCCCTTGATAACCAGCATTGGTCGATGTCTTTCCTCGTCGTAGCTCACGGTGACAAGTTCCAGTGGCTCAGTGATATTGCGATCTGACCCAGTATCTCTCATGCGGAGGGTATGGGCGTCACAGCTCTGAACGACACAATCGCTACGCGTCCGGTAGCGCTGGTCGGCTATGTGCTCTGTGCTCCCGAGCTTGTGCTGCACACAGATGACTGTGATAGGCCCGCCACGCATGCGAAGGATTGCAGCGACTTTGTCGTTGCGACTTGCAATTAGCTCTTCAAAGAGCTCGAGAGACGCTGCTACGGACTCTGAACCGCGGCGCACAAAGGCCGGTCCCGAGAAATGCGGGCGGTTCTTGCTGTGAGCAACTACAACCGCGAGCACGGGCTTGCCATCTACGTTCAACACCTCTGAAGCAAATGCGATGGGCGGATAACACACGCGTTCGCACTGCTCTCGGACCGTTTTTTGGAGCTTGTCCGGGTTCTCAACGCCCTGAATCTTTCCGTCGTTGTGTACACCGATAAAGAGAACCCCCGAACTGTCGGGAGGCACACTATTCGCAAATGCTGTGATCGTCTGCCTGATCTCGGAGGCATTGACGCCGTCCGGCTTGCGCTCGACGAAGTTGTCCTCGTGATTCTTGAGCCGTCCCGTCAGAGCGTCTTGGGCCATCTTGGTGACAACTAACGTGTCCGCGTGAGACGCGCGATAGCGTCGTTCTCGACGCGGGGGTTAGCTGGCACGCCAGACTTCATAGAGTGATTTCTCCCCCAAGAGCCAAACGCGACGATACGGACCGTCCTGTGCATCAAGTTGCTGCCGAAGCGACGCGAGAATCATGTCGTCCGTTGCCACAACGCGCGCGTTGGTATAGCACAGCAATTCAAGCGGTCGGTCTGTGCGATAGGTTTTGGCCAGTTTCTTGCGTGCGATCGAGGCAGAAGGGTCTGAGATAGATAGCACGATCTCTCCGCGTCCCTTTAGAAGAGCGGATATGTTGGCAGCGAGCGTGCTTTCGCAAATCTCCGTGAGTTCGAATGCAACGGTGCCTTCACCTTCAATCATGCACGTTATATCTGGTTCGGATTCACCCGAATGCTTGGTAACGGAGTCCGGCACAATCGACAACGCTGCCTTCCTCCGAAACTCTTCGAATACGGATAGCTCGACGGTGGATTGGCGCTCTGCTGAGTTCATGCCAGCTAACTAAAAATGGGCACCAAAAGTGGTGCCTAATCTGGCGAATTCTGCCTTTTGCGGTGTCATCCTGCAAGTAATTCAATCCGTTATAGAGATTCAAGCGATAAAAAATATCGCAAAACACACCAGATGATGAGACAAGTGATTGACAATAAACACCATTCATTAATGCAACCGGCAAAACCCAAGCTGCTTGATCAGGTCCGTGCCGCAATCCGCTGCCGGCATTACAGCCGCCGCACCGAAGACACTTATATCCACTGGATTAAGCGCTTCATTTTCTTCAATAACAAGCGCCACCCGGAACAGATGGGGGAGACGGAAATTACGGAGTTTTTGAACCACTTGGCCGTCGAGCGTAATGTCGCGGCCGCTACCCAGAATCAGGCGCTCTCTGCTTTGCTGTTTCTGTACCGCGATGTGCTGGAAAAAAACTCGCGTGGCTTGATCAAATACAGCATGCGAAGAAACCGGTTCGGCTTCCCACCGTGCTTTCCCCCAGCGAAGTTCAACGGCTACTCTCCGGGCTGGATGGATCAAAATGGTTGATGGCCAGCCTGCTTTATGGCTGCGGTCTGCGGCTGATGGAATGTTTGCAGTTGCGCGTCAAGGATGTGGATTTTGCCTATCGCCAGATAATCGTTCGCGATGGCAAAGGCGGGAAAGACCGCGTAACCGTGCTGCCCGAGCGTTTGCTCGAACCGCTGCGCGACCATCTCGGCAAAGTCCGGCTGCTGCATCAGCTGGATCTTGCTTCAGGGCACGGCGATGTGTATTTGCCGCATGCGCTCTCTGTAAAATACCCGCGCGCCGGCTACCAATGGGGCTGGCAGAATGTGTTTCCGTCGAAAAATCTTTCCGCCGACCCCGAATCAGGCGTCATCCGCAGGCATCACCTTGACGAGAAATCCTTGCAACGCGCGGTAAAGCAGGCGGCTACGCGAGCAGGCATTCTCAAGCCGGTAAGCAGCCACGTGCTGCGTCATTCATTCGCCACGCACCTGCTGCAAAATGGCTACGACATCCGAACGATACAAGAACTGCTCGGTCACTCTGATGTGAGCACTACCATGATTTACACTCATGTGATGAATCGCGGCGGAAAGGGCGTGCAAAGTCCGATTGATGCCCTCCCGCTTTAGGGCCGAGAAGGGCTTCGCGGTATAATAACACCCCTTTGTTCCCTAACTATTAAACCTTGGATTTGAAATCCCATCTGGCTCAACTTTTTGCTGCGGCACTGGGCAAAATCGCGCCGTCTCAGCCAGCGTCCCTGATTCAGCTTGATCGCCCCAAGCAGGAAAGCCACGGCGATTACGCTTGCAATCTCGCATTGCTGCTGGCCAAGCCATTGCGCCGCGGCCCGCGCGATATCGCCGCGGCTTTACTCGCCGCGCTACCTTCATCGCCCCACGTGGAAAAAGCGGAAATCGCCGGCGCCGGCTTCATCAATTTGTTTCTCAAACCCGCCGCCAAACAGCGGGTCATACCGCATATTTTGAATAACGGGGAAGCTTACGGCAGCAGCCGTCTTGGCGCGGGTAAAAAAATCCAGGTTGAATTCGTCTCCGCCAATCCCACCGGGCCGCTGCACGTCGGCCATGGGCGCGGCGCGGCTTTTGGCGCAAGCCTGGCCAACGTGCTCAGCGCCGCCGGCTACAAAGTCTGGCGCGAGTTTTATGTCAACGACGCCGGCCGGCAGATGGATATTCTCGTCTTATCCACCTGGCTGCGTTATCTCGAGCTTGCCGGCGTCCACGTTCCTTTTCCGCAAAATGCCTATCAAGGCAACTATGTGCGCGCCATGGCCAAACAAATCTTTGACAGCCAGGGTAAGCGTTATGTGCGCGAAGCGAAAGCCTTGTTGCAAAGCGCAGTGTCAGCGGATGCCGAAGCACATCTGGACGCCTTGATCGCCCGCGCCAAAAAACTTCTGGGTGACGACTATTCTTCCATCCACCGCTTCGCCCTCACCGAGCAATTGAACGATTGCCGCAAAGACCTGGTCGAATTCGGCGTGACCTTCGATGAATGGTTTTCCGAAAAATCGCTGTTTGACAACAACGCTGTCGCTCGCGCCGTGGCGCAGCTGGAAAAAAACGGCCATCTTTATTTAAAGGATGGCGCCCAATGGTTCAAGTCCACTCAATTCGGCGACGAAAAAGACCGCGTGATGCAGCGGGAAAACGGCGAATACACTTATTTCGCCTCCGACATCGCCTACCATTTGAATAAATTCGAGCGCGGCTTCGAGCGCGTGATCGACATCTGGGGGGCGGATCACCACGGCTATATGCCGCGCGTCAAGGGCGCGCTGCAGGCGCTGGGGCTGGATGCGGATAAACTTGTCGTCGCGCTGGTGCAGTTCGCGGTGCTCTACCGCCAGGGCAAAAAAGTCTCGATGTCCACACGCGCTGGCGAATTCGTTACCCTGCGCGAATTAAGAAACGAAGTCGGCAACGACGCCGCGCGCTTTTTTTACGTGCTGCGCAAAAGCGATCAGCACCTCGATTTCGACCTCGATCTCGCCAAATCACAAAGCAATGACAACCCGGTGTACTACGTGCAGTACGCGCACGCCCGGATTTGCAGCGTGCTTGCGGAATGGGGCGGGGATCCGGAACCGCTGGTGCAGGCCGACACTTCGCTCCTCAGCAGCACCCACGAGCTGGCGCTGATGCAGCGGCTGATGGAATACCCCGAAACGGTGGAGGCCGCGGCAAGGGAGCTGTCGCCGCATCTCATCGCGTTTTACCTCAAGGAACTGGCGGGAGAGTTTCACAGCTATTACAATGCCACGCGGTTCCTGGTGGGCGACGCAAAACTCAAGAACGCGCGCCTGGCTCTGGTCACCGCAATCCGGCAGGTTTTGCGCAACGGGCTGACTTTGCTAGGTGTCAGCTGTCCGGAAAAAATGTAGGATATACGCAGGATATATAAATGACTCGCGATTACAAAAAGACTTCCAGCAAATCGAATTCGGGCAAGAGCGCGGGGCCGTTTCTCCTCGGCCTTTTCATCGGTTTGCTGCTGGGCCTGGGTATCGCGCTGGGTGTCGCCTGGTACATCAACAAAATGCCCAGCCCGTTTGTGAGCAAGGAAAAGCCAACGGTGCTGCTCGGCGCCGAAATTAAACTCGAGCCGCCCGCTCCACTGCCCAAGCAGGAGGAAAAATCGGTCAAAGCCCCCTCAGCCAAGGACAAGCCGCGCTTTGATTTCTACAAAATCCTGCCCGGCGCCGAAGAGCCGGTGACCGACCAGGAGCTGCGGCAGGCGGCCAAACAAAAGGAACCCTCCAAAGACCTATATTTCGTCCAAGCCGGCGCGTTCCAGAATCTCACCGATGCTGACAACCTGAAAGCCAAACTCGCGTTATTGGGGGTGGAGACCGGCATCCAGAGCGCGACACTCGCCGACAAGAGCGTGTGGCACCGGGTACGCGCCGGCCCCTACAGCAAGGTCGACGAGATCAACCGGGTGCGCACCGCTCTGAAACAAAACGGGATCGACACCAGTCTCATCAAGGTGCACGACGCTCAAGCTCGCTAGCCGCAAAAACCAACGGGGATGTGAATGAAATTGCTTAAATACCTGCTGCTCTCATGCCTGTTGGCATTCACCGGGATGACCACCGGCGCATCCGCAGAGCCCAGGCTCGACAAGGATTACCGCCTTATCACTCCGGCGCAGCCCACCGAGACCGGCGACAAAATCGAGGTCATCGAGTTTTTTTACTACGGCTGCCCGCACTGTTTTGATCTCGAGCCCTATCTCAAAAGGTGGAAGAGCAGCATGCCCAAAGACGTCGCTTTCCGTCTCGTTCCAGTCGTGTTCCGCGATTCCTGGGTGCCGCTCACCAGGACTTTTTACACCCTGGAAGCGCTGGGTGAGCTCGCCCGGCTGCACAATGAGGTATTCGAGGCGATTCACCTGAAAAACATCAATCTCAACAACGAGCAAACCTTGTTCGACTGGGCGGAAAAATACGGCGTGGACCGCAAGAAATTCGCAGACGCCTACGAATCATTCGCCGTCAGGAACCGCGTGGTAAACGCGAGAACGCTCACCCTGGCTTACGGCATGGAAAACACACCTTCGCTGGTGGTGGACGGCAAATACCTCACCGGCCCCGGACTCACCGGCTCGCATGAAAGCGCCATCAAGGTGCTCGATGAGCTGATTGCCAAGGCGCGGGAGGCGCGGGCCTCCAAGCGTTGATTAAAGTTGTCATCACCGGCGCGTCGAGCGGCATCGGCGAGACGCTGGCGCGCGAATATGCCAGACGGGGCGCGATACTTGCCTTGATCGCGCGTCGCGCCGACCTCCTCGCCGGACTCAAGAACACGCTCCCCGCGACCGTCGCCACTTACGCCGCTGATGTGCGTGATGCTCAGGCGATGCAGCAAGCGGCCGGTGATTTCGTTTCGCGCTTTGGCTGTCCCGATGTGGTGATTGCCAACGCCGGAATCAGCCGCGGCACGCTCACTGAAAAAGCCGAAGATCTCGAAGCGTTTCAGAGAATCCTGGACATCAACGTGATGGGAATGGTCAAAACCTTTCAGCCCTTTCTTCCCGCCATGCGCGAAGCAGGACGGGGAACGTTGGTGGGCATTGCCAGCGTGGCCGGCTTTCGCGGCTTCCCCGGCGTGGGGGCATACTGCGCCTCCAAGTCTGCCGCGATCACCTATCTCGAAAGCCTGCGCGCGGAACTTCACGGCAGCGGTCTCTCGGTGCTCACGGTTTGTCCGGGTTACATCGCCACTGCGATGACCGCGAACAACCCTTACCCCATGCCCTTCATCATCAGCGCGGAAGCGGCGGCGAAAAAAATCATCCGCGCCATTGAGAGCCAACGCCGGTTCCTGGTCATTCCCTGGCAGATGGCGGTACTCGGGCGCCTTCTGAAAATCCTGCCGGGCGGGCTCTATGATCGGCTGTTTGCCAAAGCGCTGCGCAAGCCGCGCGATGTCTGATTTTACCCGGCAGCCAGCCGCTGCCTGACTTCCGCTTCCGAGATTCCCGCAATTTCCACGACCTTCCTCGGCGAAGCGTGACCGGAGGCGATAAGCACTTGGTCCTTGGGCAAATCAAGCGCCTCGGCCAAAACTTCCCGCACCGCGAAGTTCGCCTTGCCTTGTTCCGGCGCGGCGCTGACGCAGATTTTCAGCGTATCGCCCATCCAGCCCGCAACCGCGTTTCGCGAAGACTTGGGCACCACCTTGATTTTGAGTTTCATGCACGGCGGCCTAAAGCATACAAGCAGGCCCGATACACCGGCTCATCAAAGCACGCGAAATACACCTGCTTTAACGAGCGTTGTTTTTCCAGCGCTTTCAGCGTTTCTCCAGCGGCTATGGCGCAGGCCTGCTCGATTGGATAGCCATAGACGCCGCAACTGATGGCGGGGAAAGCCATGGTTTGAATTCCATGCTGAACTGCGAGCTTGAAGCTTTCGCGATAACAGGAAGCCAGCAGTTCCGGTTCATTGCTCTTGCCGCCTTTCCATACCGGCCCGACCGTGTGAATAACATGCCTGGTTTTCAGGCGATAACCCTTGGTGATTTTCGCCTTGCCGGTTTCGCAGCCACCCAATGTTCGGCATTCGGCAAGGAGTTCCGGTCCCGCTATGCGGTGGATCGCTCCATCCACGCCGCCGCCGCCGAGCAGCGTAGTGTTTGCGGCATTGACAATCGCATCCACCTCGAGCTCGGTAATATCGCCTTTTACCACCTTGATTCGATCAGTTGCCGCAAGCATTGCTTCACCCTTCGTCTTGCACCACCGTGTAGGGATCGGCAGGCTTGTCTGGATTGGTCCGCGTAAGTTTCAGGCTCTGCGGATTGTAGGGCGGGATGCATGATGCCAGGCGCGTTTCCACGCTCCAATGAACCTTCGGGAATTTGTCGAGGCTGTTTACATCGCGCACTTTTCTTTTGGTGAGCGCCATGATGCCTTGGCGCGAATTGCGCAGCTCGCCCCAAGGATTGGGTTTCAGCCGCAAATCTGCAAGCGTATTCCCGTCAAACCCGAGTCCGTTTATTTTGGCCTTGGCGATTATCCAATTCAGCGCCAGATCCGAAAGACCGGTGTCCGCATAACCGCCGCCGACATTCGAATGCACGCCGCAAAACCAGACCTGCTCAATCCCATCGCGGTCATCCCATAAAGTAGGCATGAATTCCGCGCGCTCCTCGTCCAGCGCCACCGCGTGGTAGCCGTGCCTCACCTGCGGATGAAGAGCGGTGTCATGAAAGCGCTCGATCCAGCGGTTAATACCCCTGAAGAAAATCAGCGGGATACCCAGCGCGCCCACGGTATCCCACACGCCTATCATCTCGATGTCAGTATCGTAGGAATGCGCCTGTTTGAACGCTTTCTTCTCCTCGGCATCGCCGTGGCGGTACACAAGATACGCCTCCTGAATGTTTTGCCTGCGCTCCTGGTCCGGCCAGTTCAGGTCATCGCGCAAAACCCCGCACGCCACGATGAATCCGCCCAGACTGCGGGCAGTATAAGCGCCGCGGCTGAAGCCAAACAGGAACAGCCGGTCGCCTGCCTGGTAATTTTTGACGATGAACTCATAGCAGTCCTTGATGTTTTCGGATAAGCCAATGCCAAGCAGGCCGCCCAGAATGCGCGTGCCGAAATTGGTGCCCACGCCCGAATCGTAAAAAAGCGCCTTTCCTTCGCTTTTTGACTCGCGCCCGCTGGTTCCGCCCAGCGCTTTAAAAATCTTGAAAACATTGGTCGGTGCGGGCTTGCCGCGGTCTTTTTCTGACGGCTTGTTCCAGGTACCGTCGGCGCAAACGATGATATCTTTAGGCATGGCTCTATCCGAGAATCTGAGGTATCGTTTTCCTTATCATTCTAGCGCCAAGCAGCGGAGGGACAAAATGAAAACTCATCGCCAGGAATTGCTATTTAAAACCCCCACCAAGGAAGCGTTCATCAACATCACCCCGCAAGTCGAGGAAGCGCTGAAGGCAAGCGGCGTCAAGGAAGGACTGGTGCTGGTCAACGCGATGCATATTACCGCTTCGGTGTTCGTCAATGACGACGAGCGGGGCTTGCACAGCGACTTTACCCGCTTTCTGGAGGGGCTTGCTCCCCACCAACCCATCAAGCAATACCGCCACAACGACACTGGCGAGGACAACGCCGATGCCCACATCAAGCGCCAGCTATTTGGGCGCGAAGTCGTGGTTGCAGTGACTTCGGGAAAACTGGATTTCGGCCCTTGGGAGCAGATTTTCTACGGTGAATTCGACGGCCGGCGTCCGAAGCGGGTGCTGGTAAAAATCATCGGGGAATAGACCGCCCTGCTCCTAAAGGGTATAAGGGCTTACCGCAAATTGCTTCACGGGATAAACTGTCTTTAAATGAAGGTAGAAAGGCGATTCCGGAGGGAACATGAGACTGCATATTCTCAGTAACCTGCACCTGGAGTTAGGCGATTTCGTCCCGCCTGACACCAGCGCGGACGCGGTCATTCTTGCCGGGGATATTCATGTGCAGGAACATGGCATTGACTGGGCAGTTAAACACTTTTCGGTGCCTGTCTATTATGTCCTTGGGAACTACGAGTTCTACGGCGGGCATCTTGAGCGCACGGTGAAGCGGCTCAAGCAAAAAACCGCCGGCACAAACGTACGCGTGCTCGAGTGCGATGAAGCTATTCAGGAGAACGTTCGCTTTTTGGGCGGCACCTGTTGGACGGACTTCTCGGCAACCGGCAATCTCCAGCTGGCCATGTCGGATGCGCGCCAGACGATGAGCGATTACCGCGAAATCCGGGCCGGCATGGGCTTTCGCAAGCTTCGTCCCGAAGACACCCAGAAGAAGCACACCGAATTCAAGGCATGGCTGCGGAAAAAACTCAATGAGCCCTTTGACGGCAAGACGGTTGTGATTACCCATCACGCGCCATCCATTCTGTCAATTGCGCCCGAATACCTGGACGAGTTCACTCACGGTAGCGCGGCTTATGTCAACCGCATGGAGCACCTGATGGGCAAGCCGGTTGCGCTCTGGGTGCACGGCCAGACACACAGCAAGTTTGACTATGAGATTTCGAGTACCCATGTGGTGTGCAACCCGCGCGGCCACCATGGCCTCAGGCTCAACAAGCAATTTGACCCTCGGCTGGTGATAGAGCTTTAAAGTTCGCGCCTTATGAGAGAAGCGAATTTGACGGCCGCCGCTGCAAAAGGGTACTGGTGAAAATCATCGGGGAGTAATGGTTGCGACACCCGGGCTTACGCCAGGAGATACCGGCCGGACTTTCGCGTACCCTCGCGCTTGACCAAATCCGCTTCCATGAGCGGCCGTAGCAAGTCAATCGCGCCTTGCTTGGAGACACCTAACCCATCCCAGATTTCCTTGGGACTCATGCTGCCCCGCTCACGAAGCAGTTGCAGCAATTGCTCCTGTTTGGGTCGCAGCACCAGTTTTTTTCCTTTCGACTGAGCCGACAGACCTTGCACACGCTTCCAGACCTGCTGGAGTGTCAGCAATAATCCTTCCGCAGCGTATTCCAGCCAAGAGGTCAGATCATCGCCTTGCTGCGGCACGGCCCGCAGGGCCGCGTAATAACGAGGCCGGTTCTCCCAGTAGTACTCGTCCACCGAGAAAATGTGGTGCGTATCGAACCCGCGCCGGTACAACTCCCATAGAGCCAGCGCGCGGCCCGTCCGTCCATTGCCGTCAGCGAAAGGATGAATGGCTTCGAACCGATAATGGACGATCGCGGAACTGATAACTGGCGACAATATCCCCGATGTCTTGTTCCACCATTGCAGAAACTCAAACATGAGACCGGATACCTGCTCCGGCGGCGGTGGCACGTATGAGCCCACTCGAACCTGCGTTGTGCGGTAGCGTCCTGCCTCTCCCTGGTTCATCACGTTCCCCGCGATGATTTTGTGAAGCTTGAGGACATCCTCGTGGGTGATGAGACTCTTCTTGGCGTGCTTCTCGAGATGCCGCAGCGCCGCAAAATAATTCAGCACCTCCCGCTTGTCCCGGGTGCTGACCGTCGCCAGTTCGCGGCCCTCCTCAACGGCCCGCACTTGTTCAAGAGTCAGCGGATTGCCTTCAATCGCCGTCGAGGAGTGCGCGAGGCGTGCCCGCGTGTCCTTCTGCAACGTCGGAATCCAAGGCACTTCGACTGCGGCGTTCACAATCCAACCCCGCAGCGCCGCTATTTCTTCGACGCGGGTAAGCAACTGCGGGGTGATGGTGAACTTCGGCTGATAGCTCATGGCGCTGAGCTTACGCCGTAAGTCAAGTATAAGTCAAGTTATCAGTCAACCTGTGGCTCAAGCAGCGGCAAGACTTGCCCTATAGTTCGCCTTTGAACGCATGGTCGAGGATGGGAGGAAGCAGAGCGTCGAGTTCGGCGGCGGTTTCGGCTTGCGGACGTTTAAGCTCGTCGGAAAGTCTCAACCGATTCGTTCCCAGAAAGGGAGCGATAACCCCCAATTTAGGTAATTACGACCTAGCTGCCGAAGTCGTGGTCGCCGTCACCGGCGGCAAGCTCGACTTCTGGCCCTGGGACCAGATTTTCTACGGCGAGTTCGACGGCCGCCGCCGCAAAAGGGTGCTGGTAAAGATTATCGGGGCAAGGCTCGAACTAGGGGCCCGGATTAAATAAAGCCCGCAGACCAAACCTGACGTGTTGCAACGATTATTCCACCGTCACCGACTTGGCGAGATTGCGTGGCTTGTCCACATCGGTACCCCGTTGCAGTGCGGCGTGATAGGCGAGGAGCTGCAGCGGCACAACGTGGAGTATCGGGCTCAAATAACCCGCGTGCTCCTGCATGCGAATGACGTGTATCGCCTCGCCTTCCTGAACGCGGGAGTCGGCGTCAGCGAAAACGTAAAGCTCGCCGCCGCGGGCGCGGACCTCCTGCAAGTTTGACTTGAGCTTTTCGAGCAGCGCGTCATTAGGCGCGACCGCTACCACCGGCATGTCCTGGTCCACCAGCGCGAGCGGGCCGTGCTTCAATTCTCCCGCCGGATAGGCCTCGGCGTGGATGTAGGAAATTTCCTTGAGCTTCAACGCGCCTTCCATGGCGATCGGATAATGAATGCCGCGCCCCAAGAACAGCGCGTGCTGCTTCACCGCGAATTTCTCCGCCCAGGCCATCACCTGCTTTTCCAGCCCCAGCACGTTTTGCACCGCAGTCGGCAGATGGCGCAGCGCTAAGACCCATTCGGCTTCGCGCTCCTTGCTTAAGCGCTTGCGCTGCTTGGCAAGGACGAGCGCGAGCAGAAACAGCGCGACCAACTGGGTGGTGAAGGCTTTGGTCGAGGCGACGCCGATTTCCGGCCCCGCCCGGGTCATGAACCTTAAGCCCGATTCGCGAACCAGCGCCGATTCGGGAACGTTGCAAACGCACAGCGTGTGCACGTGGCCGAGCGATTTGGCGTGCTTCAACGCCGCCACGGTGTCCGCCGTCTCGCCCGATTGCGAAATCGTAATCACCAGCGCATCGGGATTAGGCACGCTGTCGCGGTAGCGGTATTCGCTCGCCACTTCGACGTTGCAGGGCAGGCCGGCCAGTCCCTCCATCCAGTAGCGCGCCACCAGGCCGGCGTGAAAGCTTGTGCCGCAGGCGACCATCAGCACGCTTTTCACGCGCGCGAGAGTTTTCGCCGCGCCAGGGCCAAAGATTGCCGGCGTGAGCGCCGCGCCGTACATCACGCCTTCCAGGGTGTCGGCAATCGCGCGCGGCTGCTCGTGGATTTCCTTTTCCATGAAATGGCGGTAGGTTCCGAGCTCCGCCGTCTCCGGGCTGAGATTGCTCACGTGCACCGGCCGCTCGACCTTTTTCCCCCTGGCGTCGTAAATCGTATAACCGGAAAGCTCGATGTCGGCGACGTCGCCTTCTTCGAGGTAAACCATTTTCTGCGTCACCGGCAGCAGCGCAGACGCGTCGGAGGCGAGGAAATTTTCGCCGACGCCGAGCCCCAGCAGCAGGGGACTGCCTTTGCGGGCGCACACCAGATGGTCCGTCGCATCGCCCGCAATCACGCCTATCGCATAGGCGCCGGTGAGTTCCGCCACCGCTTTCTGCGTCGCGGTCAGCAGATTTTTTTCGCGCTCATAGTAATGATGGATGAGGTGGGCAATCACCTCGGTGTCGGTGTCGGAAGTAAACTCGTAGCCGAGTTTCTTCAGCCGCGCGCGCAGCACCTCGTGGTTTTCGATGATGCCGTTGTGAACCACCGCCAGCGTGCCGCCGCTCACGTGCGGGTGGGCGTTCTTCTCGGTGGGCGCACCATGCGTCGCCCAGCGGGTGTGAGCGATGCCCAGCTGTCCCTGCACGTTTTGTTTTTGCGCCTGGTTGCTCAGTTCGGCGATACGGCCCACGCTGCGGATGCGTTTCAAGCCGCCGTTAATCACCGCGAGGCCGGCCGAGTCGTAGCCGCGATATTCGAGGCGGCGCAGGCCTTCGAGCAAAATCGGCACGACGTTATGGCGGGCAATCGCCCCGACTATTCCACACACGGTTTACTCCTCACTCCTTACTCCTCACGGTTTTCCTCACCGGGCGCTTCCAGCCGCTCACTGATACCTGCTTCACCCGCGAAATCGTGAGCTCTCCCGCCGGCGCGTCCCGGGTCACGGTGGTGCCGGCGCCGATGGTCGCGCCCTTGTGCACGGTCACCGGCGCGACGAGTTGGGTGTCGGAGCCGATGAACACGTCGTCTTCAATTACCGTGCGGTGCTTGTTTGCTCCGTCATAATTGCAGGTAATCGTGCCCGCGCCGATGTTGACGTTTTTGCCGACCGTGGTATCGCCGACGTAGCTTAAGTGATTGGCCTTGCTTTTAAGGCCGACGCGGCTGTTCTTCACTTCGACAAAATTGCCGATATGCGCCCCAGCATCCAGCAGGGTTCCGGGGCGGATGCGTGAATAAGGTCCGACACGGCAATCCCTGCCGATTTCCGCGCCTTCAATCACGCAATAAGGCAGAAGCTCGGTTCCCGCTGCAATTTTCACGTCTTTCAGCACGCAATACGCGCCCACTTTAACATTATTGCCCAAGGCCACGGCGCCTTCGAAGATACAGCCGATGTCGATTTCCACGTCCCGCCCGCAGGCGAGCTCGCCGCGAATATCAATCCGTTCGGGATCGGCAATAGTCACGCCCTGCTCGAGCAGTTGATGAGCGCGCTCCGTTTGATACAGGCGCTCAAGTTGCGCAAGCTGCGCTTTGCTGTTGACGCCCAGCGTTTCCCAAACATGTTGCGGTTGAACGGCGGAAACTTTAACTCCGTCCTTGATCGCCAGCGCCACCACGTCGGTAAGATAGTATTCCTTCTGCGCGTTTTTGTTTCCGAGCTTGCTTAACCAGCCCGGGAGCTGCGACGTGGGAAGCGCCATGATGCCAGTGTTGACTTCGCGGATTTTTTTCTCCGCCGCACTCGCGTCTTTCTGCTCGACAATGCGCACCACATTACCGTCTTTGCCGCGCACGATACGGCCGTAACCGGCCGGGTCATCCAGCTCCACCGTCATCAGCGTGAGTTGGTTGGGCTTGAGCATGCGCTTGAGCGTGTCTGCCGCGATCAACGGCACATCGCCGCACAACACGAGAGTGATTCCGTCCTTGACCAGCTGCGGCAGCGCCTGCTTCAACGCATGGCCGGTGCCCAGCTGCGGTTCCTGCTTCACCATCACCGCTCCATCGCCACCGAAGCGTTCAGGCACGGCGTTGCCGCCGAGGCCGTACACCACGCAGAGTTTCGCGGGCTTCAACGCGCGCGCGCTTTCCAGCACATATTGCAGAAGCGGCTTTCCGGCAAGCGGGTGCAGCACCTTGGGCAAATCCGAGTGCATGCGCTTGCCCAGGCCGGCGGCGAGGATAACGATATTCAACATAGTTTTATCGCGGGATTATCGCACAAGGGCCGGCGGATTTCAGCGCTGTCCTACGCTGCCGCGGTTGAAAGCATAACGCTCGAGCGCCTCTTTGCCCGCGCGGTTGAAGTGCAGACCAGCTTTAGTACGCCGCCACAAAATGTCTTCCGCGTTTTTTGCCCATTCGCGTTCGATGAAATAATCCACTTCCCGCTGGTACAATCCGGCGCCGAAGTGCAGGCCCAAATCCGATTCTTCCCGCGCTTCGCTTAATACTTCACGCGCCAGGCTGCCGTGACGGCGGGCCAAGGCGCGCAACAAGGATTGAGGAAGCTGGGGATAAGTGTCCGTTAAATCGGCGAGGAAGCGCTCGAAATCCGCGATATCGCCGCCAGGCAAAAACGTGCCGGAAGTCCAGGCGGGTTTCATCTGCAAAAACCAGGGAAAAAGCTTGTCCAGCGCCTGCTCCGAAAGCCTGCGGAAAGTTGTGATTTTTCCGCCAAACACCGAAAGCAGCGGCAGTCTTCCCTGATTATCCGTGTCCACGATGAGCTGGTAGTCACGGGTGACCCGGGAAGGGTTGGCGTGACCGTCGTCGTAAAGCGCGCGCACCCCGCTGTAGCGCCAGACCACAGCAGCAGGTGTGATCCTATATGTCAGATAACGGTTTACCGCGTCACAAAGATAGCCGGCTTCAGAATCCGAAATAACGACCGAGGCGGGGTCGCCTTGATATGGAATGTCCGTCGTGCCGATCAGAGTGAATTGTTCCTGGAAGGGAATCATCAGCACGATGCGGCGGTCACGGTTTTGCAGCAAATAAGCATGATCTCCTTTATACTGCCGCGGCACTACGATGTGGCTGCCTTTCACCAAGCGGACCTTGTGCCTGGATGGCTGCTGAATCACGTCGGTAAACAACGCCCGCGCCCAGGGACCGGCGGCGTTGACCAAAGCCCTCGCCTTGACTGCTATATTCTCGGGGCCACGCTCAAGTACTGCATCCCACCACCCGCCGCTGCGTTTTGCCAAAACACAACGGGTGCGGGTCAAAATCTGCGCGCCGAGTTCTTGCGCGCTGCGCGCGTTGGCAACCACCAGCCTGGCATCATCCACCCGGCAATCGGTATAAACGAAGCCTCTTTCGAACTCGGCTTTCAGTGCCGCCCCATATACTGTGCTGCGCAAATCCACGGCGCGCGAGCCGGAAAGCCGGTGCCTGCTGCCGAGATGGTCATACAGCATGAGCCCCAAACGCAGCATCCACCGCGGCCGCAATTCTTTCACATGGGGCAGAACGAATTGAATGGGAGAAATCAGATGAGGCGCGGCGTCGAGCAGGACCTCGCGTTCCGTCAGCGCCTCCGATACCAATCGAAACGCGCAATGCTCGAGGTAGCGCAAGCCGCCGTGAATCAGCTTGCTGCTCGCTGATGAAGTCGCCGAGCCAAGGTCGTTCTGTTCACAAAGCACGACCGAAAGCCCGCGCCCTGCGGCATCGCGCGCAATGCCGGCGCCGTTAATACCGCCGCCGATGATCAGAAGGTCAACCGTGTCCTGCGCCATGGTCGCTAAGCCCGCAAAAAAACAAAAGGCAGCCGAAGCTGCCTCTGCAATTTTAACCGGGGGGCGCTTGCCACCAAGTTACTTCTTGCGCAGCTTGCGGATCGCAGCGAGTTGAGCCGCAAGGGAGGCGAGCTCGGCCTCGACCACCGCCACTTCCTGCTTGTCCTTGGCGTTGCGCCTGGCTTCCTCCGCTTGCTTCATCGCTTCCAGCGCTTTCGCTTCGTCCAAATCCTTGCCGCGGATCGCGGTGTCGGCGAGTACGGTAATCAGGTTCGGCTGCACTTCCAGGATGCCGCCCGCCACAAAAACTAGGATTTCTTCTTCCTGGTTCGGGATTTTCATCCGTACCGCTCCGGGCTTGATGTGGGTCATCAACGGCGCGTGGTGCGGATAAATGCCGAGTTCGCCCATTTCGCCGGGAAGCACCACGAATTCCGCCTCGCCTGAGAAAATGGATTCTTCAGCGCTGACGATATCTACGTGTATGGTATTGGCCATTTTGCTCTGTGAACGGGTGAACGGGTGAATGGTGAACGGGTAAAAAGAGGACGTTATGCCTCGATTTCCTCGTTCACTTGTTCACTTATTCACTGGTTCACGCTCCTCTTCATCACTGCAATGTCTTCGCTTTCTCGACCGCTTCTTCAATCGTGCCGACCATGTAGAACGCCTGCTCGGGCAGCTGGTCATAGTCGCCATTGACAATGCCCTTAAAGCCCTTGATGGTCTCTTTGAGCGGCACAAATTTGCCTTTCTGACCGGTGAAGTTTTCCGCCACGCTGAAGGGTTGCGACAGAAAGCGCTGGATCTTGCGGGCGCGGGACACGATCAGCTTGTCCTCGGGCGAGAGCTCGTCCATGCCGAGAATCGCGATGATGTCGCGCAATTCCTTGTAGCGCTGCAGCGTCGCCTGCACCGAGCGCGTGGTATTGTAGTGTTCCTCGCCAATCACGTTGGGGTCCACCTGGCGCGAGGTCGAATCCAGCGGGTCCACCGCGGGATAAATGCCGAGCGACGCGATGTCGCGCGAGAGCACCACGGTGGAATCCAGGTGGCCGAAGGTGGTGGCGGGAGACGGGTCGGTCAGATCGTCCGCCGGCACGAATATCGCCTGCACCGAGGTAATCGAGCCGGTTTTGGTCGAGGTAATGCGCTCCTGCAAGCGGCCCATTTCCTCAGCCAGCGTGGGCTGGTAGCCCACCGCCGAGGGCATGCGGCCGAGCAGCGCAGAAACTTCAACTCCCGCCAGCGTGAAGCGGTAAATGTTGTCGATGAAGAGCAGTACGTCACGGCCTTCATCGCGGAAGTATTCCGCCATGGTGACGCCGCTCAATCCCACGCGCAGGCGATTGCCTGGCGGCTCGTTCATCTGCCCGAACACCATCGCCACTTTTGATTCGGTCAGATTATCGAGCTTAATGACGCCTGCCTCTACCATCTCGTGATAGAAGTCGTTGCCCTCGCGGGTGCGCTCGCCCACGCCGGCGAAAACGGAGAGACCCGAGCGCGCTTTAGCGATGTTGTTGATGAGCTCTAACATGTTGACAGTTTTGCCGACACCGGCGCCGCCGAACAGGCCCACCTTGCCGCCCTTGGCGAACGGGCATACCAGGTCGATCACCTTGATGCCGGTCTCCAGCAGCTCCTGGCTGGGGGAGAGCTCTTCGAAAGTCGGCGCTTTCTGATGAATCGGGCGCTTCTCGTCACACTTGACCGGGCCGCCTTCGTCGATTGGACGGCCGAGAACGTCCATGATCCGGCCGAGCGTGCCGTGTCCTACCGGCACGGAAATCGGCGCGCCGGTATTTTTCACCACCATGCCGCGGCGCAGGCCGTCGCTTGGTCCCAGCGCGATGGTGCGCACCACGCCATCGCCCAGCTGCTGCTGCACTTCCAGCGTCAGATCGACCTTGTACTGGGGATCAAGCGTGAGCGCGTCATAAATATTGGGCATTCCCTCGCGAGCAAATTCCACGTCGATTACCGCGCCGATGCACTGTACTATCTTTCCTTCACTCATCTTTTCCCTATGTGCTGCAAAACTCGTCGCTCGCGCTAACTTTGTTGCTCGGGCTTCGCAAATCCTCATGTACTGTCGTGTACACTCCGGTTTGCTCAACCCGCGCGCCTCGTTATTGCTTCGCTTTGGAGTTTTGCAGTCCTTTCTTAAAGTAAAAAAAGTTAAACAGCCGCCGCGCCTGGACGATTTGGTCTCGCCGTAACGTGCGCTTCACGCACATAAGTCTCACCCGATCGTCCAGAGTATCGCGTCATACTGCCGCCGCGCCACCCACGATCTCGGACAACTCCTTGGTAATCGCCGCCTGGCGCGATTTGTTGTAGACCAGGGTGAGTTCGTCAATCACGTTGCCGGCGTTGTCGGAAGCCGCTTTCATCGCCACCATGCGCGCCGACTGCTCGGACGCCATGTTTTCGCACACCGCCTGATAGACCAGCATCTCAATGTAGCGCTTCAATACCTCATCCAGCACATCCTTCGCATCGGGCTCGTAGATGTAGTCCCACCTGCCCCCCGGCGCGCCCAGTCTCTCGCCCGAGAATGGCAGCAATTGCTCCATCACGGGCTCCTGCTTCATGGTGTTGATGAAGCGGGTGAAGAAAATCATCAAGCGGCCGAAACGGTCCTGAGTGTAGCCGTCGAGCATAACCTTCACCGCGCCGATGAGTTTTTCCATGTGCGGCTTGTCGCCGAGGCCCACGACCTGCGACACGATATTCGCACCTAGGCGCTGCATGAAGCCAAGGCCTTTGTTGCCGATGCAGCAGACCTCGAACTGCTCGCCTTGGGATTCCCACTCTTTCATTCTGCTGAGGGTGAGCCTGACCACGTTGGTGTTAAGGCCCCCGCACAGGCCCTTGTCGGTGGTAATCAGAATGAGGCCCACTTTCTTCACCGTGTCGCGCTCAACCAAAAAGGGGTGACGGTATTCGGGATTGGCGTGGGAGAGATGCGCGGCGATGTTGCGGATTTTTTCGCCATAAGGACGGGCGTGTCGCATGCGCTCCTGCGCCCTGCGCATTTTTGAGGCCGCGACCATTTCCATGGCTTTGGTTATTTTGCGCGTGTTTTGGACGCTTTTTATTTTGTTACGGATTTCCTTTGAGCCGGGCATGGCAGGTCCTTTTAATATGCCGCGTTCTTCTTAAAATCCTTCATTGCTTCATGCAACTTGCCTTCGTCGTCTTTGGACAAATCCTTGGTGTCCTCGATGCGCTTCACCACGTCTCCATACTTGCCCTTGATGTAATCGCGCATCCCGCGCTCGGCGGAAAGCGCCTTCTTCACATCAATGTCGTCGAAATAACCGTTGTTCACCGCAAACAGCGTCAACGCCATTTCCCACACCTGCAGCGGTTCGTATTGCGGCTGTTTCATGAGTTCGGTCACCATGCGGCCGCGCTCCAGCTGCTTGCGGGTCGCTTCATCCAGATCTGAAGCAAACTGCGCAAAAGCCGCCAGCTCGCGGTATTGCGCGAGCGCCAGGCGCACGCCGCCACCCAGCTTTTTAATCACCTTGGTCTGCGCCGCTCCGCCCACCCGCGAAACCGAGATGCCGGCGTTGATGGCGGGACGGATGCCTGCGTTGAACAGGTCGGTTTCCAAAAAAATCTGGCCGTCGGTAATAGAAATCACGTTGGTCGGCACGAACGCAGTCACGTCGCCGGCCTGGGTTTCAATTATCGGCAGCGCTGTCAAACTTCCGGTCCTGCCTTTGACTTTGCCATTGGTGTAGTGCTCGACATATTCCTCGTTCACCCGCGCTGCGCGCTCCAACAGACGCGAGTGCAGATAAAACACGTCGCCGGGATAGGCTTCGCGCCCCGGAGGGCGGCGCAGCAGCAGCGAAATCTGCCGATAGGCCCAGGCCTGCTTGGTGAGGTCGTCGTAAATAATCAGCGCGTCCCGGCCGCGGTCGCGGAAGTACTCGCCCATGCTGCAGCCGGAATAGGGCGCGATGTACTGCATCGCGGCGGATTCGGAGGCGGAAGCCGCCACCACGATGGTATAGGCCATGGCGCCGTGCTCTTCGAGCTTCCTCACCACGTTGACGACGCTGGATGCTTTTTGTCCTATCGCGACATAAATACAAATCAGGTCCTTGCCCTGCTGGTTGATGATGGTGTCCATCGCCACCGCGGTTTTACCCGTCTGGCGGTCGCCGATGATGAGCTCGCGCTGGCCACGGCCAATTGGCACCATGGAGTCAATGGACTTCAAGCCGGTTTGCACCGGCTGCGATACCGACTTGCGCCAGATCACCCCCGGCGCGATTTTTTCGATGGGCGAGGTCTCCTTGGCCTGAATCGGGCCTTTGCCGTCTATAGGCTTGCCAAGCGAGTCCACCACGCGCCCGATCAGCGCTTCGCCCACCGGGACTTCTAGGATGCGGCCGGTGCACTTCACGATATCGCCTTCGGTGATATGCTCGTATTCGCCCAGCACCACCGAGCCCACCGAGTCGCGCTCCAGATTAAGCGCGAGGCCAAAAGTGTTCTTGGGATATTCCAGCATCTCACCCTGCATTACGTCGGAGAGGCCGTGTATGCGGCAGATGCCATCGGTTACGGAAATCACCGTGCCCTGCGTGCGCGATTCCGCCGAAACCGCGAGGTTCTCGATCTTGTTTTTTATCAGTTCACTGATTTCCGAGGGGTTAACTTGCATTTCTGCTCCTGAACAAAACTGGGGGTTGTGGATTTATCTTGTCAATGCGGTACGCATCGCTTCCAATTTGCCGCGCACCGTGGCATCGAGAACATGGTCGCCGACCGCGATTTTCACGCCGCCAATTAATTCGGGTTCCACACTTACCTGAGTGACGATTTTGCGCTGGTACCTGCCTTCGAGACGGCGCTCCAGTTCGCCCGTCTGTTTTTTGCTCAGTGGAAACGCTGAATCAATCTTCACTTCGAGCACGCCTTCCTGTTCCGCCTTGAGCGCTTCAAACAACTCCCGGATTTCCGGCAGCAAGGGAAGGCGGTCGTTGCGCTCGAGCACTTGCACGAAATTCCTGCCCGTGCCATCGAGTTTCTCTCCACAAATACCCAGCAGCAGGTTTTCGGTTTGCTCCGCGCTGAAATTCGGGTTGCCGATGATGGCTTGTACCCGCGGTTCTGTCACAACCACTTCCAGGTACGCGAGCATGTCCGACCATTTGGCCAAGGTGTTTTTTTCCCTGGCCAGCTTGAATACGGCTTCGGCGTAAGGCCGCGCAATCGTGACGTTTTCCGCCATGGCGTTTTACAGTTCGGTTTGGATGACTTTCAGCAGATCGGCGTGCGCCTTGGCGTCCACTTCACGGCGCAGAATTTTCTCGGCGCCCGCCACCGCCAAAGCCGCCACCTGGCTGCGCAGCGCTTCCTTGGCGCGGCTCACTTCCTGCGCGATTTCCGCCTTGGCGCCGGCGATCATGCGGTTGCCCTCGGCCTTGGCCGCATGCTTGGCTTCCTCGATGATTTGCAGGGCGCGTTTCTCCGCCTGGGCGATGATGTCGGCAGCCCGATGCTTGCCGTCCTGCAGCACTTCCGCAGAGCGCTTGCCGGCCATTTCCAGCTCCTGCTTGCCGCGTTCCGCAGCGGCAAGGCCGTCGGCGATGCGCTTGTTGCGCTCCGCCAGCATGCGGGTCAAAGGCCCCCAAAGAAAGCGTTGAATAAACCAAACCAACACCGCAAAGGTGATCATCTGACCAAAAAGCGTTGCCGTTACGTTCACGTCTCAACTCCTCGAGAATTAACCGCCCGCTGCCTTGATGGCGTTCAGCGCCGCTCCGAGAAACGGATTGGCGAATGTGAAGTACATCGCGAAGGCCAGCACGATGAAGGGGAAGGATTCCATCAAGCCGGCAGTGATAAACATCTGTATGCGCAACACCGGCAGCATCTCCGGCTGCCGTGCAATGCCTTCCATATATTTTGCGCAGATGAGGCCCCAGCCCAACGCGGAACCCAATCCTGCGGCGGCGAGAATAATGCCCACACCCACTGCGGTGTAGGCGTAAATCATGCCGACCAGATTAATCATGCCTGATTCCATGCTTTCTCTCCCTAAAAATTACGGCAAAAAATGATTGAAATCTTCTCTACTCAATGCGCGTCGTCCAAGCTTTGGTGCGCCAACGCTAAATACATGATGGTCAAAATCATGAAAATGAAAGCCTGGAGGGTGATGATCAGTATATGGAAAATTGCCCACAAACTGCCGGGGACCCAGAGAATCCACCAGGGCAATAACGCGATCAATAAAAACACGAGTTCACCCGCAAACATGTTGCCGAACAAACGCAGGCCCAGACTCAGGGGCTTGGCCAGTTCTTCGCTGGCGGTCATCATGAAATTGACCGGCATCAGCCATTTTCCGAAAGGATGAAACAGAAAACCCTTGAAATAACCCCAAGCACCTTTGATCTTGATGTTGTAATACAGCATGAGCGCAAACACAGAGAGCGACATCCCCAGAGTGGTGTAGGGATCAGTAGTCGGCACCACCTTCAGATGATGAATCCCCACGTATTCAGCGGCCTTGGGCAACAGGTCCACCGGAATCAAGTCCATGACGTTCATCAGAAATACCCATAGGAACACGGTAAGGGCGAGCGGGCCAACCAAGGGATTAGGTCCGGGAAAAGTGGATTTTACTTGACTATCCACGAATTCCAGAATCGCTTCCAGTACGTTCTGCGCTCCCCGCGGATTATCGAGGCTCAGGCTGCGCCCCACGCGCCAACTCAGAAAGACAAGAAAACCGGCGAGCAGCCAGCCAAAAATCAACGTATCCAGGTTGAAAGTCCAAAAGCCTTCGCCCACTTGCAGATTGGTTAAATGATGCTGAATATATTCAACCGGATTAGGCTTGCCTGTTTCGCTCATTTTTTTATCTGTTTCATCCCGGCGGCTGCCGGGCGCTTCCTAGATTTACCACAAAACCCAGTTGGGCAAGACCAAACGCAATAATCAAGGGAATGGGCGCAAGTTTGAGCCCGCCTATTCCGACTGCCAGCAGTACCAACGTCACGAAGAACCTGGGAAACACCCCGGCGTACAGCGCCAATTGACTGCCCGCATCGCCTTGCTGCGCGGTTTCGGGAGTGCGCGAAACGCGCCGCCCCAGCAGCCAAGTGCCGATTAAAGCAACCCCTCCGCCATAAAGCGCCGCCAGCGCCGCAGCGCTCCCCTGCAGCGCAAACGCCGCCGCCGCAGTCAACAAAGTCAGTGCGATTTGGCTGAGCAATACTCTACGGATACCCTGATTCAGAATTCCCGCAGCATGACTCATTTGATTTTTACGGCCGACTCGAAGGATTATGCAGACAGCTGCTGCATCGCGCAAATTTACAAGTTTAACTGCCGCGGCATTCAGCGGTCAAGCAACGAGCCCACTTGGTTTAGTGCGCTTTTACACCGCCAAAGCCGCGATTTCATCCAAACTCCGGACATGGTCTGAAATACCCGGTTCCATCAAATTGACCCCCTACCCAGCTCAGCCTGAGGTGGCCGCTTGATATTCGAAGCCAGCGGAAGCGGGCCACAACTGGCTATTCGCTTTCCTGCTCGATTTTGCGCTCGGTTTCTTCCGCTTTTTTCGCGAGTTCCTTTTCCACATCGGCGGCTTTGTTCATGGCCTGCCCAGCTTGCTGCAGGCGCTGCCCGGGAAGTTTTTCCGAATCTTTAACCTTTTGCCGGGAAGGATTTTCTGTTTTTGCGGCCGTATCTTTTTGCTCCCCTTGGCCACAACCGAAGATCAGGATGGCGCCAACAATTGCGGAAAAAAACTTAAAGGCTTTCACGGCGCGCTTCCTGTTATTGGCGCATCACGCGCAAATATCAATGCTTGCACAATTTGCTAATGAGGTTGTCCAGCTCGTCGAGGCTGGCGTAATGGACGATGAGTCTTCCCGTGCCGCGCTTACCCGGTTTGATGTTTACCGTGGCGCCTAATTTCTCCGACAACTCTTCTTGCAGCCTGATAAGGTCGCGGTCGGGTTTTTCGGTTTTCTGGTGAGTGGATTTTTCCCGCTGCCTGACGAGTCGCTCGATTTGCCGCACCGACAGCCCTTTGTGCGCGACCAGATTGGCCAGTTCAATTTGCTTCGCCGCGCTCAAACCCAGGAGCGCCCGCGCGTGACCCATGTCAATCCTGCCTTCCAACAGCAATTCCTGCACGGGGGCGGCGAGATTGATGAGTCTGAGCAAATTGGTGACGCCGCTTCTTGAGCGGCCAATCGCTTCGGCGGCGCTTTGATGGGTCATCTTGAATTCGCTAATCAGCCGCTGGATGCCGCCGGCTTCTTCCAGAGGATTCAAGTCTTCGCGCTGAATGTTTTCAATCAGCGACATCGCCAGCGCCGCCTCATCAGGCACCTGTCTTACCAGCGCGGGAACTTGGCTCAAACCCGCCATCTGCGCGGCGCGCCAGCGGCGCTCGCCGGCGATCATTTCATAACGCCCCTTCGGGAGCGGCCGCACCAAAATGGGCTGCATCACGCCCTGGGACTTGATGGATTCGGCCAGTTCCGCCAGCGATTCTGCGTCCATGCGCGTGCGCGGCTGGTATCTGCCGGGCTGAATCTGGTCTATCGGGAGCGTGGCGAGCTGCTCGCCTTGGTGCGGCGCCTCGTCGTTTCCCGCGAGGAGCGCATCCAAACCCCGCCCCAAACCTTTAATCTTCATTCCTTCTTCCCTGTCACGATTCTTTCTTCCCGGTCACGCCGCGGTCGGCAGCTGGCCGTTGCGGCTTAATAGTTCTCCCGCCAGCGCCAGATAAGCCTGCGCGCCCTTAGAGGTTCTATCGTAACGGATTGCGGGCATGCCGTGGCTCGGCGCCTCAGCCAGACGGATGTTGCGCGGAATAATGGTATCGTAAACCTTGTCTCCGAAGTGCTGCTTTAATTCGTCGGAAACCTGTTGCGCCAGAAGATTGCGCGGATCGAACATGGTGCGCAGCAAACCCTCGATTTGCAGCGCGGGGTTGAGGTTGGCGCGTATTTTTTTAACCGTCGAGACCAGATCACTCAAACCCTCCAGCGCGTAGTATTCGCACTGCATCGGTATCATCACCGCGTGCGCGGCGCACAAGCCGTTCACCGTAAGCAGGTTGAGCGCCGGCGGACAATCTATAAGGATGAAATCGTAGTTGCTTTGAATTTCCTCAAGCGCTGCTTTTAAGCGGTTTTCCCTATCGGGCACTTCCACCAATTCCACTTCCGCGCCGGCCAGCTCGCGATTGGCGGGAATCAAATCAAACCCACCGCTTGGTGATGCAATCTTGACCTCGCCCAGGGTCGCGCTTCCGAGGAGCACTTGATAAACCGTGCGCTGCAGGCTGTGCTTGTCGATGCCGCTGCCCATGGTGGCGTTGCCCTGGGGATCGATGTCGATCAGCAGCACCCGGCAGTTTTCCGTAACCAGGCTCGCCGCAAGATTCACACTGGTGGTGGTTTTCCCCACTCCGCCTTTCTGATTGGTGACTGCAAGAATTTTCGGCATTCAAGCCGCCTTCACGATGACCAAATGCCGCTCGGCCTTAAGCCCCGGCACTTTGAGCGGTATCACTTGCTGCATTTTGAATTTCCGCGGCAACCGGGCGAGCTCTTTGTAAGGATAAACGCCTTTCATCGCGACCACGGTTCCGGTGATCTTGCACAAATGTCCGGCAAGCTCTACATACTCTGGAAGATCGGAAAGCGCGCGCGAAATCACGCAATCGAATTTTTCCTGCGGCTGAAAGTCTTCCGCGCGCTCGCAGCGCACCGCGACATTGGCAAGCTTCAATTCAATCGCCGCCTGCCTGAGAAATGCGGCTTTCTTGTGGTTGCCGTCAAGCAGCGTTACCTGCCATTCCTCGCGCGCAATCGCCAGGGGAATCCCCGGCAATCCCGCACCGCTCCCCACATCCACGATGTTTTGCGCTTCAATATGCGGTACCACGGCAAGACTATCGAGTAAGTGGTGGCTCACCATTTTCTGCGGCTCGCGCACCGCGGTGAGGTTGTACACCCTGTTCCATTTGTTGATCAGCGCGAGGTAATTCAACAACCGCTGCTGTGCTTCTGACGACAGCTTAAGCCCCAAGGCGGTAACGCCTTGTTTGAGCTCGTCCGCCAGGCTCATGCAGTTTTTTTATGCTTGGCGTTACAACCGCGCTTCAAATACACGAGCAACAGCGAGATTGCCGCGGGCGTCACTCCGGAAATTCGCGCCGCCTGGCCCAAAGTTTCCGGCTTGTGCTGGTTGAGCTTTTGCTGCGCTTCGATCGAAAGGCCGCGCACGGAGCGGTAATCCAGGTCTTGCGACAGGCGCGTGTTCTCGTAATTTTGGCGGCGCGCGACTTCGTCGCGCTGGCGCTCGATATAGCCGCGGTATTTGGTCTGGATTTCCACCTGCTCCGCGACTTTTTCGTCCTGCACGGCCGGCCCCGCCCCAGGCAACGTTACGAGCGAGTCATAGGTCACATTGGGCCGGCGCAGCAATTCTTCGAGCGTATATTCGCGCTCTATCGCTGCGCCCAGCACGCGCTCCGCTTCGCTTTGCGGCAAAAGTTTCGGATTAACCCAGGTGCTTTTCAGCCGCTCATGCTCGCGAGCAACCGCTTCGCGTTTATTCTCGAATTGCTCCCAGCGCGCATTATCCACTACGCCGAGACGCCGTCCGATTTCGGTAAGCCGCAGGTCGGCATTGTCCTCGCGCAGCTGCAGGCGGTATTCGGCGCGGCTGGTAAACATGCGGTAGGGCTCGGAAAGGCCGCGTGTAATCAAGTCATCCACCAGCACGCCGAGATAGGCCTCGTCGCGGCGCGGACACCAGGGTTCCTTGCCTTGCACCAAAAGTCCCGCGTTGATTCCGGCGAGCAGGCCCTGCGCCGCCGCTTCCTCGTAGCCAGTGGTGCCGTTGATTTGTCCGGCGAAGAACAAATTTTTGATCGCCTTGGTTTCCAGCGAGCTTTTCAGCCCGCGCGGATCGAAATAATCGTATTCGATGGCGTAACCCGGGCGCAGGATATGGGCGTTTTCCAGTCCCTTGATCGAGCGCACCAGCGCCAGCTGCACATCGAACGGGAGGCTCGTCGAAATTCCGTTCGGATAAACCTCGTTGGTGTTCAAGCCTTCCGGCTCGAGGAAAATCTGGTGCGATTGTTTGCTCGCAAAGCGGTGAATCTTGTCCTCAATCGAAGGGCAATAGCGCGGGCCGATGCCTTCGATGACGCCGGTAAACATCGGCGAGCGGTCGAGCCCGCCGCGGATGATTTCGTGGGTGCGTGAATTGGTGTGGGTGATCCAGCACGGCAATTGCCGCGGGTGCATTTCCGGCCTGCCGAGAAACGAAAATACCGGCACCGGGTTATCGCCCGCCTGAATTTCCATCATCGAGTAATCAATCGTGCGCCCGTCCAGGCGCGGCGGCGTGCCGGTTTTGAGCCGGCCCACCGGCAGCTTCAATTCGCGCAGACGCGCCGCCAGGCTGAGAGCAGGCGGATCGCCCGCACGTCCCGCCTGGTAATTCGATAAGCCCACATGAATCAATCCGGACAAGAATGTGCCGGTAGTGAGCACCACGGCGCGGCCGGAAAAGCGCAGCCCAAGCTGGGTGACAACGCCGGTGACGCGATCGCCTTCCAGAGTCAAATCATCAACCGCTTGTTGGAACAGCCAGAGATCAGGCTGGTTTTCCAAACGGCGGCGTATGGCCTGCCTGTAAAACACGCGGTCGGCCTGGGCGCGGGTGGCACGCACCGCCGGTCCTTTGCTGGAGTTGAGAATTCTGAACTGGATCCCCGCCTCGTCAGTCGCAAGCGCCATCGCGCCGCCCAACGCATCGATTTCCTTAACCAGATGTCCCTTGCCGATGCCGCCAATCGAAGGATTGCACGACATCTGTCCCAGTGTTTCGATGTTATGGGTAAGCAAAAGGGTTTTTTGACCCATGCGCGCGCTGGCCAGCGCGGCTTCGGTGCCGGCGTGGCCGCCGCCTACCACGATCACGTCAAATTGCATTGGAAATTGCATGCGAATAAGCAGTCTCTAAAGAGGCGTAATGATACGCCGGCCCAACTTGGCAGCCAAGCCCAAATTCTTTTCAGGGAGGGTTTTTCAGGCGAGCTGCGTGTTAATTCAGGAAAGTGTCGTAACCGAATTTCAGTATCAGCGCGCTTACCACCAGCAGAAATATCTGTCGCACAAAACCACTGCCATGGCGAATGGCAAGCCGCGTCCCCAGCAACGAACCCGCCATATTGAAAGCAGCCATTAACAGTCCAAGCTGCCAGATCAAGTTGCCGCTGGGAATGAAGTAGAGCAGCGCAGCGAAGTTAGTGGCCACATTCACCACTTTGGCCGCTGCTGAAGCCCGTAGAAAATCAAACCCGAAAAAGCGCACAAACAAAAACACCAGAAAACTGCCGGTGCCCGGGCCGAAGAAGCCATCGTAAAAACCGATGCCCGCGCCCAAAGCGATGGCGAGAAACTTCTCTCTGGCGCCTTCGTGCAACGGCGCGTGGGCCGAACCCATGTCCTTTTTGAAGAAGGTATAAACCGCAACCACGATAAGCAGCGGCACCACCAGCACACGCATGAGGTCAGCAGGAATTAAGCTCACCGTCAGCGCGCCAAGGTAAGAAAATATAAAGGCGGTGATTGCGGCAGGAAGGACAGCGTTCCAGCGTATGTGCACCGTATGGGAATAGCGCAGCGCAGCACTACCGGTGCCAAAAATTGAGGAGAGCTTGTTGGTACCGAACACCGCAGCGGGCGCTGCGTTCGGCATCGCGCTGAAGAGCGCCGGAATTTGCACCAGCCCGCCGCCTCCGACTACAGCATCAAGCAGGCCGGCGACAAGGGCTGCGGCGCAAAGAAAAACGAGATCCAACTACTTTAAAATGACGATTGTAAACGCTCGCGCCGCGCCGCCAATTCCCTAGGCAGGCGCTCTTTGAGCTTATCGAAGAACTCGCTGTGTGAAGCGAGTTCCTGCTTCCACGCTTCTCCATCGAGCGACATGAGGGTGTGGAACTTGTCTGCAGAAATCTCTTCCAGGCCTTTCCATTCCAGGTCTTTGTAACCCGGCACCCAGCCCAGCGGGTTTTCCGCGGCATGGGCCCGCCCCAGGCAGCGCTCAACAATCCACTTCAGCACGCGCATGTTCTCGGCGAAACCGGGCCAGATGAATTTGCCGTCCGGCCCTTTGCGGAACCAGTTGACGCCGAAAATTTTTGGCGGGTGGGCGATAGCGCGGCCCATTTTCAGCCAGTGATTGAAGTAATCCGCCATGTTGTAACCGCAGAACGGCAGCATGGCAAAGGGATCGCGCCTGACTACACCCTGCTGCGCGGTCGCGGCTGCGGTGGTTTCCGAGCCCATGGTGGCGGCGAGGTACACACCTTCATCCCAGGTGCGCGCTTCATACACCAGCGGCACCGCGGTGCTTCTGCGCCCGCCGAAAATGAAAGCGCTGATCGGCACGCCATTGGGATCATCCCAAGCCAGATCGAGCGAAGGGCATTGGGTCGAAGACACGGTAAAACGCGAGTTGGGGTGCGCGGCGGGGCGGCCGCAATCTGGTGTCCATTCCTTGCCCTGCCAGTCGGTAAGCTTTGCCGGCGGGATTTTCGTCATGCCTTCCCACCACACATCGCCCTCGGGAGTGAGCGCGACATTGGTGAAAATGCAGTTTTGCTTGAGCATCGCCATGGCGTTGGGGTTAGTGTGCTCCGAAGTACCGGGTGCGACACCGAAATAGCCCGCTTCAGGATTGATGGCGTAAAAACGCCCGTCATTGTGTGGCTTGATCCAGGCGATGTCATCACCCACGGTGGTCACTTCCCAGCCCTTGAAATTCGCCGGCGGAATCAGCATGGCAAAATTGGTCTTGCCGCAAGCGCTGGGGAAAGCTGCGGCCACGTAAAGTTTTTGCCCTTGCGGCGGCTCCACGCCGAGAATCAGCATGTGCTCTGCCAGCCAGCCCTGGTCCCGGCCCATGATGGAGGCGATGCGCAGCGCGAAACATTTTTTGCCGAGCAGCGCGTTGCCGCCGTAGCCGCTGCCGTAAGACCAGATTTCGCGCGTTTCCGGGTAATGCACGATGTATTTGTGCTCCATGTTGCACGGCCAGCGCGCGTCTTTTTGTCCGGAACCAAGCGGCATGCCCACCGAATGCATGCACGGCACGAACTCTCCGTCCGCGCCCAGCACGTCGAGCACCTTGCGCCCCATGCGCGTCATGATGCGCATGTTGACCGCCACATATGGCGAATCGCTGATTTCCACTCCGATATGCGCGATGCGCGAACCCAGGGGGCCCATGGAAAACGGAACCACGTACATGGTGCGGCCGCGCATGCAGCCGTCGAAAAGCTTATTCAGCGTAGCGCGCATTTCGTCCGGCGCAATCCAGTTGTTGTTGGGCCCGGCGTCGTCCTTTTTCGCGCTGCAGATGAAAGTGCGGTCTTCCACGCGCGCCACGTCGCTGGGGTCGGAAAGGGCAAGGTAGCTGTCGGGGCGAAGCTTGGGGTTGAGTTTGATGAATGTGCCCGCGGCCACCATTTCATTGCACAGCCGGTTATATTCTTCTTGCGAGCCGTCGCACCAATAGATGCGCTCCGGCTTGCACAGCTGCGCCATCTTAGCGACCCATTCCTTAAGCCGCTTGTTCTTCACATAGGCCGGGGCATTGGCCGTTTCAACTGCCGTGGCATTGAACTGATTCATGTTTTTACCTCATCCCTTCAGGTTATTTGGAATGTCAAAGAATCCCCATCCCCCGGCAGTCCGGAATCTCTTCAAAATGGAAACGGATGACGACCGCCCCGCAGGAACTCAAGGCAGCGCGAGGAATCCCTTACAGTTAAACCATTATAATTAAACCTACCGCTCCTTGCCAGCCGCGCTAATCGGCCCAAAGCAATGCAAAAGCCGCAAGGCGCGCGTAAGTGTTCATGCGCTGGAAATAACGAACGGAAGGAGATTTGCGTATGCAACGCCGCAAGCTTGGCACCCAAGGCCTCATGGTCTCGGCCCTTGGCCTCGGGTGCATGGGGATGAGCGAGTTCTACGGCGAGCGCGACGAGGCGGAGTCGATCGCGACGATCCACCGCGCGCTTGAACTTGGCATCAATTTCTTCGACACGGCGGAGATCTACGGGCCTTTTGCCAACGAGGAACTGGTGGGGCGCGCGATCAAGGGCAAACGCAATAAAGTCATCATCGCCACCAAGTTCGGCATTGTGCGCAAGGCGGGCGATCCGAACTACTGGGCGCTGGACAGCCGTCCCGAGCGCGTCCGTGCCTCGTGCGAAGGCTCGTTGAAGCGCCTTGGCGTGGACTGCATCGATCTCTACTACCAGCACCGCCTCGACCCCAAGGTGCCGATCGAGGAGACGGTGGGCACGATGGCAGAGCTCGTGCGGGAAGGAAAAGTCCGCTATCTCGGGCTCTCCGAAGCAGGGCCTGAGACCATCCGGCGCGCGCATGCGGTACACCCGATAACGGCGCTGCAGAGCGAATACTCACTCTGGAGCCGGGAGCCGGAAGACGATGAGGTCCTCCCGACCGTCCACAAGCTCGGGATCGGTTTCGTCGCCTATTCGCCTCTGGGCCGCGGTTTCCTCACCGGGCAGATCCGCAGACCCGAGGACCTGTCTGCGGATGACTGGCGCCGCACCCATCCGCGCTTTCAGGGCGAGAACTTCAAGAAGAACCTCGAACTGGTGGAGCGTCTGCAGGAGATTGCCAAGGCGAAAAGCGCGACACCCGCTCAGATTGCCCTCGCCTGGGTCCTGTCAAGTGGAGATGACGTCGTACCCATTCCGGGCACCAAGCGCCGCACCCGGCTGGAGGAGAACGCTGCCGCCGTCACGATCGAACTCTCGCCCGAGGAGCGGGCTCGTCTCGACGCTGTGTTCCGTCCCGGCGCGGCGGCCGGCGCGCGCTACGGGCCGGTCGCGGCAGCGCGGATCAACCGGTGACCGAAGGCGAATGGTGGGAACACGAGTTCGCCCCACCCCGAAACAAGCCGGTTGGCCACTAAGCGAATTTGCTTCCCCAGCCCCACGAATTGAAGCGAGCTTATTTTCCTATGCAAAACCGGGAAAAAATTTCTCCGAGCAAGTCGTCAGAAGTAAACTCGCCGGTAATTCTGGACAGAGCATTCTGCGCGAGCTTCAGCTCTTCGGCAAAAAACTCGATTTGCGCGCGGTTTTCAAAAGCGGCGGCAAGGCGCTGGTTGGCTTCGTTCAGCGCGCTTAAGTGCCGCTCGCGCGCCATGAACACTCCCTCTCCGGTGGGATTCCAGCCGACCGCTTCCAGCAATTGGGTACGCAATAAATCGACGCCTTCTCCGGTTTTCGCCGAGAGATAAACCCGGGTTTCGCCCGCAACGCTTTCAATTTTCGGTTTGGCGGGCACCAGATCAATTTTGTTGTAGACGCAGATGCGCGAAAGTCTCTGCGGCAGGCGTGCAAAAATTTCCCGGTCATGTTCGGATTCACCCTGCGTGCTGTCTATCACCAACAGCACCGCATCGGCTTTTTCGATCGCCGCCCAGGTGCGGGCGATTCCGATTTTCTCCACCTCGTCCCGCGTATCGCGCAAACCCGCGGTGTCAATCACACGCAGCGGCACGCCTTCGATTTCGATGGCCTGGCGTATCGCATCGCGCGTAGTGCCGGGAACGGCGGTGACTATCGCCACCTCTTCGCCCGCCAGGCGGTTCAACAGGCTGGATTTGCCGACATTGGTGCGGCCGGCGAGCACCACGGTGATGCCTTCGCGCAGAATGCTGCCCTGGCGTGCCGCCTGCAGCACTTTTTCCAGTTGCTGCCGTATCGCCTGTAATTTTCCCGCGGCGTTCGACTCCTCGAGGAAATCCACGTCCTCTTCGGGAAAATCCAGCGTGGCTTCGACCAGAGTGCGCAATTCGATCAGCGCTTGAGTGAGCGTATTCACTTCGGCGGAAAACACGCCTTGCAGCGAGCGCATCGCGCTCTTTGCTGCTTCCGCAGTGGTGGCCTCGATTAAATCGGCGACGCTTTCCGCTTGCGCAAGGTCCAACTTGTCGTTGAGAAACGCGCGCCGGGTAAATTCCCCCGGCTCGGCCAGCCGCGCACCCAAAGCAAGACAGCGCCGCAACAGGAGCTGCAACACTGCCGGGCCACCGTGGCCTTGCAGCTCCAGCACATCTTCGCCGGTGTAGGAATGCGGGGCTGGATAATACAGTGCGATGCCCTGGTCCAGGGTTAACGCGTTTGCGCCGTGAAAATTACAAAGCGTCGCCCGTCTTGCCTCCGGCGTTTTTCCGAGCACGGCCTGCGCGAGTGGTTTTAGATTCGGGCCGGAGACGCGCACCACACCGATGCCGGCGCGCCCGAGCGCAGTGGCGATGGCCGCTATGATGTCAGCGCTTGCCATGAGCGGGCTGGGCCTGCTCGATGGTGCGATTGATCTGCCACTGCTGGGCAATGGAAAGGATGTTGTTTACCAGCCAGTACAAAACCAGCCCCGCCGGGAAGAAGAAGAAAAACACGCTCATCGCCACCGGCATGATTTTCATCACCTTGGCCTGGATCGGATCAGGCGGCGTGGGGCTCATGTAGGTCTGAATAACCATGGTGATGCCCATGATGATCGGCAGTACAAAATAAGGATCGGGTATGGAGAGGTCTTGAATCCACAGCGCAAATGGCGCGTGGCGCAATTCCACGCTGGCAAGCAGCACCCAGTAGAGCGCGATAAACACCGGGATTTGCACCACGATCGGCAGACAACCGCCGAGCGGGTTGATTTTTTCACTTTTGTAAAGCTCCATCATCGCCTGGTGCAGCCGCTGTCGGTCATCACCGTATTGCTCCTTGATCTTTTGCAACTTGGGCGCCAGCATGCGCATTTTCGCCATGGAACGGTAGCTTGTCGCCGAAAGCGGATAGAACAGAAGCTTGATAATCACGGTAAGCATAATGATCGCTACGCCCCAGTTTTGCGCCCATTTGTGCAGCCAGGAAAGCACCCAGAACAGCGGCAAAGCAATCACGGTAAGCCAGCCGTAGTCCACAGTGAGCCCCAGGCCGGGCGCAAGCTTGCTTAACGCATCCTGCTCCTGCGGCCCGGCGTAAAGCGGCACGGAAATGCTCGCGGTTTTGCCCGGCTCGATATTGCTCGCCGGCAAAATCACGCCCACCGAATAGAGCTTGTCATCCAGCTTCTTCATATAAAACTCGCGCGGGGTTTTATCCTTGGGCAGCCAAGCAGCCAGGAAATAGTGCTGCAGTATGGCAATCCAGCCGTTGTCGGCATTCTTGGGGTACTTTGCCTTGCCTTTGACGATGCTGGAGAACTCGATTTTTTCGAATTTTTCCTGTTCCGTGTAGATTGCCGGCCCGGTGTAGGTCGGCACCAGCTTAGTTTCGCCGGCCGGCGAGTTGTCGTCGCGCAAAAATTGAAAATACGAAAACGGCTGAATCGGCTGGGTGCCGCCGTTGCTGATTTCATACGCCACGTCGATCACGTAACTGCTTTTATGAAAGGTGTAGATTTTGGCGACTTTGATTCCCGCGATTTCAGGAGCGCTAAGCCTCACCATCACGCGGTCGGCGCCGGGTTTAAGCTCGTAAATGGTGTTTTCAGCGGAGAAACGGGTTTTGTGGTTCGGCAGGTCCGGCCCGATCAACCCGCTTTGCGCAACGTAGACATGTTCCGGCACGCTTTGCAGCAGCACAAAGTTTATGCTCTTGTCCAGTGTGTCGCGGTGTTTGAGCAATTCCAGCCGCCGCAAGTCGCCGCCCAGGGTATCGACTTCCGCAAGCAGATAATCCGTCTTCACCGAGATTTTATCGCCCGACTGCAAGCTACCGCCTTGGGGGGCGGCTACGACCTGGCTCTTCTCGATTAGCTTCTCCCCGGGTGTCGGCGCAGCCTGCTGCGTTTTGCCGGTCTGCTGCGTGGCGTCTACCGGTGCCGGATTCTTTTCGCGCTGCCAAGCGTCGACGAGCAAATAAACCGATAAGCTAAATACGATGAGCAGAAACAGTTTTTGTGTGTCCATGCTTGTTTTTAAATTCTACGGCACAGGATCGTATCCGCCCGGGTGCCAGGGATGACAACGCAGAATGCGCTTCATTCCCAGCCACGCCCCTTTAAGCACGCCGTACTTGGCGATGGCCTCGCCCGCATATTCGGAACAGGAAGGCGCAAAGCGGCAGTGGCGGCCCAGCAAGGGGCTCAACAAATACCGGTATAGGGTGATTGCCGCTAACGCGAAGCGGGCCATAGTCTGCTCTTGGAAAACAAGGCCAGAAGTTCTTCGCGCATCTCGCGCGCCCTGGCTTTGACGGGTTTTCCCTGCAATTTCACCACGACATCCAGGCCGCTTAAACGCCCCTGCTCTTTGCGAAACTCTTCGCGTATCAAGCGCTTCACGAAATTCCGGTCCACCGCACGCGGCGCGGCGCGCTTGCCGACCACCATCCCCAGCCGTGCGCCCCGTTGCAGGTTCGGCCTGAACCACACCCGGAATACTTCACCGCTTGCTACGGCACTGGCTTGGAATGCTGCAGCGTATTGCCTGGGCGTGGTTAGTCGCGCGGTTTTGGGCAGCGTGTGAATAAAACACCACCCTGACGTTAGACGCCGAGGCGTGTCCGCCCTTTGGCACGCCGTGCGCGGATCACTGCGGCGCCGCCCTTGGTCCTCATGCGCACTAGAAAACCGTGGGTGCGCTTACGCCGGGTGTTCGACGGTTGATAGGTCCGTTTCATTTTCGCCTCGCAATCCAAATCGGGAAAACCGTCTATTCAACCTTTACCCGCCACTTCTGTCAACCCCAAATGAATTTTTTCTCTGCATGGTAGAGTTTCGTTATAATGTCCGAAATTGGTTTCTCTACTCCGTCCTCACTCTTCGCGCTGGTCAGAATCACAAATGGAACGCTTTTGGCTTTCTTGCCTGAACCACTTCGAAAAAGAACTGACCGCGCAGCAGTTTAATACCTGGATCAAGCCGCTCAAGTTTGTCCCCGAAACCGATGCGCTGCTCCTGGTCGCACCAAACCGCTTTGTGTTGGATTGGATACGAGAACGGTTTCTTGCGCGCATCCAGAAAATGGCGGAACTGCATTTCTCCAAGCCGGTGAACCTGGTGCTGGCATTGCCGGAAAAAAGCCCGGGCAAGCCGATCCACACCGAAAAAGCGAAACCCGCCACAATAAAATCTGTAAGTAAAAGCCAGACAAGACTCAATCCCTCTTTTTCCTTTGACAATTTCGTCACCGGCAAGGCCAATGAACTGGCGCGCGCGGCCGCGATTCAGGTGGCGGAGCATCCGGGTACCGCTTATAACCCGCTGTTCATTTACGGCGGTGTCGGTTTGGGCAAGACCCACATGCTGCAGGCCATAGGCAATCTGGTGCATGAACAGAACGCGCAAGCTAAAGTCCGTTACATCCACGCCGAGCAGTACGTTTCAGATGTGGTGCGCGCTTACCAGCATAAGGCTTTCGACGATTTCAAGCGCTACTACCATTCGCTGGATCTGCTGCTCATCGATGACATACAGTTCTTCAGCAATAAGAACCGCACTCAGGAAGAATTTTTTTACGCCTTCAATGCCTTAATTGAGGCGCATAAGCAGGTGGTGATTTCCTGCGATACCTACCCCAAGGAAATTTCCGGCATGGAGGATCGGCTGATCTCCCGCTTTGGCTGGGGGCTCACCGTTTCGATATACCCACCTGAACTGGAGATGCGGGTGGCCATCTTGCTGAAAAAAGCCTCTGTAGAGGGAATCTCGCTTGATGAGGACGTCGCTTTTTTCATCGCCAAGCATATCCAGTCCAACGTGCGTGAGTTAGAGGGTGCGCTGAAGCGGGTTCTCGCTTACTCCCGCTTCTCCGCCCTGCCGCTCTCGGCTGCCTTGGCCAAGGAGGCGCTGCGCGACTTGCTAGCGGTACAGCTGCGGCAAGTTTCTATCGAGAATATTCAGAAGACTGTGGCAGATTATTATAAAATCAAGGTCACGGAAATGTATTCAAAAAAACGCACGCGCGCCCTCGCACGTCCCCGCCAGGTTGCTATGGCGCTTTCCAAAGAGCTTACCGTGCTTAGCCTTCCGGTTATCGGTGATGCCTTTGGCGGCCGCGACCATACCACGGTCATCCATGCTTGCCGCAAAATCGCAGAACTTAAGTCAACTGACGCAGACCTCACGCGAGATTACAATGCGCTTATACAGGTACTGAGGAGCTAATGCTAGATTGGGACAGTGACAGAATTACCTGTGGATTTCTTTCCTCGTCTCTTCTTTTCCCCGATTTTCCACAGTGTGTCCACATTACCGAACCGGGGTTTTCCCCTGCTTTCGCTTCCCGGTTTCCTCAATGGTTTCTTGGGGAAAGACAAAGAGCTCACAGGTAGAGCTGCTGCCTAATAAATATCTTATTACTAAAGGTATAAAGATGATTCTAATTGAAACAGACCGCGATGCATTGCTCAAACCGCTATCCGTAGTATCCGGTATAGTGGAACGGCGACATACCCTGCCGATACTTTCTAATGTTCTTATTGAGCGTAAGGGAGAGAGACTTCGTTTCGCCACAACGGATTTGGAGATTCAGATTACTACTGAAGCACAAAGCGATGGCGCGGGTACGGACACAGCCATAACAACATCTGCTAGGAAGCTACAGGAAATCCTGCGGGCGCTGCCGGAGAAAGTCAAGGTACAACTAGAGCAAAAAGATAATCGTTTGCTTATTAAAGCGGGGAAAAGCCGATTCAGCCTACAAACTTTGCCGGCAGAGGATTTTCCCATACAGACACGAGGAGCCGTGCAATACCAAGAAAAAATGCGGCAGAAAGATCTCAAGCAGCTTTTGTGCTTGGTGCAGTACGCAATGGCACAGCAAGACATCCGCTACTACCTGAATGGTTTGCTAGTAGTTGTGGAAGAAGAGAAGCTAAAAGTTGTAGCTACAGACGGACATAGGCTAGGCTACGCGAGCCTAAAACAAAAGCAGAAGACACGCCTGGAAGTTATCTTACCAAGGAAAGCGGTAACGGAAGCCGGTCGCTTACTTGCAGATACAGAAGACGAAGTAAGTATAGAACTTGCTCCCAACCAGGCAAGAATATCTTTTTCAAACATTGAGTTAGTCACTAAAGTAGTCGATGGTAAATTTCCAGACTACACACGGGTTATCCCGACCGGCAACCAAAAACACTTTCAGATTCCAAGAGTGGTCCTGCAGCAAGCGCTACAGCGCATGGCGATCTTGGCAAATGAGAAATTTCGTGGCGTGCGCTGGGTGCTGACAGATAAAAGCCTACGCATCATTTGCACCAATAACGAGCAGGAGGAAGCGCAAGAGGAGCTAGAGGTCAATTATAAGGGCGACGCGCTAGATATAGGGTTTAATATCAGCTACTTACTAGATGTTCTGAACAACCTGGACTGCGAAGAAATAAGCTGCTCGTTTGGCGACGCGAACAGCAGCGCCTTGATCACTATCCCGGGCAATGAGGATTTCAAGTACGTAGTCATGCCGATGCGTATCTAGGCACAAGTTTCACGTGAAACCATAGAAGGTTAAATGACGGATATGCACAGACCGGAAGACGACAAAAGCGAATACGACTCAAATAGCATCAAAGTGCTCAAGGGCCTCGACGCAGTGCGCAAACGCCCGGGGATGTACATCGGCGACACCGCAGACGGCACAGGACTGCATCACATGGTATTCGAGGTGGTAGACAACGCTATAGACGAAGCCCTGGCTGGCTACTGCAACGAGATTGCCGTGACCATCCATATCGACAACTCGATCAGCGTCATCGACAATGGCCGCGGAATCCCGACTGAAATCCACAAGGACGACGAGCAGGGGCGCACCGCCGCTGAAATCGTAATGACCGAACTCCATGCGGGGGGCAAGTTCGATAACAATTCCTACAAAATCGCCGGGGGCTTGCATGGCGTCGGGGTTTCAGTGGTAAACGCGCTTTCTGAGTGGCTGCGGCTGACCATACGCCGCGAGGGCAAGGCTTATTTCATGGAGTTCCGGCACGGCGAGCCGGTCGTGTCCTTGAAAGTGACGGGGAAAACCGACCGACGCGGCACCGAAGTGCATTTTCTTGCTAGCCGCGAAACCTTTGGTCATGTGGAATACCACTACGACATTCTGGCGCGCCGGCTGCGCGAGCTTTCCTTCCTCAATAACGGGGTGAAAATCCAGTTTATCGACCAGCGCACAGGCAAGGAAGAAAGCTTCGCGTTCGCCGGCGGAGTCAAAGGCTTCGTCGAGTTCATGAACCGCAGCAAGAACGTTCTTCACAGCAACATCTTCCACTCGGTGGGAACCAAGGAAGGTGTTACCGTGGAAGTGGCGATGCAGTGGAACGATTCCTATCAGGAATCGGTGCAATGTTTTACCAACACCATTCCGCAGCGTGATGGCGGTAGTCACTTGACCGGCCTGCGCGCGGCATTGACCAGAACGTTCAACCAATACCTGGAGCAAAATGAAATCGCCAAGAAGGCCAAGGTCGAGACCACCGGCGATGACATGCGCGAAGGCTTGTGCTGTGTGCTCTCGGTGAAAGTTCCCGAGCCCAAGTTCTCGTCGCAGACCAAGGATAAACTGGTGAGCTCGGAGGTGCAGCCCATCGTGCAGGAAATCGTGGGGCAGAAGCTGATGGAATTTCTGCTCGAGAAGCCCAACGACGCCCGCGTGATTACCAGCAAGATCATTGAAGCCGCGCGCGCCCGCGAAGCCGCACGCAAGGCGCGCGAGATGACCCGGCGCAAAGGCGTGCTGGATTCGATGGGGCTTCCAGGCAAGCTGGCCGACTGTCAAGAACGGGACCCGGCGCTCTCCGAGCTTTATCTGGTCGAGGGCGAGTCCGCCGGGGGCTCGGCCAAACAGGGGCGCGACCGCAAATTCCAAGCCATCCTGCCGCTCAAGGGCAAGATCCTCAATGTGGAGAAAGCGCGGCTCGACAAGATGCTGTCTTCACAAGAGATCGTTATTCTTATCACCGCCATGGGCTGCGGTATCGGCGACGACAAAGACATCAACAAGCTGCGTTACCACCGCATCATTATCATGACCGACGCTGACGTGGACGGCTCGCATATCCGCACGCTGCTTCTCACTTTCTTCTACCGGCAAATGCCGGAACTGGTCGAGCGCGGCCACATCTACATTGCCCAGCCGCCGCTATACAAGGTCAAGCACGGCAAGGATGAGCGTTACCTTAAAGACGACCATGAGCTCAAGCATTTCTTGCTGCAACAAGCGTTGAGCGAAGCGCAGCTGGTGACCCGCGAGGGCGCCGAGCCATTAAGCAAAGACGCCTTGGAAAAATTAGCCAAGGAATATCTGCTTGCCGAAGCAGTGGTCGAACGCTTAGGGCGCATCATTGATCCGGGCGTGCTTTACGCGCTTCTCAAACAGCCGGACATCGATTTGTCGGACGAACAATCCACCAGGGAAAGCGCTGGCGTTTTATCCAGGCAACTGGCCGGAGAAGAATTGCAAATCGAGCCCCAGTACGATGATAAAAATGAAAGATATCAATTACTTATAAAGAAAACCCGACATGGCAACCAGCGCGTCACCGTGCTTGATCCGGATTTCCTACAAAGCGGGGACTATGCGCAGATCAAACGCACCGCGCAGATGCTGCAAAGTTTTCTGGGCGCGGGCGCCTATGTAAAGCGCGGCGAGCAGCAAAGGCCGGTTGCTGAATTCAAGCAGGCGCTCGACTGGCTCTTGGAAGAGGTGAAGAAAGGGTTATCTGTACAGCGCTACAAGGGCTTGGGTGAAATGAACCCGGAACAGTTGTGGGACACCACCATGGATCCGGCGAACCGCAGGCTGTTGCGCGTGCAGCTTGAGGACGCGGTCAGCGCCGACGAAATCTTCACCACTTTGATGGGCGACGTCGTGGAGCCGCGCCGCGCCTTCATCGAAACCAACGCGTTGAGTGTGAGAAATCTCGACGTCTAAGGGGCCTTACGCAGCCGCCGCAGGAGCAGGTGTGCTATAGCCGCACCCCTTCACCGGGCAAACCAGTTCTGTTCCGTGGCGCTGGGTGGTTTTCAAAGAGAGGATCGGCCATTTGCACTTGGGGCAGGGCTGGGCCACCGGAGGATTCCACACCGCGTAATTGCACTTGGGGTAGGTGCTGCATGAGTAGAACACTTTGCCGTAGCGGCTCCTGCGCTCGATAAGGCTCCCGCTTGCGCATTGCGGACACGGCACCCCGGAATCGCGTGGCTTGTTGAGCGGCTCGATGAATCTGCATTTGGGATAAGACGAGCAGCCGATGAATTTCCCATACGGTCCGTTCTTGATGGCCAGAGCGCTTCCACATTTCGGACAGGTGCGTCCTTCCACCATAGCGGTTTCTTCAGGTTTTTCCGTTTCGCCGTTGAGGTTGCGGGTGTAGTCGCAATCCGGAAAGCCGGTGCAGCCCACGAACTTGCCGCGTTTGCCCAAGCGCGCGGCGAGCGGCTTGCCGCACTTAGGACAGGCCTCATCCATTTTTTCCTGCGTGACTTCGCGGCGCGAGATGTTTTTCTTGTCCTCGATCAGGCGATGAAAGCCTTTCCAGAATTCCTCCAATACCGGCACCCACTCGCGCTTGCCGTTGGAGATTTGGTCGAGCTGGTCTTCGAGCTTGGCGGTGAAATCGTAATCCACGTAGCGGGTGAAGTGCTCGGTGAGGAATTTGTTGACCACGCAGCCCACATCGGTGGGAACAAAGCGCTTCTTGTCGAGCACCGCGTAATCCCGATCCAATAGCGTGGATATGATGCTGGCATAAGTCGAAGGCCGGCCGATGCCGTGATCTTCCAGCGTTTTCACCAGGCTCGCCTCGGTGTAGCGCGGCGGCGGCTGAGTGAAGTGTTGCTCGCCATAGAGTTTGTCGACCGGCACGACGTCGCCGACGTTGAGGATCGGTAGCTTGTCTTCACCCTCTTCTTCGGGTTCGTCAAGGCCTTCCTGATAGACGGCAATGAAGCCGGGGAAAACCAGGGTTTGTCCGCTGGCGCGGAACAGGTTGTCGGGATTGTTCATGCTGATGTCGAGGCTGGTGACGTCGAACTGCGCCGGGCTCATCTGGCAGGCGAGCGCGCGCTTCCAGATCATTTCGTAAAGCCTGGCTTGCTCCGCGCTGAGGTATGGCTTGACACTCTCCGGCATACGGAAAATCGAAGTCGGGCGAATCGCCTCGTGCGCTTCCTGCACGTTCTTGGATTTGCTCTTGTAATGCACTGCGGTTTTTGGCAGGTACTCGTGGTCGAAGTGCTTGCTCACATAATTGCGAATTTCGGTGACGGCTTCGTTGGCTAGCGACAGTGAATCGGTACGCATGTAGGTAATCAGACCGACGCTGGTGCCGCCAATGTCCACGCCCTCGTACAACTGTTGCGCCACGCGCATGGCGCGCTGCGTACTGAGGTTGAGCTTGCGCACGGCTTCCTGCTGTAGCGTGGACGTGGTGAACGGCGCGGCAGGCAGGCGCTGCTTGCGCTTCTTGTCGGCCTTGACGACCTGCGCGTTCCTGGCCGTGCGCAAATCCGCGATGATTTCTTGCTGGGCCGCATTATCCGGTATGCTGAACTGCTCCAACTTCTCGCCGCGGTACTGGAACAAACGCGCGGAGAATTTCTGTTTCTCCTTGTGGCTGTCGAAGTGAATGGTCCAGTGTTCCTGCGGTTTGAATGCCTCGATTTCCTGCTCGCGCTCCACGATCAGGCGCAATGCCGGGCTTTGCACGCGCCCCGCAGAAAGGCCCGGGCGGATCTTGCGCCACAGCAGCGGCGACAGATTAAAACCGACCAGGTAATCGAGCGCACGGCGCGCCTGTTGCGCGTTGACCAGCGGCATGGAAATATCGCGTGGTTCCTTAATCGCGTTCTTTACCGCTGATTCGGTGATTTCGTAGAACACCACCCGCAGCGGTTTCTTGTTCTTGAGCAGCTTCTTGGAATTGAGGATTTCGGAGATGTGCCATGCAATCGCCTCGCCTTCGCGGTCCGGGTCGGTGGCGAGAAATATCTTACTTGCTTTGGCGACGGCTTTGGCAATCGCGTCGACATGCTTGCTGTTGCGCGCGATAAGCTGGTATTTCATGGCAAAGGCGTGCTCGGGATCGACCGCGCCCTGCTTGGGCACCAGATCCCGAACGTGGCCAAAGCAGGCCAGGATTTCGAAATCGCTCCCGAGATATTTTTTGAGCGTTTTCGCTTTAGAGGGCGATTCGACGATCAGCAAGTTGTCGGACATGCGTGTGTTTGGCGAAACCAAAGCGCAAGATGATAAGAACTATTTGCGGCCTTAGCAAGAAGTTTGCGGAAGGCGCAGAGCGCTTTGTTTACGGCAACAATCAGTTAAGTCGTTGATAAAGGCCGCCGGGAAGCGCGGCAACACGACCCGCAAGCTCGAGCTGGAGCAGCATGGCGGTTACCGCATCGGGAGGCAATTGGCAGCGGGTGCACAAGGTGTCGATGTCGCAGGGATCGAAACCCAAATGCTGCAGAAGCGGCGGGGTATCCGAATCCGATTGGTGCGTGCTGGTGGTATGCCCCGTTGTTTTCCAGCCGATTTCTTCGAGGACGTCCTGCGCGCTTTCCGCGAGCTTTGCGCCCTGCTTGATGAGCGCGTGGCAGCCTTTGGTAAGTGGAGAATGAATCGAGCCGGGAATCGCGAACACTTCACGCCCCTGTTCCAGCGCCTGCCGCGCTGTAATCAGCGAGCCGCTGGAGAGCGCGGCTTCAACCACCAGGCAGCCGCGACAGAGCCCGCTGATGACGCGGTTGCGCCGCGGAAAATTGCTGCCGACGGCCGGCGTGCCTATGGGAAACTCGGAAATCAGCGTGCCCGCGTCTGCTAGCGCGTGCGCGAGCTCGCGATTGCGCGCAGGGTAAACGATGTCCAGCCCGGTGCCAACCACGGCGACGCTCGAAGAAGCACCTTTTAAACCACCACGATGGGCCGCAGCATCTATTCCCAGCGCCAGCCCGCTCACGATGGAAAGCCCCGCGTCACTCAAGGCCTGCGCGAAACTTTCGGCATTGGCTATTCCCTGCGGAGTGGCGTTGCGGCTGCCGACGATGGCCAGCGCCGGCCGGTTAAGCAGCTCGAGCCGGCCTTTGACATAAAGCAAAGGCGGCGGGTCGGGAATCTGCAGCAGGAGTTGCGGATAGTCCCGGTCGGCGAGCGTGACCAGGTGATTGTTGTCATCCTCGAGCCACTTGAGCGCGTCGCGGACCGAGTCGCGATCTAAGTTTTCGCTAATGCAGCGTGCGATTTTGGCGGGGACGATGCGGGTGAGTTCAGCGTAACTTGCCGCGAGAATTTTTTGTGGTTCGCCGAAAGCAACGAGCAGTTTGCGGAAGGATTCATCGCCGAGGCCCGGCATGAGGCTTAACGCCAGCCAGCTTTCGGTCTCCTGGTCAGGCTGCATTGCAGGAAGAGCGGGGTATCAGATCAGGGCGTCTGCGCCACGTCGAGCACATGTACCGGACGCGTGGTCTGCATGACCAGCGCGTAGGAAACCTTTTGAAAGGTGCGGAAAACCATGAGCAGACCGTAGCGTTCATCGGGTATCCTCAGGGTCACTTTGCCACTGGAGTTTTTTACCGGCGGCGCACGGCGGTAGAGCGCGAGCACATGCCCTCTTTCCAGGCCGTCGCGCACACCCTTGTTGAGGGTAACGATGGTGTTTTGTGCGCCTTCGGTTATCCCGCCGTAAGCGGAAATGACGCGTACCTTGATCGCTTTTTCCGGTGCGTGCGGCACATAATTGGCGGCCGCCAGAGACGAGGCAACCACCAGGCGGTCGCCGGTGTTGATTTCCTGCGTGGATTTGGTGATTTCAATCGGGCTGGCTTCGGCAAATTTGATGACCCTGGCTTGTCCCAGGTAAATCGCTTCGTAGCCTAGAATTTCCTGGGTTTCCGGATCAAACAGCGTTTTGCCAACACGGTAAATTTGCCAATCCTCGCCTTTCTCTTTTGGCAGGTCCTGCACATAGGCGTGATCTCCCGCGCCCAGCACCACGCGTTCGTCCTGGCCAGCGACGATGCGGGGCGCGTTTTCCAAACCGTTAGCCTCGATAACCAGCGGCTGGCTCAAGAAAGGTTCGATGGCAGAAGCCGGTATGGCGGGAATCGGTGCGCGCTCTAAGGCTTCGGCGCGAACACGCGGACCAAGCTTGACGGTTTCCCGCCCCCCGACCGCTGTTCCAGCAGTCTCACCCCTTACCAGGCGCAGCGCCGGGGTCTTGCCGGAACGGTCGAGCACAACCACATCGCCCGGGTAAATGAGGTGGGGATTTTGGATTTGCTCGCGATTCATGCCCCAGACCTGCGGCCATTGCCAGGGATCTTTGAGGAAGCGCTTGGAAATGCCCCATAGCGTGTCGCCTTTTACCACGACATAGCGGTCAGGCGGATTGTCCTGCAACTGGACAGGCTCATCTTCGGCGATTGCTCGCGCCGCAGTCAAACCCGAAAGCAGAATCAGCGATATAATAAAAAACTTACGCATCGGAATCCCCGTTTGTAGAAGTTCGACCCGAAATCCCGGAATACTCCAAGTGTAGCATACCTATAAGAAATCAAGGGTTAGTATAAATTCTGCATGTGCTTTGTTAAATTAGCAAGCATAAATGACGATTTTAAAAATCCTCCTATACCCAGATTCCCGGCTCCACACCATAGCCAAGCCGGTTACCAAGGTCAATGATGAGATCCGTACCCTGGTTGCGAACATGGCGGAGACCATGTATGCCGCGCCCGGTGTGGGCCTGTCGGCCACCCAGGTCGATATGCACAAGCAGGTGATTATCATCGACACCTCGGAAACGCGTGACCAGCTCAAGGTTTTCATCAATCCTGAAATCGTGGAAAGCGAGGGAATTTCCGACTGCGAAGAGGGGTGCCTCTCGGTGCCGGGGGTTTTTGAGAAAGTACCGCGCGCCGCGCGCATCAAGGTGCAAGCCCTGGACCGCGGGGGCAAGTCTTTTGCGCTGGACGCGGACGGGCTGCTGTCGGTGTGCATCCAGCATGAAATGGACCACCTCAAGGGCAGGGTGTTCGTCGAGTATCTCTCACGCCTCAAGCAAACGCGCATACTCAGCAGGCTCAGGAAAATGCAGCGCAAGGTTATATAGAACCTATCTCATCAATGGTCACGTGTGCGACGGCGGCGATTTTGGGTGCAGTTCTAGGCGCGAGCGACGCCGTTTGGTCATTCCAAACTAGGAGCGAGCAACGGCGAAATGCGCCAAAGTGCGTCCCGAACTCGGACTCGCGCAGCGTGGCGCGGAAAGGGGCGCGAAGGCCGTCGATGGACAGCGCTTCTTGGGCGCACAGCTCGTCGCTCCCGCACCCAGCTTCGCCACCGGGTCGCGACGGCCCCCGTCCCTTCGGGTTGTGGTCAGAAAGACCGGCTGCGTCGTTGCTCGGCTTGCCTATGTTCAACATATGTCTGCGCCTTCGCGCCTTGCATCCGGCCTTTCTGGCCTACAACGCATCGCGCGACCATTGGTGAGATAGGTTCTTATGAAACTCGCCTTCGCCGGCACTCCTGAATTTGCGGCGCTAGCGCTGGAACAGATGCTGCGCGCCGGTTTTAACCCCGTCTTGGTACTGACGCAACCCGACCGCCCTGCCGGACGCGGGATGAGGGCCGCGGCGAGCGCAGTAAAGGAACTCGCATTAAGACGCGGGCTTAAGCTGCAGCAGCCGCAAACCCTGAAAGACGCTGCAACATTGGAAGAATTGAAGCGGGTGGCGCTCGACGTGATGGTCGCCGCAGCGTATGGGCTGATTCTGCCCAAAGCCGTTTTGGATTTGCCACGCTTTGGCTGCATCAATATTCATGCCTCGCTTCTGCCCAGGTGGCGCGGCGCGGCGCCGATACAGCGCGCGCTGCTTGCCGGCGACGCCGAAACCGGCATCAGCATCATACAGATGGACGAAGGTTTGGATACGGGACCGCTGTTGCTGCAACAGCGTTTGCAGATTGCTGTCGACGAGACCGCGCAAACCCTGCATGATAAATTAGCGCAGCTCGGGGGGGGGTGCATCGTGCGTGTGCTTCAAGCGCTCCAGCGCGGCGAATTGCAGCCGCAACTTCAGCCGCAAACAGGCGCAAGCTACGCCGCCAAGGTGGAGAAAGCCGAAGCGGAAATCGACTGGGAAAAAGAAGCGCGCTTAATCGAGCGCATGGTACGCGCGTTTAATCCCCATCCCGGGGCCTCCACACTGTTAAATAGCGAGCCGCTCAAAATCTGGAAAGCCGGGGTTGAAAATCATGTGATAGGCAACCCGGGCGAGGTGATTGCTGCGAATGGCTTAGGCATCGTTGTGGCTTGTGGCGCAGGGGGGTTGCGCATCGAAGAGCTGCAAAAAGCGGGTAGCAAGCGCCTGCGGGCGCAAGCCTTCCTGGCAGGTTCTGCCTTGAGGCCGGGCACGCGGCTTGGCGCTTGAATTTTTTTGGTTTCAGTCTTATCTAAGGAATCGCCGCCGAACCAAGCGGCAGACTAAGTGAAAGGAACCGCAATGTTGGGAAACTGGCTCAAAACTTCTTTGTTGATGGCCGCCATCATGGCGCTTTTCGGCACGGTCGGCGCGCTGCTCGGCGGCGGCTCGGGAATGGCAATTGCTTTGGTTCTTGGCGGCGCAATGAATCTCTGGGCCTACTGGTTCTCCGACAAGATGGTGCTGCGCCTGTACCACGCCCAGGAAGTGGATGAAACCCGCGCCACCGAGCTTTATGGCATCGTGCGCGAACTGGCGCAACGCGCGAATCTTCCCATGCCCAGGGTGTATTTGATCGATCAGGCCCAGCCCAATGCATTTGCCACCGGCCGCAACCCCGAGCATGCCGCGGTGGCCGCGACCACCGGCATTTTGCAGTTGCTCACCCCGCGCGAGTTGCGCGGGGTGCTGGGGCATGAACTCGCCCACGTCCGGCATCGCGATATTTTGATCTCCACCCTCTCCGCCACTATCGCCGGCGCTGTTTCGTCCGTCGCGCAATTCGGTATGTTGTTTGGCGACGGCAACCAGAATGGGCACGGCGTGCATCCGCTGGCGGCGTTGCTCATCATGATTGTTGCTCCGATTGCGGCAATGCTGATTCAGCTCGCCATCTCGCGGGCGCGCGAATTCGAAGCCGACCGCGGCGGCGCGGAAATCTCGGGCAATCCAGAGGCACTGGCTTCCGCCCTGGAAAAAATCGAGCGTTACGCCCGCGGCGAGACTATGCCCGTCGCCGAAATGCATCCGGAAACCGCGCAGATGATGATCATCAACCCCCTCTCCGGCGGCGGCGTGCAGGGATTGTTCAGCACCCATCCTTCGACGCAGGAGCGCATTGCCCGTCTCTGGGCCACGGCGAGAGCCTGATTCTCGCCAGCCGCGCGCGATGATTGACGCTCAGCGCCTGGCCAGTCTTGCGGTAAGCCAGGTGCTGGAGGGGCGCAATCTCACTTCCACACTCTCCGCGCTTTGGCGGCGCCACCCTTCTTTGGGCGCGCAACAGCGCGCGCAAGCCCAGGAGCTCGCTTACGGCACCTTGCGCTATTGCGGGGAAGCGCAGGCGCTGCTCGGTTTGTTGCTGGAGAAAACTTTGCGCGATGACAAACTGCGGGCGCTGCTTCTGGTAAGTCTCTACCAGTTGCAGTACGGCAAGACGCCGCCCTACGCGGTGGTTTACCAAGCGGTCAACGCCGCGGCAACGCTCAATCAGCGCGCAGCAAAAGGCTTGGTCAATGCGGTATTGCGCAACTTTCTTCGTCACCGCGAAAGCTTGACCCGGCAAGCCCGCGACAATGAAGTCGGCCTCTACTCACATCCGCAGTGGTGGATAGACAAACTGAAAGCGCAATACCCACACCAGCACCAAGCCATTTTGTTGGCTGCCAACCAGCATCCGCCGATGACTTTGCGGGTGAACCGGCGCGCCAGTACCAAGCGCGATTACCTTTTGCGGCTGCAAAGCGCGCAAATCGAGGCCATCGATCTGGGCGGGGATGCGTTGATGCTGAAGCGGCCGCTCATGGTGGAAAAACTGCCCGGTTTTGCCGAAGGCCAGGTTTCGGTGCAGGACGCGGCAGCCCAGCGCGCCGCGCCGCTGCTCGACGTGCGGCCAGGAATGCGTGTGCTCGATGCCTGTGCCGCGCCGGGCGGCAAGACCGCGCATATTCTGGAGCAGGCTGACGCCGAGGTTACCGCGCTGGATAACGACGGCGAACGATTGGGCCGAGTCGAAGAAAACCTGCGGCGCTTAAAACTTAAAGCGCGCATTGTGTGCGGCGATGCAGGTCAACCCGCGACGTGGTGGGATGGCGTGCCTTACCAGCGCATCCTTGCCGACGTGCCCTGCTCCGCTTCCGGAGTGGTGCGCCGTCATCCCGACATCAAGTGGTTGCGGCGCGAAACCGACATCGGAAAGTTTGCCGGGCAGCAGTCGCGCATCCTCGATGCCTTGTGGCAATGCCTGGACGGAGGTGGTAAATTGCTATATGTCACTTGCTCGGTCTTTGCAGAGGAAAACCGTCAGCAAGTTGACGCGTTTCTTGGGCGGCACAAAAATGCCGAGCTTCAGCCGCTCAACACCGACGGCCAATTGCTACCCGACAGCCAGCATGATGGTTTTTTCTACGCCTTGCTCCGTAAGATTTAATCTGCCTTGGAAAAGGTTTTGGCCGCTGTTCAATTTACGCGGATTCGCCTGCGTGATGTTGTTGAGTCTGGCGCCGGCGCCGGTATTTGCGGAGGGTATACAGGTGAAAGCAGCCGCGTTCGAGGCGGACGGCAACGATTATCTCCTGCAAGCGGACTTGGATATCGCGCTTACCCATACGCTGGAAGAAGCACTCAACAAGGGCGTGGCGCTGTATTTTGTCACCGAGTTTGAATTGTCGCGCTCGCGCTGGTACTGGTTCGACCAGAAGCTGGTGCAACTCAAACATCAGTACAAATTGAGTTACAACGCGCTGACCCGGCAATACCGCTTGAGTGTAGGCAACTTGTTTCAGAATTTCGCCACTCTGCAGGAGGCGATGGGACTGATGAGCCAGTTGCGCGACCGGATGGCGGTGGAAAAAGCTGCGCTGGAAAAAGGCAAGACCTATGTCGCGGCGCTGCGCATGAGGCTCGATGTGTCGCAACTACCCAAGCCATTCCAGTTGAATGCAGTTGCTTCCAAGGACTGGAACTTAAGCTCAGGCTGGCATCGTTGGGAGGTCACCCCGTGAGCGGAGAAGCGGCATGAGATATTTCGTGATCCTGTGCCTCGGTCTGGGCGCGGTTCTACTATTTTTGCTTTCCACCGCCAGCGCCAACACGGCGCTGTTTGCCCAGCACTACCCGCTGATTCTGGCGCTCAACGGTGCCATCACGCTCTGCCTTATCGGCGTGGTGACGGTCCAGTTGCTGGCGTTGCGCAAGAAGCTTTCCGCGAAAGTGTTCGGCGCGAAGCTCACCCTGCGCCTGGTACTGCTTTTCTCCCTGATGGCGGTGCTTCCCGGCGCGCTAGTGTACGCCGTCTCGGTGCAATTCCTCGCCAAGAGCATCGAGTCGTGGTTCGATGTGCGCGTCGAAAAAGCGCTGGAAGGCGGCCTGAACCTTGGGCGCACCACGTTGGATAACCTGCTCAAGGATCTCAACAAGAAAGCCGACACGATGGCGCTCTCGCTCTCTGAGCTGCCGGTCGCCGAACACCTGACCGCGCTCAACACCTTGCGCGAGCAGTTGGGCGTGCAGGAAGCCACGCTGTTCAGCCAGCGCGGCACCCTGATTGCTTTTTCCATCAGCGAGAAAAGCGGACTCATGCCGGATTTGCCGAGCTCGGCCTTGCTTAAGCAAATCCGCCGGCAGCAGGCGTATAGCGGCGCCGAGACTATTCCGGGCAAGGGTCTGTACCTGCGGGTGATGGTGCCGGTCAATGTGTTGAACGTGAACGAAGGCATCCGCGTGCTGCAACTCCTCCAGCCGGTGCCCGAGCGGCTGGCGCAAGACGCGGAAACGGTGCAAACGGTTTACCGCGATTATCAGGAGCTTTCGCTTTCGCGCGCCGGTTTGAAGCGCCTGTATGCCATAACATTGACGCTCACCCTGCTGCTCGCGTGGCTGTCCGCCATCGCGCTGGGATTTCTCATCAGCGAACGCATGAGCGCGCCGCTCGAAATGCTTGCCGAGGGCACGCGCGCGGTGGCGCAAGGCGATTTCAGCCAGAGGCAGCCGGTGAAAAGCCGCGACGAGCTCGGCGTTCTCACGCAGTCGTTCAACCTCATGACCCACCAACTGGCGGAGGCACGGATGGCGGCGGAGCGCCATCAAGAGCAACTGCAAACCGCCAAGGCTTATCTGGAGAGCGTGCTGGCCAACCTGTCAGCGGGGGTGCTGGCATTCGACGAAGGATTTCGTTTGCGTTCGGCCAACCCCAGCGCGGGGTATATTCTGGAAACCGAGTTTGCGCAATTGCGCGGAACCCGTCTCGAGGAATGGCGCGCCGGCCGGGCGGCTTTGGGCGTGTTGAGCCTGGAAATATTGCAATCATTCCAGCGAGCGCCCCAGGATGAGTGGGAAAAACAGGTGGAATATGGAGGGGAATCGGGGATCCGGGTGCTGTTATTGCGCGGCACCCGCCTTGCCGGCGCCGCACAGGCCGGCTATGTGGTGGTGTTCGACGACATCACTCATTTGCTGCAAGCGCAGCGTGACGCGGCCTGGGGCGAGGTGGCGCGGCGCTTGGCGCATGAAATCAAAAACCCGCTCACGCCGATCCAGCTTTCCGCCGAACGGTTGCAGCACAAGCTCGCCAACAAGCTCGATCAACGTGATTTGGAAATCCTCAAGCGCGCCACGCAAACCATCATCAGCCAGGTAGCGGCGATGCAGAACATGGTCGACGCGTTCAGCGACTATGCCCGCTCGCCGGAGCTGGCGCTGCACCCGCTCGACCTCAACCGGCTGCTGCGCGAAGTGCTGGCGCTTTATGAATCGCCGGCGCTCGCCATCAAGCTGGAGCTCGCGCCTGATCTGCCCCAGGTTCTGGGAGACAAGACCCAGTTGCGGCAGGTTATTCATAATCTGCTGCAGAATGCGCAAGACGCGCTGACCGAGGTGCCGGCGCCCGGCATCGTGGTGCGTACTGAAGCGGTGGGCGGCCGTATTCAATTGAGCATTCAGGACAACGGCAGCGGCTTCCCCGAACAATTGATGACGCGCTTGTTTGAGCCGTATGTGACGAGCAAACCCAGGGGCACGGGCCTGGGACTCGCCATCGTCAAGAAAATCGTAGATGAGCACAGCGGCATGATTCATATTGCAAACGTTAAACCGCACGGCGCCTGCGTCAGCATCTCGCTGCCGCTGGCGCACGCGGCCTGATGAGATGGACGAATGGCAACGAACCAGATTTTGATTGTGGACGACGAAGTCGGCATCCGCGAACTGCTTTCGGAGATTCTCGAAGACGAAGGCTACCGGGTACGGCTGGCGGAAAATGCCAGCCAGGCGCGCGCCCAGCGTCTGGAAGCGCGGCCTGACCTGGTCTTGCTCGACATCTGGATGCCGGATACCGACGGCATCTCTCTGCTCAAGGAGTGGGCGAGCAGCGGGCTGCTTACCATGCCGGTGGTGATGATGTCCGGCCACGGCACCATCGAGACTGCGGTGGAGGCCACCCGCATAGGCGCCTTCGATTTTCTGGAAAAACCGATCGCCATGCAAAAGCTGTTGAGCACCGTGGGACGGGCGTTGAAGCACGGCACGGCTCAGGTGTTGCCGCCGCTTACGCTTAACAGTTTGGGCAAATCGCCAGCCGTCGCCGATTTGAAAAAGCGCCTGGAGCAGATAGCCAATTTGAATCAGCCGCTGCTGTTGGTAGGGGAGGTGGGAGCCGGCATGGAACTGTGCGCCCGTTTCCTGCATCAGCCCAACACCCCTTGGGTGGCGCCGCAGGACAATGCGCAACTGGCGCAAGCGCCCCAGGATCTGTTAAGCCGGGCGCGCGACGGCCTGCTGTTCTTAAGCGAAATCGGCGAGCTCACCAAGCAGGAGCAAAAAAGCTTATTGCTGGCGACCGACAAACTGGCGAAATACAACGTGCGCCTGGTTTGCGCCACCTCCAGGATGCTGCCCGCACTCGTCAGCCAGGGCGCTTTTGACGCCGAGCTCTACCAAATCATCGGGGCGCTTTCTCTGCGCGTCCCGAGCCTGCGCGAACACCGTGAAGACATACCCGATCTGGCGCGGCTCATGCTCTCGCATTGTATGGAGGCGGGCGAAACGCCGCTGCGCGAATTCAGCACCTCGGCCTTGAACGCGCTGCGCAATTACGACTGGCCCGGGAATCTGCTGCAGCTGGAAAATGCGGTAAAGACGCTCGCGCTTACCGCGCTGGAACAGGAAATCAGCGCCGAGGAAGCGAACCGCGTGCTGGCGCAGTTCGACCTTGAACCGCAAATCGCCGACCACGGGCTGCCGCTGGATGTCTCCTTGCGCGAAGCGCGCGATGCGTTTGAGCGCGTTTACTTCAAGCATCACATCATGAAAGAGCGCGGCAATATGAGCCGGGTGGCGGAGAAAGTGGGCCTTGAGCGCACGCACCTGTACCGCAAGCTCAAGCAGCTCGGCATCAAGCTTGACCGACGCAATCATGAACAATAAGTTTTTTTGCAAGCTTCGCGCCTCACGATAGGTTCCAGTTATAATTGCGATAAAATGTTTAGAACCTATCTCAACAATATCCGCGCGATGCGTTGCGGGTCAAAACGGGATGGATGCAAGGCGCGAGGGCGTAGTGCTACTCAGTAGTAACGCAAGCCCGAGCAACGACGCAGACGCCCGTTTTGGGCGCAACCCGCAGGGACGGGGCGATGGGAGCGCATTTCGTCGTTGCTCGCCGCTTGCAGTGGACGGGCACTGCGGCGCGGCTCGCGCCTAAAACTGCAACCCCCATCGCCGCCGTCGCACACGTGGCTATTATTGAGATAGGTTCTCTTGCCGGAACCCCCGGGCGGGGTAATAATTCGCCAGTCTTTGCTGTTCTTAAATAACCTTTGCTACCGAATCCCCGCCCCTTACTACTGCAGCGGGTGAGATCAATACAGGGACCCGTTAATGGCAACACGCAAGGATTTGACCAACGCGATTCGCGCGCTGGCGATGGACGCCGTGCAGAAAGCGAATTCCGGCCACCCCGGCATGCCGATGGGAATGGCGGAAATCGCCGAAGTGCTGTGGAATCACCATCTGCGGCACAACCCGGCCAATCCCAAATGGCCGGACCGCGACCGTTTTATCCTCAGTAACGGCCACGGCGCAATGCTGCAGTATGCGTTGTTGCATCTCACCGGCTACGACTTGCCGATGGAGGAGCTGAAGCGCTTCCGCCAACTGCATTCCAAAACCCCCGGCCATCCGGAATACGGCTGCACGCCGGGAATTGAAACCACCTCCGGCCCGCTCGGCCAGGGGCTGGCCAATGCAGTGGGCATGGCGATTGCCGAGAAGGTACTCGCCTCCACTTTCAACCGCCCCGGTTTCGACATCGTCAATCATTACACCTACGTCTTCCTCGGCGACGGCTGCCTGATGGAAGGGATTTCGCATGAAGCCTGCTCGCTCGCCGGAACACTGGGCCTGGGCAAGCTCATTGCCATTTACGATGACAACGGCATTTCAATAGACGGCCATGTCGAGGGCTGGTTCACCGATGACACGCCCAAGCGCTTCGAGGCTTACGGTTGGCATGTAATTCCCAAGGTGGACGGCCACAACTTTGATGCGGTGGATGCCGCGATCGAGAAGGCGAAGCAGGTTAGCGACAGGTCCACGCTGATCTGCTGCAAGACAGTAATCGGTATGGGCGCGCCCAACAAGGCAGGCAGCCACGATGCGCACGGCGCGGCTTTGGGCGAAGCGGAAGTCGCGGCCACCCGCGCCAACATCGGCTGGAATCATCCGCCGTTTGAAATCCCGAAAGATGTTTATGCGGGCTGGGATGCGCGCGGCCGCGGCGCCAAGCTGGAGAGCGAGTGGAGGCTCAGGTTTTCCGAATACGCGAAACAATATCCCGGGGAAGCCGCGGAATTCACCCGCCGCATGAATGGCGAATTGCCTGCGGATTTCCGCGAGCATGTGGCGCAATTGATTTCCAAAGCAAACGAAAAAGCCGAGAGCATCGCCACCCGCAAGGCGTCGCAAAACGCTATCGGAGGCTTGGCGCCGATTCTCCCCGAGCTTATTGGCGGCTCGGCCGATCTCACCGGCTCGAATCTCACCTTGTGGTCGGGTTCGCGCGCTGTCGATAAGAAGGATGGCGGCAACTATATTTATTACGGCGTGCGCGAATTCGGCATGGCGGCGATCATGAGCGGGCTCGCCCTGCACGGCGGAGTCATACCTTATAGCGGAACCTTCCTGATGTTCTCCGAGTATGCGCGCAACGCGCTGCGGCTGGCGGCATTGATGAAGATCCGCACGATTTTTGTTTTCACCCACGATTCCATCGGGCTTGGCGAAGACGGCCCGACCCATCAGGCGGTGGAGCAGGCGGCGACGCTACGGCTTATTCCCAACATGGACGTGTGGCGCCCCTGCGATACGGTGGAATCGGTGGTGGCGTGGGCGCAGGCGATCGAGCGCAGAAACGGGCCCTCCTCCTTGTTGTTTACCCGCCAGAACCTGCCTTTCCAAAAGCGCGACGCCGTCAGCCTTGCCCATATCGCGAAGGGGGGTTATGTTCTTGCGGAAACGCCGGGAGGAAAACCGCGCGCGGTAATCATCGCCACCGGTTCGGAAGTCGAACTCGCCATGGGCGCGCAAAAAGCCCTCGCCGAAGAAGGTGTCGCGGTGCGCGTGGTGTCGATGCCCAGCACCTCGGTGTTCGACCGCCAGGAGGAAGCTTACAAATCTTCAGTGCTGCCCAAGGGCGTGATCCGGGTGGCGGTGGAAGCGGGTGTCACCGACGGCTGGCGCAAGTATGTCGGGCTGGAAGGCGCCGTGGTGGGAATAGACCGCTTCGGTGAGTCGGCGCCCGCCGCGGATTTGTTCAAGTACTTTGGGTTTACTGTCGAGAATGTGGTTAAAGCCGTGAAAAGCGTGGTTTGAAACCTCATCCCCCGCGTTCCAGGTGCCCGCTGCAGTAAAATAAGGCTTTTTCCCTGAAGGAGCGAAACAATGGCCATTCGTGTCGCTATCAACGGTTACGGGCGCATCGGCCGCAACATTCTGCGCGCGCTCTATGAATCCGGGCGCCACCAAGAGATCCAGATCGTCGCCATCAATGATCTGGGCAATGCCGAGACCAACGCCCATCTCACCCGTTACGACACAACACATGGCCGTTTTCACGGCACCGTGCAAGTGGACGGCGACAGCATGGTCGTCAACGGCGACCGCATAAAAGTGCTGGCAATGCGCAATCCGGCGGAGCTGCCGTGGAAAGAACTCGCCATTGACGTTGTGCACGAGTGCACCGGGCTTTTCACCAGCAAGGAGAAAGCCTCCGCCCATCTCAGGGCCGGCGCAAAAAAAGTCATCATCTCCGCGCCCGGCGGCAAAGATGTGGACGCCACCGTAGTGTACGGCGTGAACCACAAGATGCTCAAGCCTTCGCACACCGTGATTTCCAACGCCTCCTGCACCACCAACTGCCTGGCGCCGCTGGCCAAGGTGCTGCATGAGAAAATCGGCATTGTCAGCGGTCTGATGACCACGGTGCATGCTTATACCAACGATCAGGTGCTTACCGACGTCTACCACGAAGACCTGCGCCGCGCCCGCTCCGCCACCATGTCGATGATCCCCACCAAGACCGGAGCGGCGGCGGCGGTGGGCCTGGTGCTGCCGGAGCTTAACGGCAAGCTCGACGGTTTTGCGGTGCGCGTTCCGACGATCAACGTTTCGCTTGTCGATTTGAGCTTCATCGCCAAGCGCCCGACCAGTACCGAGGAAATCAACAAGGTGATGAAGGAAGCCGCACAGGGCGAATTGAAAGGCCTCCTCAACTACAACGACAAGCCGCTGGTGTCAGTGGACTTCAACCACGACCCGGCCTCTTCGATTTTCGACGCCACGCTCACCAAGGTGAGCAACGGCACGATGGTCAAAGTGTTGTCTTGGTATGATAACGAATGGGGTTTCAGCAACCGCATGCTGGATGTGACGGTTGCCTGGATGAATGCCAAATGAAACAACGGGTGAATGCCAGGTAAGCCGCGATGCGTATTTTGAAAATGACCGATCTCGATCTCGCGGGGAAACGCGTGCTGATCCGCGAAGATCTCAACGTGCCGCTCAAGAACGGCGAGGTTTTAGACGATACGCGCATCCGCGCGTCAATCCCGACGATTGAGCATGCTCTGAAAAACCGCGCCAGAGTAATGCTCATGTCGCACCTCGGACGACCCGAGGAAGGCAAGTACGATGAAGCCAATTCCTTGAAACCGGTGGCGCGCCGCCTTTCGAAATTGCTGAAGCGTGAAGTGAAATTTCTGAACAACTGGCTGAACGGCGTCGAAGTTGCTCCCGGCGAAGTCGTGCTGTTCGAGAACGTTCGCTTCAACAAGGGCGAGAAGAAAAACGGCGACGAGCTGGCAAGGCAAATGGCCGGGCTTTGCGATGTCTACGTGATGGACGCCTTTGGCACCGCACACCGCGCTGAAGCCTCGACTCATGGGGTTGCTAAATTCGCCAAGGTCGCCTGCGCCGGGTTGTTGCTCGCGGCAGAACTAGAGGCGCTGGGCCGAGCGCTTGAGAACCCGAAGCGGCCGCAGATTGCCATCGTCGGCGGCTCCAAGGTTTCGACCAAGCTCACGGCGCTTAAATCCTTGAGCCAAGTGGTGGATCAGTTGATAGTCGGCGGCGGGATTGCCAATACCTTCATGCTTGCGGTAGGCCTGCCGATAGGCAAATCACTCGTTGAGGCGAGAATGGTTGATGAGGCGCGCGGCATTATCGACTTGGCGCGCGCCAAGGGCGGTGATGTACCCATTCCCATGGACGTGGTGTGCGCGAAAGAATTTTCCGAGACGGCCAAGGCGACTTTGAAAGATGCCAGAGAGGTGGCGGACGATGATTTAATCATGGATATCGGTCCCAAAACCAGCGCGAAATTCGCAAGCGTTTTGGAAAAAGCCGGCACCATTTTGTGGAACGGGCCGCTGGGCGTGTTCGAATTCGACCAGTTCGGCGGAGGCACCCGGGCCCTGGCTCTGGCAATAGCAAAATCCAAAGCTTTTTCCATTGCGGCTGGCGGAGACACGCTCGCGGCAATAGCGAAATACGGGGTAGCCGGGCAGATTTCGTATATTTCCACCGGCGGCGGCGCGTTTCTCGAATTTATTGAAGGCAAGAAACTTCCTGCGGTGGAAATTCTGGAACAGCGGGCGGAGAAACAGTGAGGTGTGATGAGCAAGGTGCCGGGAATTTGCTAAAGTAACCCATCTTTATACCCTTTACTCTCCTTACTCCTCACAACATTTATGTTGCGCAGAACCAAAATCGTTGCCACCCTCGGCCCCGCCTCCAGCGATCCGAAAATCGTGGAACGAATGATTGCCGCAGGCGTGGATGTGGTGCGCATGAACTTCTCCCATGGCACGGCGCAGGATCACCTTTCCCGCGCTGAAACGGTGCGCGAGGCGGCACGCAAGGTTGGCCGCACGGTCGGCATCATCGCTGACCTGCAGGGCCCGAAAATCCGTATCGGCCAATTCGAGCAGGGCAAAATTACGCTTAATTCCGGCGATACCTTCATTCTTGACGCAGATTGCGCGCGCGGCAACCAGGAACGCGTCGGGCTGGATTACAAGGAATTGCCGCGCGATGTTGCGGAGGGTTCGGTGCTGCTGCTTAACGACGGGCGGATCGTGCTCGACGTGCAGGGGGTACGCGGCAACGAAATCATTTGCAAAGTGCGCCACGGCGGCGTGCTGTCAAACAACAAAGGCATCAACCGCCAAGGCGGGGGCCTGACCGCACCGGCGTTGACCGCCAAGGACACGGAAGACATCAAGACCGCGGTCATGCTCAAGGCGGATTATCTCGCGGTGTCGTTTCCGAAAAGCGGAGCCGACATGCGTATTGCGCGCGAGTTGTTGCGCAATGTCAACAGCCAAGCGCTGCTGATTGCCAAGATCGAACGGGCCGAGGCGGTACCCATGCTCCAGGACATCATGGAAGCCTGCGATGGCATCATGGTGGCGCGCGGTGATCTGGCGGTCGAAGTGGGTGATGCCGCGGTGCCGGCGCTGCAGAAGCGCATGATCCGGGTGGCGCGCGAGATGAACAAGCTTGCCATCACCGCGACGCAGATGATGGAATCCATGATCGAGAGCCCGATCCCCACCCGCGCCGAGGTTTCGGATGTGGCGAATGCCGTGCTCGACGGCACCGACGCAGTCATGTTGTCGGCGGAAACCGCGTCCGGCAAATACCCGGTGCAAACAGTGGAAGCAATGAGCCGCATCTGCCTCGAGGCGGAGAAATCAACCGAGGTCACGCTTGATCGGGAGTTTCTCGATCGCGTTTTCACCCGTGTCGACCAGTCGATAGCCATGGCGGCGCTGTTTACCGCCTACCATTTGAAAGTGAAGGCGATCGCCGCGTTCACTCAATCCGGCTCGACCGCATTGTGGATGTCGCGGCTGAATTGCGGCGTGCCGATTTATGCGCTGACTACGGAAGCCTCAACACGATACCGCGTAAGCCTGTTTCGCGACACCTATCCGCTGATGGTGCAATACTTCGGCCAGGATCGCGAGGAGCTGTTGCGTGAAGCGGAAAAAGTGCTTTTGGCGAACGGTGTGGTGCGCGAAGGAGATTTGATTGTGCTCACTATCGGCGAGCCTATCGGCAAGTCAGGCGGGACCAACACGATGAAAATTGTTAAAGTTGGCGCGCACCGCCAAATGTGACAATTTCGGCGGAGGCTAACTTGGCTAATCAAGTTAAGCGCAGCGGCCGCAGCCAAAATCGTCACAGGCGAAAGCGTAATTTATTGACGGCATGCGGCGAGCGCTTTTTCACGGCAGACGTTCGCCGCCAGTATATTAATCAGGAGGTAAGGCTATGTACGCACAGCAACTTGAAACCGCCGCGGCCGCCATGGTCGCCAAAGGCAAGGGCATCCTTGCGATTGATGAAAGCAGCTCCACCTGCAAGAAGCGCTTCGACAGCATCGGCGTCGAATCCACGACGGAAAACCGCCGTGCCTACCGCGAGTTGTTGATTACCGTTCCCGGCGGCGGGCAATACGTGAGCGGCATGATTCTCTTCGACGAGACTATCCGCCAGGCCACGGCCGACGGCACGCCGTTTCCCGCAGCGCTGAAGCGCCAGGGAATTTTGATCGGCATTAAAGTCGACACCGGCGCCAAGAAACTGGCGGGTGCGCCGGGGGAACAAGTGACCGAAGGCCTGGACGGCCTGCGCGAGCGGCTCACAGAATACCGCGGCCTGGGGGCAAGCTTCGCCAAATGGCGCGCGGTCATCAACATCGGTGAAAGCATACCCAGCCAATACTGTCTCGATGCCAACGCGCATGCGCTGGCGCGCTATTCCGCGCTGTGCCAGGAAGCGGGGCTGGTGCCCATCGTCGAGCCGGAAGTGATTATGGAAGGCAATCACACCATCGAGCGCTGCTTCGACGTCACCGAAGCCACGCTGCGCACGGTATTCAATGTGCTTTATCAACAGCGCGTGACCCTGGAGCACATGGTGCTGAAAGCCAGCATGGTGATTTCCGGGGACCAATGCCTGAAACAGGCGAGCGTGGAAGAAGTGGCAAAGCAAACGGTGCGCTGCTTGAAGCGCACGGTGCCCGCCGCGGTGCCTGGCGTAGTGTTCCTCTCCGGCGGCCAAAGCGCCGAGGTCGCGACCGCCCACCTCAATATCATGAATCAGATGGGCCCGCATCCCTGGCCGCTCTCCTTCTCCTACGGGCGCGCGCTGCAGGACCCGGCGCTCAAGACCTGGCGCGGCCAGGCGGGCAATGTAGCAGCGGCGCAGAAGGCGCTTTACCACCGCGAGAAGATGAACAGCGCCGCCTGCTATGGACGCTATACCGCGCAAATGGAACAGGAAAAAGCGGCGGCCTAATCAACTGAAGCGCGAAAGCAAAGACGGCTTCGGCCGCCTTACCTCATGCGCGCGCTTTACGCATCAGTTTCGGCGCTTCCTTGAGCAGAAATTCCTTGAACGCCTGTGCCGCTTTGGTGAGCCGCTTCTGGCTGCGGTGTACCACGTACCAGTGGCGCTTGAGGGGGAAGCTCTCTACATCGAGCACTTTAAGCCGCTTCGTTTCCAGCTCCAGTTCGATGGTGTGAAGTGAAATTATCCCCAAACCCATTCCCGCCTGCACCGCCTGCTTGATCGCCTCGTTGGTGCCCATTTCCATGCCGGTGTTGAGCTTGATGCGGTGTTCGGCGAAGAACCTCTCCATCGCGCTGCGAGTGCCCGAGCCGATTTCCCGCAATAGAAAGGTTTCCTGCTGCAGCCGGGCGCGCGGAATTTTGCGCTGCCGGGCCAAGCGGTGATTGGGCGGCGCAATTACCACCAGCGGATTTTCCATGAAGGACTCGGCAACGAGGTCCAGGCCTTCCGGCGGCTGGCCCATGATGGCGAGATCGGTTTTATTGTCGGCGAGTTGATTAAGCACCACTTCGCGGTTGGAGACGCTGAGACTGACCGCGACCTTGTTGTACTGCTGGCAGAATTTGGCGAGCAACTGCGGAGCGAAATAATTGGCGGTGCTGACCACAGAGATATTGAGCTTGCCGCGCTCCAGTCCCTTCATCTGATCCAGCACCGCTTCCAGTTCCTGCAGCTGCTGCGCAATCGAGCGGCTGTACTGGAACAATTCCCGTCCGGCTTCGGTGAGATAAATGCGCTTGCCCATCTGCTCGAACAGCGGCAGTCCCGCGTTCTCCTCAAGCTGTTTGATCTGCATGGAAACCGCCGGCTGCGACAGATGCAGTTCCTCGGCGGCGCGTGAGAAATTCAGGTGCCGCGCCGTCGCTTCGAATACCCGCAGTTGTCTCAAGGTCAGATGCAGCATGGGAGCTTTTAAATAGATTCGGCAAGCCTAATACTATAATTAAAATCTTATTATAACAATCAAAACATGTGAATATCATTTATGATTAATTGGAGTACCATTACAGCGTGTTTGAATCTAGTTGATGAAGGAGATCAGCATGGGCGGGCCGGACAAAGCACCCAAGGGCAAGGAACGCTATAAATCGGGCGTTATTCCCTATAAGAAAATGGGATATTGGGACGCCGGCTACGTTCCCAAGGACACAGACGTCATAACCTTGTTCCGCATCACGCCGCAAGAAGGCGTGGACCCGGAAGAGGCGGCCGCGGCGGTGGCGGGCGAATCCTCCACCGCCACCTGGACGGTGGTGTGGACCGACCGACTCACCGCTTGCGAAATGTACCGCGCCAAGGCCTATCGCGTGGATCCAGTACCCAACAACCCCGGACAGTATTTCGCATACATCGCCTATGAGCTGGATTTGTTCGAGCCGGGCTCGATTGCCAATCTCACCGCTTCCATCATCGGCAACGTGTTCGGCTTCAAGGCGATTAAGGCGCTGCGCCTCGAGGACATGCGCCTGCCAGTGGCTTTTGTGAAAACGTTTGACGGGCCGCCGACCGGCATCGTGGTCGAGCGCGAGCGCCTCGACAAATTCGGCCGGCCGCTGCTCGGCGCGACGACCAAACCGAAACTAGGGCTCTCCGGCAAGAACTATGGCCGCGTGGTGTATGAGGCGCTGAAGGGCGGCCTCGATTTCGTGAAAGACGACGAGAACATCAATTCGCAGCCGTTTATGCACTGGCGCGACCGCTTTCTCTACTGCATGGAAGCGGTAAACCGGGCTTGCGCCGAAACCGGCGAAGTCAAGGGCCATTACCTCAATATCACCGCCGCGACCATGGAGAACATGTATGAGCGCGCCGAATTCGCCAAGGAACTGGGCTCGGTCATCGTGATGATCGACCTCATCATCGGCTACACCGCGATCCAGTCGATTTCCAAATGGGCGCGCAGAAACGACATGATTCTGCACCTGCATCGCGCCGGTCACAGCACTTACACGCGCCAGAAGAACCACGGCGTGTCTTTCCGCGTGATTTCCAAATGGATGCGCCTGGCGGGAGTGGACCACATTCACGCCGGCACGGTGGTGGGCAAACTCGAGGGCGACCCCAACATGGTGCAGGGCTACTACAACATCCTGCGCGAGCCGAAGAACGAAGTGGATTTGCAGCGCGGGATTTTCTTTGAGCAGGACTGGGCGGGCTTGCGCAAAGTCATGCCGGTCGCTTCCGGCGGTATCCACGCCGGGCAGATGCACCAGTTGATTCACTACCTGGGTGAAGACTGCGTACTGCAATTCGGCGGCGGCACCATCGGCCATCCGATGGGCATCCAGGCCGGCGCGACTGCCAACCGCGTGGCACTGGAAGCGATAATCCAGGCCAGAAACGAAGGCAAGGACATCTGGAACGAAGGGCCGCGGATTCTGGAAAAGGCGGCGAAATCTTGCGCCCCACTCAAGTCCGCGCTCGAAGTGTGGAAGGACATCACCTTCGATTATGCCTCCACCGACACCCCCGACTTCGTGCCCACCCCCAGCGTGAGCGCTTAAGGAGACCGAACATGAGAATCACTCAAGGCACTTTTTCCTTCCTGCCGGATTTTTCCGACGAGGAAATCCGCGCGCAAGTCGAATACTGCCTGAAAAACAACTGGGCGGTGAGCGTGGAATTCACCGATGATCCTCACCCGCGCAACACCTATTGGGAAATGTGGGGCTTGCCGATGTTCGACCTGAAGGACGCGGCGGGCATCATGTACGAGATCAACCAGGGCCGCAAAGCTTATCCCAATCATTACATCCGCGTGAATGCATTTGACTCGACGCGCGGCTGGGAGACGGTGCGGCTCTCTTTCATCGTCAACCGGCCCAAGAACGAGCCGGGATTCCAACTGGAGCGGCAGGAAGGGCCGGGGCGCCGCATTAACTATACTATTCGCAGCTACGCGACTAACCAACCCAAGGGCGAGCGCTACAAAGACTGATGAGTGCGGACCCCGGCATCCCGCAGAATCTGCCGGATGACAAGACGGTAGACCTCGAAGCAGCGTTTCGCGATTCGCAGGTCAAGGAAGTGCTCGACCAGCTCGACCGCGAGCTGATTGGCTTAAAGCCCGTCAAGACCCGCATCCGCGAAATCGCGGCGCTGTTGCTGGTGGACCGGCTGCGCAAGGAGCTGGGTTTAACTTCCGGCGCGCCAAGCTTACACATGAGCTTCACCGGCAATCCGGGCACGGGGAAGACCACCGTGGCACTGCGCATGGCAGAAATCCTGCACCGCTTGGGTTACGTGCGCAAAGGCCATCTGGTGGCGGTAACGCGCGACGATTTGGTCGGCCAGTACATCGGCCATACCGCGCCCAAGACCAAGGAAGTCCTGAAAAAAGCGATGGGCGGGGTACTGTTCATCGACGAGGCGTATTACCTCTACCGCGTGGATAACGAGCGCGATTACGGACAGGAGACGATAGAAATCCTGCTGCAGGTGATGGAAAACCAGCGTGACGACCTGGTGGTGATCCTCGCCGGCTACAAGGACCGCATGGATAAATTTTTCCAGAGCAACCCCGGCTTGTCCTCGCGCATCGCCCACCATCTCGATTTTCCCGATTACACGGCGGAAGAACTGCTGGCGATTGCCAAGTTGATGCTGGAAGCGAGTCAATACCGCTTCAGCGCGGACGCCGATAAGGCATTCCAGGATTACATCGTCAAACGCAGGCAGATGCCGCATTTCGCCAACGCGCGCAGCGTGCGCAATGCGCTGGATCGCGCGCGGCTGCGTCAGGCGAACCGCCTGTTCGCGCGCAATCAGGGCAAGCTCACGAAGAAAGACCTGGTGACGATTGAAGCCGGAGATATTCTCGCGAGCCGGGTGTTCAAGGAAGGCGTGTCCGACGAAAAAGCCGGCGCGAAGCCGGGTGCGGCAAAATGAGTTGGGGCCCGGCCCGATAGCGTAAAATTCACAGTTTGCAGAGCAGCCACGACACGGGGAAATAATGACCAAAAAAACGCTGGTGAGCGTGCTGATGGGAAGCCGCAGCGACTGGGAGGTGATGCAGCACGCGGCAAAACAGCTCGAAGATTTCGGTGTTTCCTACGAAGCGCGCGTGATTTCCGCGCACCGCTCCCCCGGTCTGCTGGATGAATACGTCAAAAGCGCGGATAAAGCGGGCGTCAAGTGCTTCATCGCCGGCGCAGGCGGCGCGGCGCATCTTGCGGGCGTAATTGCCGCCAAGACTACACTCCCGGTGCTGGGTGTGCCGATGCCGTCCAAACATCTGCAAGGCCTCGATTCGCTGCTCTCCATCGTGCAGATGCCCAAGGGCGTACCGGTTGCGACTTTCTCCATAGGTGAAGCGGGCGCGGCAAACGCCGGGTTGTTTGCGGTGGCGATGCTCGCCGTCGAAGATGCGAAGCTCGCCAAACAGCTCCGGGATTTCCGCAAGAAACAGGCTAAGGCCATCAAGACTGCCCGCTTACCCTAGTTTGATTGAAGCAACCCCTAAAGAATAAATGAACCGTACGGATAATCTTCTATTCCAGTCCGATCTTGGCAGCATCCCTTTTCTCCACCGCGGTAAGGTGCGCGATATTTACGCCGTGGATGAGGACAAACTGCTGATCGTGCAGACCGATCGCCTCTCTGCCTTCGATGTGGTTTTGCCCACGCCGGTGCCCGGCAAAGGCAAGGTGTTGACCGCGCTTTCCAATTTCTGGTTTCAAAAACTTGGTCATGTCATACCCAACCATCTCACCGGCGTTGCGCCTGAAGCAGTGGTGAAAGAAGCACGCGAGCGTGAACAGGTGGCGGGTCGCGCATTGGTGGTGCGGCGCTTGAAGCCCTTGCCGATCGAAGCCATAGTGCGCGGCTATATCGTCGGCTCCGGCTGGAAGGAATATCAGAAGAGCAGGACCGTCTGCGGCATTGCTTTGCCTGTTGGCCTCAAGGAAGCGCAAAAACTGGCGCAGCCGATTTTTACGCCTTCCACCAAGGCGCCTGCCGGCAGCCATGACGAAAACATCTCTTTTGCTGAAGCAGAGAAGCTTTTGGGAAAGGACATGGCGGCGAGAGTACGCGATGCTTCAATTGAGCTTTATTCGGAAGCCGCCGAATATGCGGCGAAAAAAGGCATCATCATCGCCGATACCAAGTTCGAGTTCGGCACCGACAAGCAAGGGAAGTTGTATCTGATAGACGAAGTGCTCACGCCCGACTCCTCGCGCTTCTGGCCGGCAAGCCACTACCGGACAGGAATGAGCCCGCCAAGCTTTGACAAGCAATATGTGCGCGACTGGCTGGAGGCGCAGCGCTGGAACAAAAAGCCCCCCGCCCCGGCTTTGCCTGCCGACGTGCTTGCCAAGACCGCGGAAAAATACCACGAAGCGCTGCGCTTGCTGGCCGGCAATTAAATCTATTCGACCGCAGAGGTGCCGAGGCGCAGAGAAAAGCGAAACCAAATGGACAGGATTTACAGGATTTCGCGGGATTAACAAGATTGAATCCTGTAAATCTTGAAAAATCCTGTTAATCCTGTGAATTAAAGTTTCTCTCCGCGGTTAAATCAAATGCCCAACAATGAGATTGAAAAAGCCGTAGCCATTCTACGCGCGGGCGGCCTCGTCGCCTTCCCCACCGAAACGGTTTATGGTCTTGGAGCGGACGCTTCCAATCCCGAGGCGGTAAAAAAAATCTTCATCGCCAAGGGCCGGCCGCAGGATCATCCGGTCATCGTGCATCTTGCCGATAGTTCTCACCTCGAGCGCTGGGCCAGAGAAATTCCTGGTGCGGCTCGCGAGCTCGCCCGGCGTTTTTGGCCCGGGCCGCTTACCTTGATTTTGCGCCGCGCGCCGCGCGTCCCTGATGCCGTGACGGGGGGGCAGGACACGGTGGGTTTGCGCGTTCCCGCTCATCCGGTGGCGCAAGCTTTGCTGCAAACATTCGGCGGCGGCATTGCCGCGCCCTCGGCCAACCGCTTCGGCCGCTTGAGCCCCACTACGGCGGAGCATGTGCGTGCCGAGCTGGGCGATCGGATAGACAGGATTCTGGACGGCGGGTCCTGCGCCGTGGGCATTGAATCCACCATCCTCGATGTCTCGAGCGAGCATCCGGTGTTGCTGCGGCCGGGGAAAATTACCACGGCGGAAATTGAAGCGATTCTGGGGACAACGCTGTGCAAGCCCGAGGCCGGCGGCACGCGCGCGCCGGGAATGCTGGCTTTGCATTACGCGCCGCAAACACCGCTGATCGTTACGCGCAATTTACCGGAATGCATACGCAGCCTGTCCCACCAGAACCAGCGCGTGGCGGTGCTCGCATATCAATCGACGCCTGACGGCGGTTTACAGACGGTTTGGAATGCGGCGCCCATGGAAGCCGCGGACTACGCGCGGGAACTTTACGCCAATTTGCGTCTGCTTGACCAATCGGGCTGTGATGTGATCGTGGTTGAAGAACCGCCGCTAGGCGAAGAATGGGCGGCAGTACGTGATCGCCTGTCGAAAGCGGCGGCCAAGAAAACCTAAAGCAGCCCCACCAGCATTTTGGTTGCGATGAGGTAAAGCAAAACGGCCATGATTTTTTTAAGCTTGTCCACCGGTAAACGATGCGCGAGCTTGGCCCCCAGCGGCGCAGTGAAAACGCTCGCCACCGCAAGCCACAGCAGCGCGGGCAGGTAAACAAAGCCCAGACTCAGCGGGGGCAGGTTCTCCTGGGTCAATCCAGTGAAAATGTAGCCCGCAGTGCCGAAGACGGCAATGGGGAAACCGATTGCCGCCGAGGTGCCGATGGCATCATGAGTTTTTATATTGCAGTAAAGCATGAATGGCACAGTCATTATCGCGCCGCCGCCTGCCACCAAGCTGAAAATAATGCCGATGATGCTTCCCACAATGAACGTGCCGACTTTCCCAGGCAACTGCCGCGAGGGCTTGGGTTTAATGTCGAGCAGAATCTGAGTGGCAGCGTAATAGACGAACATCGCAAAAAACAACGCCAGGGTCGAACTGGAAAGCTGCGCAGCGAGCCCCGCGCCAAGGAGCGTGCCAACGGCGATACCCGGTGTAATGTGGCGCACGAAACGCCAGTTCACCGCGCCGTGCGCGTGGTGTGCGCGCAGGCTGGAAACCGAGGTGAACATGATGCTCGCCAGCGACGTGCCAAGCGCAAGATGCAGCAGATGAGTTTGCGGAAATTGCTGCGAGCTAAAGAGAACGGTAAGTGAGGGAACAATGATAAGCCCACCGCCAACGCCCAGCAGCCCGGCGAGAAAACCCGCAAGAGCACCCACCGCAAGATAAGCCGCCACCCATTCCATCGTCAGCGCCTCCAGCTGCGCAAAATGTTGGTCGCCGTGCTCACTTCAGCAGACCCCGGGTGATGAATTTCCACTCGCGGGGGTCCACCGGCGTAATCGAGAGGCGGTTGCCTTTTTGCAATATGCGCATGGCCTTGAGCCCCGGGTGGCTGCGGAGCTCCTTGATGCTGATGAACCGGGTTTTGTTGACGAGCTTTACGTTCACATTGAACCAGCGCGGGTTCTGCGGCGTGGCCTTGGGGTCGTGATAGCAGCTCTTGCGGTCGTATTGGGTGGCGTCCGGATACGCAAGCTTGCAAACTTCGACGATGCCGGCAATCCCCGGCTCTTCGCAGCTCGAATGGTAGAAAAAGGCTAGGTCGCCCAACCGCATTTGATCGCGCATGAAATTGCGCGACTGGTAGTTGCGCACCCCGAACCAGGGCGTGGTTTTGCCGGGAGCAGCCGCGAGATTGTCAATGCTGAATTCGGAAGGCTCGGATTTCATCAGCCAGTAGCGCATGGTGGGGAATCTCTGATTAAGTCCTACACGATTGCGACGGCGTTTAATCCGGGTGCAGGGCGAGGCGTGAGGAGCGCCGTTTGGTAGAGGCCAAACCAGCGACGAACAACAAAGCCATGCGGCCGGATTGCCCCGTCCCTCCGGGTTGCGGCAAAATACGGTGTCTGCGTCGTGCTCGCCGGAGCGTGGAGCCTCGGGTACGTGCGACCGCGAAGGCGAGCGCTGGCCCGCTTCACTGCACAGCTTTGCAGGTGCGACGCTGCGCGGGCCCTCCTCGGTGTCGTAGTCTCAGCTACGACCTTCGTCGCGCGCCTTGCATCCCTCCGCATTTTGCTAGCAACGCAATCCGCGTAGGACTTAATCAGAGGTTCCTTAGCACATAAAAAATGCGGCAGAGCCGCTGGCTGATTGCCGCATGAATTAAAGTCCCCCGCAAATGCCGTCAAGGCATCAATCTTGAACCTTAGGTTCAAGGGTGGTCGCTTACCGAGCACATCAGGCGCTTCCGCGTCGGACGCGCACAACAGCGCTCATCAGGCCAGCAACCAAATAGAATAATTGGTTCAAAAAATATAGCCCGGACAAACACTGCAGGGGACAACCGGGCGCAGGCTGCGTATGCGCTAAAACAATTTTTCTTGCTCGGTCAACGCTTGATCCAGCGCGGCCTGCATGTGGGTCATTCTACGCTTAAACTCTGCGATGTCAAAACCGTCGGCGAGGCGCAGCGTAAGGAGTTCGTAGGTGACGTTGAGCGCGGCCATGATGGCGATGCGCTCCAGTCCCACGACCTTGCCTTGGTCGCGGATTTCACGCATTTTCCGGTCGAGATAGGCGACTGCTTCGAGCAGTTCTTTCTGTTCATTCTCGGCACAGGCCACACGGAACTTGCGGCCCATTATGCTGATGTCCACGCCTTTGCTGTCGGCGCTCATTTCTCGTTCTCGGGGATCTGCCGCAGCAGGGCTTCCAGGCGTTTTTTTGCGCTATCGATTTTTTCGGATAGCTGCTTGTTTTCATTTACGGAAGTGTCAAGCTGCTGACGCAGGTGTAGGTTGTCGGCGCGCAAATGCTGACACACCTGCGCGACCTGCTGGATTTTTTCTTCCAAGGCTTTCAATTCCACTTCCATAAATACACTATAGGTTGAAAAATCCTGAAGAGTCAACTGCTAACAGTATTTTTTGAATGTACTTTAATATCTACCATCCAGCTCTAAGGAATCACCGCTTACGACAGATTTAGTAAACCAATAGGGGCATAGAGGTTTGCGTATGTAAGTATTTACTCTTACCCTGTCTGGGTTTGGCAATGTAAAATATAAAAAGCTATGTGAGCAGTTGATGTTTGCATGGCTTGATTGCACTTCGTTTGCAGGTGCCCGGGCTGAATTCTTCAGCTTGGGTTAAACGGGAAACAGGTGCGCGCATCTCGCGCAAAGCCTGTGCTGCCCCCGCAACGGTAAGTAAGCGCAGGCGTATCACAAAGCCACTGTGAGGCGACTCATGGGAAGGCGATACGCCTAGTCTTGCGAGCCCGGATACCGGCCTGAAAACGCCGTTTGGAAATGCCGCGGGAGGCGGTGTCCGGTCCCGTCCTGATACCTTTTTTTGCTCCCCTGTATTTCCTTGTTGTTGAATGCGCATGCGGCGGGCATGCATCATTTTTCGGGGAGTACACGTGAGAAATCTTAACAAACTCGGTTTGTTGGTTCTGATTTTGGTGAGTACCGCTCATGCGGATGATAATCTTTCGATTGCTACTGAAGACGTCGTGGTGACTGGTACGCGCGTTTCACAGAAAGCCTCACAGTCGCTGCAGCCGGTGACCGTGATCACCGCTGATGAGATCGCTGAAAGCGGACAGCAGACATTGGTTGAAGTGCTGCAATCGCGTGCGGGCGTGGAAATCGCCAGCAACGGCGGATTCGGACAGCCCAGCAGCGTGTTCATCCGTGGTGCCAACAGCGATCACACTCTGGTGTTGATCGACGGATTGCGGGTGGACTCGGCCACAACCGGCACCACCGCATTCGAGAACATCCCACTCAACCAGATTGAGCGCATCGAAATCGTACCCGGCCCTTTGAGCAGCCTCTATGGATCGGAGGCCATAGGCGGCGTGGTGCAGATCTTCACCAAAAGCGGCCGATACGCTCCGGGCGTCAGCGCCTCCATCGGCTACGGGACTTTTGATACCCGAACGGCGAGCGCCGGGGTCAACGAACGGTTTCATGACACCGATTTCAGCTTTAATGCGGGCTATTTGATCAGCGGGGGTTTTGACGCGACCAAGCCATCCATTGACGCGCCCGGCACCCCACCGGCCTTTCTGGTCCATAACCCCGACCGGGATGACTACCACAACACCAATTATTCGCTGAAGCTCGCACAGCATTTCGGCGCCGCCGCCGAAGCCGGCATTACGGCGTTTCAAAGTTACGGCAACACGCGCTTTGATTCGGGCCCGCTTACCGACGACATCAATCGCCAGACGTTGAGCACGTTTTCCTTGTACAGCCGCAACCAGTTGTCCTCGGCATGGCAAAGTCTGCTGCGTTTTGGCTTGGGGCGCGACAATCAGGTTATCAGCGGCGCGTTTCCAGGGTTTTTCCGCACCAGTCAGCCGCAATTTACCTGGCAGAACGATTTCAAGCTTGCCAGCGGATCGGTGATCGCCGGTTTCGAATATCTGGATCAGGAAGTCGCGAGCACCACTACCTATACACGTACAAGCCGCGACGTGCGCTCGTTTTTTGCCGGCTATGTCGGCGAGCTTGGACAGCAGGGCGTGCAACTTAACGTCCGTAATGACGATAACAGCCAGTTTGGCAACAAGACCACCGGTTCGCTGGGCTACGGCTACCGCGTCAACTCCAATTTGAGACTAAGAGCCGGGGTCGGCACTGCCTTCAAGGCGCCGACGCTTAACGATCTTTATTTTCCGGGGTTCAGCAACCCGAACCTGCAGCCCGAACGCTCTCGCAGCTATGAAACGGGGGTCAATTTGCAGGTGGGCAATCATCGCCTCAGCCTTACTTACTTCGACAACCGCATCACCGATCTCATCGTCTTCGTGTTTGATCCGGTCACGTTCACGGGCATGCCGCAAAACATCAACCAGGCGCATATTAAGGGTGCCGAGCTTTCATATCAAGGAAGTTTCGCCGGATTCCGGACGAATGCGCAGTTCACTGTGCAGAACCCGGTTAACTCGTTAACCGGCCAGCTTTTGCAGCGTCGGGCGAGGCAACACGGAAGTTTTGCTGTTAACAGAACACTGGGCCCGTGGAAATTTGGCGCGGAGCTTGTGACGAGCGGCGCGCGCTTCGATTCAGTTAACGAAGACCCCACCACACGCTTGCACGGATACGCCCTTTACAATCTTACCGCGAGTTATGCTTTTGCCCGCGATTGGTCAGTCAACGCACGCTGGAACAACGTGTTCAACCGGAATTACGAACTCGTACAGAATTTCAATACGCCGGGCAGTAACGTATTTTTTGCTCTGAAATACGAGCCGTCCGTGAAGAGTAATCAACCATGAAGTCCGTATAAGCTTGTTCGGTGTTTCGGAAGGGGCGGAGCGGCGCGCCCCAAGAGGGGCACGTCGCTTTTTATTTTGCGCGAAACTCTGTTATTGTTCGCGCCATGACCAACTTGACGAGTAGCCAGCTCTATCTGCGCTTGTTGCATTATGTCGCGCCGTACTGGCAGGCATTCGCGGTCTCCGTCCTCACGCTGATTGTGGTGGCGGTGACCGAGGCGGCGCTGCCGGCGCTGATGAAACCTCTGCTCGACGGCACTTTTGTGGAACGCGACCCGGTTCTCATCAGGCTCGTTCCGGCGCTGATTATTCTGCTGTTCCTGGTGCGCGGCGTCGCCACTTTTGCGGGTAGTTATACTAGCAATTGGGTGGGCAATAAAGTAGTGATGGATTTGCGAAATGAAATGTTCAGGAAGCTCCTGCACCTGCCAAACCCTTATTATGCCGATCATCCTACCGGAACCCTGATTTCCAAGCTGACTTTTGATGTGATTCAGGTGACCACCGCCGCGACCAGTGTGGTCACGGTGGCGGTCAAAGACAGCCTCACCATCATCGGCCTGCTCGGCTGGATGTTTTATCTGAACTGGAAACTCACGCTGATCGGGCTGGTCATCGCACCGCCCATCGTCTACATCGTGCAGGTGGTGAGTCTGCGGCTCAGGAAAATGAGCCGCGAGACGCAGCGCGCCATGGGTGAGCTCAACCAAGTGGTCGAGGAGGCAATCGAGGGTCAGAAAGTCGTGAAGATTTTCGGCGGACAGGACTACGAAGCGAAGCGCTTCCACGAGACCAACAACTGGGTGCGCCGCTACACCATGAAACAGGTTTCCGCCGCCGCCGCCAATGTGCCCATCGTGCAATTGCTCGCCGCGGTAGCGATAGCGAGCATCATTTATCTGGTGACCGCGCAATCTGCAACCGACAAAACGACGGTGGGCAGTTTCGTGTCCTTCATTGCCGCCCTGTTGATGCTCACCGCGCCGCTGAAGCGTTTGACCGGCGTGAATGAGTATCTGCAGCGCGGTCTTGCCGCTGCCGAGTCGGTTTTCGAGTTGCTGGATCAGCAAGCGGAAAAAGACCAGGGCCAGGTCGAGCTGCAACGCGCTAAAGGTGAGATCCGCTTTGAAGGCTTGAGTTTTTCTTACGGCGACCCGTCACGTCTTGCGCTCAGGGACATCAATCTGACGATTCATCCGGGCGAAACCGTCGCCCTGGTGGGCGCCTCTGGCAGCGGCAAGACCACGCTGGCCAATCTGGTGCCGCGCTTTTATCACCCTACCCGCGGCAGGATTCTGCTCGATGGCCATGATTTGGAAGAGCTCAAACTTGCCAGCCTGCGCGCCAACATCGCGCTGGTGAGCCAGGATGTGGTGCTGTTCAACGACACGGTTGCGGCAAATATCGCCTACGGTGCAATGAGCAAAGTCTCTGAAGCAAAAATCATCGCGGCGGGGGAAGCGGCACATGCCATGGAATTCATCCGTGAGCTGCCCCAGGGGCTCAACACGCTGGTGGGCGAAAACGGCGTCAAGCTCTCTGGCGGCCAGCGCCAGCGTTTGGCGATAGCCCGCGCCATGCTGAAAAACGCGCCGGTTTTGATACTCGATGAAGCGACCTCCGCCTTGGATACGGAATCTGAGCGGCATGTGCAGGCGGCGCTGGAAGCGCTGATGCAGGGCCGCACCACTGTCGTGATTGCCCACCGTCTTTCCACCATCGAGCATGCCGACCGCATCGTGGTGCTCGCCAACGGCGGCATCGCCGAAATCGGCACGCATCAGGGGCTTTTGGCAAGAAGCGGTGTTTATGCCAGGCTCTATCAAATACAGTTTGCGCCGGCGCGGAACGCGCAATAGTCTTTCAGCGCGGACGCAGGAGGGCGAGCAAGTCGTGTCCGGTGCCGAGCAACCGGGCGGGGATATTCAGCATTTCCGCCGCGATTTTCGCCAAGCGGTAAGGGAGTGCCGGCACGTCGCCCTTCTCGTAAAAACGCACGTTGCGTGTCTCAAGACGGCACAGCGTGAAGCCGCAGCGCTCGGCGAGCAGGCGCAGCGAGAGCGGATTGAAAAAGCTCACATGCCCGCCGTGGTGATCTATCTGAAAATACTGCCAGCGCGATTTCATGAACGCCGCAGTCCAGCTCGCGTTGTTGCCGGTGCCTATCATGAGAACGCCGTTCGGCCGGATAATGCGGCGGCATTCTTTGAGCAGGGGTAGCGGCTCCTTGATATGTTCAATGACTTCAAATAATGTAATGGCATCGAAATGGTCCGCGGGAAAACCCGCTTCCTCCAATGTGCCGGTGTGAACCTTGAGGCCGGATTGGAGCGCGCTTTGCGCCGCCTTGGGCGCAGGCTCGACGCCTTCGGCGCGAAAATCGAGCTGCCTTGCTATTGATAGAAAAGCGCCGCTCGAGCAGCCCACATCAAGCAGGTGGATTTCCGCCGCCGGTTTTTGCAGCCGCCGCGAAATTTTTGTCAGCCATTTGGCGTTTTGTTGTGAACGCCTCTTATCCGAATCGACGCTGGGCAAAGTGCCGCGCGGGTCATCGAATTCCTGCATCGATTGCCAGTATCTTACCTCGCTGCACTGGCTTATCAATTGCCCGCATTCAGGGCAACGCAGCAGAGGCCCTTCGGCCAGCACAATGCCGCTTACTTCGAGCGATGTTGCACAGCCGACGGGACAGGTTTGGATATAACGCGCGGCGGGCATGGAGTCAGGCGACAGCCGCAGCGTATTGCTTGAGCAGCGATTCCGCAGCGGCGATGACTTTGTCCGTTTTCAATTCCTGCAGACAATCGCTGAAGCTGGCGATGTGTCTGTCGCAGCCTTCCAGCAGGCAGGGCACGCAAGGCTCTGTTCCCTGCACCAGCATCACGTTGCCCACACGCTGACTACCCAGTCGTTTCCAGGGGTTGCTATCCTTATTGTGGCCTTTGGGCCAGGGCCCCCATTTCACCGGATTGGTAGGACCGTAGAGCGCGACCGTAGGCACGCTCAGCGCGGCGGCGATGTGGGTGACAACAGTATCGGGACCGACATAAATCGCCGCGCGACTCAGCAAACAGGACGACTGTTCCAGGTTTAATCGGCCTGCCAGATTAAGCGTGTCTTGAGGCAACAGCGGCAGAATCTTTTCTATATAATCCAGCTCTTCGGGAGCAGCGCTTCCGGTGAGCACTATGCGCAGGCCCTGCTTCGCCAGCCAGCGCGAGAGCTCGCTCCAGCCCTGTGCGTGCCACATCTTGTAGTTGAATTTCGGGTACAGATGTAAAACGGCTAAACGTTGATTGGGCGCCTGGCTGGATAAAAAAAGCGCGTCGATGTATGCCGCAGTAGTATCGCTCCACGACACGAGCACTTCGTAATGTTTGGAAATATTAAGGAGCTCGGCGAGCTTGAGGTGCATCAAGACCGTATGCGTGTTGAGATTGTCGAATGACGTCCATTGATTGAGCAGCCGCTGCTTCCAGCGGTTTTTTGCATCGGCCTCGAGCAGGCCCACGCGTTTTTTCCCGGCTAGCCAAGCATAGAGCGTAGGCCGATCTCCCGGAAGGCAAGAGAAGGCGAGATCATAGCGGCGCAACAAATGGGCTACGAGTTTGAGATGAGTCCACAAATCTGGTCGCTCGGCAATCGTGATGACGCTTTGAATGTCGGGGTTAGCAGATATCACCTCTTCCGTGCCCGCAAAAACCAACACATCGATTTGCGCCTGCGGCCAGGCTCGTTTGAGCGAGCGGATCAGCGGGGTGGCAAGCAGCACGTCGCCGATGCGGCGGGTGATGACGACCAGCACGCGGCGTGGTGCAGTCATAAATACTGCTCTACTCCAAGAACGGCGCGCACGCGCTTGGAACGCAACACTTCATCGAGGCGTTTCTGGTTTTCGGGGAGTTTGCCGCGGTCATTCTCGCTATGCCACAAATGCAGCACCGGCGCGGCAAAGCGTGCGCTTTTATGTTTGATGCCGGCGTGCAGCAGGCGAATCACCAGGTCTGAATCTTCCAGGCCCCAGCCCGAATAAGTTTCATCCAGGCCGTTTACCATCAGCAGGTCTTTGCGCCAAGCGGCAAGGTTGCAGGTTTTTACGCCTTGCCAGCGGTTGGCGGTGAGCTCGCGCAGCGGGGCAAAGTGCGGCAGGGAAAGCAAAGGCAGAAAGCGGTTGATTTCGCCTTGCTGCCATGCGCGCAGCCATTCACGCATGCTCCAACCCTGCACCGGCAGTTTATTTTGCAAAACAGCGCGGGTGAGTTCCTCACTTAGCAAAACGCGGTTGCCCGCGACAAACCATCCCGGCTCGGCCAGTTCACGGTGTCGCGCCACAAAGCGTGGCACAGGAATGCAATCGCCGTCGGTGAAAATGATGTATTCGGCTGCAGTGCCGGCAAGGGCCCGATTGCGGATGGCGGCGGCGCGAAAGCCCTGGTCTTCCTGCCATACGCGGTGAATCGGCATGCTCGCCCTGGATTGAAAGGCGCGGACCGTTTGCGCAGTGTCTTCAGTCGAACCGTCGTCGGCAACAATCAATTCGAAATCACGGTCGTGTTGGCCCAGATAACCTTCCAGCATTGCCGCTAGCGCGTCCGGGCGATTGTAGGTGGTGGCGATGACGGCAATATGCATTTTAATTAACCGCAGATGAACGCCGATACACGCAGATTAGAAATCAAGAACAATACGTTTGATATCTGCCCTTGGTTTTCCGAAGTTGACCAACAAACAAACTGTTAAGCCAGTCGCTTTGAGGTAATTCAGACACTGCGCAGAGTGGATTTCATCCAGTGCTTTAACTGCCTTGAGTTCCACGATGACACCTTCCTCAACCAATAGATCAGCAACAAAGTCCCCAACCACAACCTGATCATACCGGACTTTGATCCCGTACTGCTGCTCAACGCTAAGCTCAGCCCGGCGGAGCTCGATGGCCAAAGCGTTTTCATACACTTTCTCAACGAAACCGCAACCAAGTTTATTGCTGACCGCATAGACGCACCGTATGATTACCCCAGTTACTTCATCTAATCTTGCATCTGCGTGTATCTGCGTCCATCGGCGGTTTCATTTTTTTGTTCCAGCGTTTTTTTCTTGAAGTAGCATCGCCTTGAGATAGCGGTAATACGCGCCTTCGGCATTGGAAACGGCGAGCAAGAAGCCTTCCCTGCCGTCGAGAAAGCCGGCGCGCAGCAAATAGGTGCGCACGAAAGTCCACAAGCCGTGAAGAACGGCTATCCCCAGCGAGGCTTTGCGTTGCTGCCTGAGAAGCATCATGGCGCCGGTCGTGGAATAGTCGTTGAGTTTTTGCAACACCTGTTCCAGATCGCGGAACGCCTCGTGCAGCAAAGGTTGCTTGAGTGTGCCGGTTTTGCCGTTGACGATGAGCCGTTCATGCACCAGATCATCGCTGAAGCGGGCATGGCCGCGCTTGAACAGGCGGGTGATGTAATCCGGCCACCAGCCGGAGTGGCGCATGACTCGGCCGCAGTAACTGGAGGAACGCGCCATGCGGAATGCCACGTGTTCGCCCGGGGTAGTGATGGCCGATTGGATTTCTTGCCGCAATTCTGCCGATACACGCTCATCGGCATCAAACGACAGCACCCAGTCGCCGGTTGCCAGAGCCAGCGCGCGGTTTTTCTGCAGTCCAAAACCCGGCCAGTCCATGACCAGGACTTTTGCCCCCAGTTCTTTGCAAATAGCAACCGTGTTGTCGGTGCTGCCGGAGTCCACCACGATGATTTCATCCGCCCACGACACCGCTTCCAGGCAGCCACGCATATTTTGCTCTTCGTTTTTGGTGATGATGATGACTGAAAGGCTCATGTTGGGGTGCCGCTCTTTTGCGAATTCGATTTCAATCCAGCGTAGAGCAGCCCGCTTATCCACCCATAAAGCAGGCCTTCGGTGTGGTCTAGGAGCAAAGAGTTGAAAAGGCAGCCGAACATTATTGCAAGAAGCAAAGCATGCGCGAGACTGCGCTCCAATGAGGTGGGCAGCGCGGCAGCCAAACGCCACTGGCGGTAGAATAAATAGAGTAAAAACCCCAAACCAAGCAGACCCAAATCGGTGGCGATGAGAAGATACTGATTGTGGGGATTGGTAGTCGGAAGCATGCCAGTGCCTTTTATTTTTTCAGCATACGCCTTGGAAAATCCGCCGGTGCCAACACCGAAGACAGGGTGATCGCCGATGATCTCGAGGCTGTTTCTGTACCATTCCATGCGCAAACCGACCGAGTTACCAACACTCGCTAATTGATCGGGGTGCCATTGGGATAACTCGCTCGCCGCTTTTGTGATTCGCGAGTGGAAAGTATCCGAACCCAAATAGGCTCCGGTAAAAAGCAGGGTACCCAGCATTGCAGCCAGAGCCAGTCCTTTCCATTTCCACATGTCGAAGAAGAAATACACCACCAATAGCGCTAGAATTAGATAGCCGGTGCGTCCCTGGACCATGAACAGAACGTTAAATACCGCCAGCATGGAGAAAATACTCCAGAGAATACGGATGCCGGTTCCGGATGCATGACGGGCCATTTGTGCGAATAGAAACGCGGCGATCGCCATCAGGATATTATGAGTGATGGAGAGCTTAAAAGTGACCGGATTTAAAGGGTGGGGTAGGCCGGACGTTTTGACTGACATAAAAAAATATTCGGGCAGCAGACCCATGCCAATCGCGTAAGAAAACAGCAGAGTCAGGATCAATGCCAGGGCAAATGCCCGCAATCCACGGCGCCGTATCCGTTCGTCCTGAAAGCAGGGTATCAGCAGTGCGATGAGCAGCAGTTCTTTATACTTGCTGAGGTAACGCAGGTCATCCCACGGATCACTCTCGCCGTAAAACAGCCCTAAGGCCAGCAGCCCAAACAGACCAAGTGACAGTAGCGCCAGCGGATTGTTTTTAATTTGCCGCCATTTCTCTTTATAGTCGGCAGCCAATATCCAAAGGGCGACCAGCAGGCCTACCAGAATGCTGTCCAGCGCGGTGGAAACGGGAATGGTGAAGCCAAGCGCAACAGCGACCCATTTGGTCAATGTGTCGGCCTTGCCGCTGATGATCCGGTATTCCATTTGGTTTTATTTTTCAGCGAATGCGATGAGCGACTTTCTCAGTGACGGAATGGCGTCTTTGAGCATAGTCCCGACAGTGCGGATTTTTTCCAGCCCCTCTCTATGCCTTCTGGATTTAAGAAATACGATTTCGATATTATTGAAGTTGCCGGCTTCCAGCAGAATGCGCAATTCGCTTTTGGTGAATTCGCGGTTGTGGCGGTCGGGGTAAAACGACATGCCTTTGTAGGAAACCGGTAGAGCGTAGAGATAATGCTTTTCGTAATCGTAGGTGATGTTCTTGCCCCGCAGCATACGGCTGCGGTTGCGAAAGCTCACCGCGTTGGGCACATCCACTTCGACAATGCCGCCATGCCTTAAGACCCTGTGCATCTCCTTCATCGCTTTAAGATGCGAATGAGTGAAATGTTCCAGAACCTGGCAGCATACCACTGCATCAAAATAGCCATCGGCAAATGGAATCGGATCCACCTCGACGTTGCATACTTGGAAATGAATTGGTTTTTCCCGATAAACCTCGGGATACCGGGCCGTGTTATCGGCAATATCCAGAGCGCAGCACTCGTGCCCCAGTTCGTGGAGAAGCGAGAGCAACATGCCATGCCCCGCGCCGACATCGAGGATTTTTTTCGACGCGCGCAGGCGGAAAGCGATGTCGCAAAACCGGTCTATGCTCCCCTTGAATACATCGTCCAGCGCCGCGTTCCGGGTGTTATACAACCTGCCTTGACTGCGCAATTGAAGCGCGTGCCGGTAAATTTGCCTTTTCGTCAGATGATGCGGTACCGCGGCAGGCATGGTGGCTACGCGAGTTTTTGCTGATAATTCCGGGCATCACTTTGTGCGGCGGCATACTCCGGCACCCATTTGAGCAAATCCGCTTTTACCTGTTCGTCTCTTAAAGGCTGAGCCTGGTCGAGCCAAATCAGCGCGTCCGCGAGCCATTGCACATCCATCTGTCTCGCGCGGGCAATGCGCAGCTTGGGATGCGGGGTCGGCAAGGTATTTTCATCGTTGGCCAGCAGCTCTTCATAGAGTTTTTCTCCCGGGCGCAAGCCGGTAAACACGATTTTGATTTCGTCTTCGCTGAAACCGGAAAGACGGATCAAATCTTTGGCGAGCTCGGCGATTTTCACCGGTTCGCCCATGTCCATGACAAAAATTTCGCCGCCCTTTCCCATCAGGCCCGCCTGCAGCACCAGCTGCGCGGCTTCGGGAATGGACATGAAGTAACGAATGATTTCCGGATGCGTGACGGTCACCGGCCCGCCTTTCTCGATCTGCTCGCGGAATTTGGGAATCACGCTGCCGGCGCTGCCCAGCACATTGCCGAAGCGCACCATCACAAAGCGCGTCGCCGAATCGGGCTGCAGCGCCTGGCAGATCATTTCCGCGAGCCGCTTGCTTGCGCCCATGACATTGGTGGGATTGACCGCCTTGTCGGTAGAAACCAGCACAAATTTTTCCGCGTGGTGATTGGCTGCCGCATGCGACAAGACATAAGTTCCCAGGGCATTGTTAAGCACCGCCTCCCAGGCGTTTTGCGCTTCCATCAGCGGCACGTGTTTATAGGCGGCGGCGTGGAACACGATGGAAGGAAGGTATTGCGCCAGCACCTGGTCTACCCGCGAGCGGCTCTTCACATCGCCGATGACGCAGACAACCGCGGTATCCGGAAAATCGCTTAGAAACTCCTGCTCAATGCGGTACAGCGCGAATTCGTTGAGTTCGAACAGCACCAACCGTTGCGGCTTGAACCGGGCGATCTGACGGCACAGTTCCGACCCGATCGAGCCGCCCGCGCCGCTGACCATGATGGTTTTGCCGGCAAACAGCTCCTTAAGTCCCGCGTTGTCCAGCACCACCGGATCGCGGCCCAGCAAATCGTCAAGCTCCACCTGGCGGATTTGCGAAACGGTGACTTTACCGCTCAGTAAATCGTCGAACGAAGGCACGGTCAGGGCTTTCACTCCGGCATTCACACAGACACTCATCGCTCGGTGTCGCATCTCGTGTGCAACGGAAGGCATGGCGATGATGGCGTGCTGGATTTGCATTTTTTGCGCGTGATCCGCGAGCTCGTCTATCCGCCCCAGCACTTTCACGCCGTGCAAAAGTCTGCCGTGCTTTTTGGGATTGTCATCCAGAAAGCCCACCACCCGCCATTCGCGGCTGCGGGCGAGATCCTTGACCAGGCTCGCGGCGGCGTCGCCAGCACCGAGGACGATTACCGGCTTGGCTTGCAAGTTGGCAAGGCTATACAGCCGACGCTCTTTCCATAGCCGGTAGGCAATGCGGCTGCCGCACATGATGAGGAAAAGCAGTATCGGATCCAGCACCACCACCGAGCGCGGAACCAAAGCCGGAATGCGCAACATCAAGAGCACAAGCGGAGCGGCCATTGCCGCCGACGCAACCGCAAGGAAGATGCGTTTCAGATCGGGTAGGCTGGCGTAGCGCCAGATGCCCCGGTAAAGGCCAAACCACAAAAAAATGAGCGCCTGCGACAGCATAACCCATGGCAGTGTCTGCCACATGCTTCGCAGTTGAGGATGCTCGAAATCCATGTTGAAGCGCAGCCAATAGGCGAGACACCACGCGAGAGCTACCGCGACCAGGTCGTGGCCAAAGGCAAGCGAAGCACGGAGATTAAACCTAAGCGGAAACATAGTTGCCGGAATGTCTTTTCCAGTACCGGTCGAAAATAATCATGCCGAGTGTGTAAGCCGCACTCCAGCCGGCAACCAAAATAATTTGAGTGAACTCATCTTTGCCGATAGCCCACAGGGCGGACAAACCGGTAGCGAGCATCAGAGCATATTCAAACCAGGCGGTTTTGCGATGTCCCCAGCCGATTTGCACCAGCCGCTGGTAATAATGCTCGCGATGCGCCTGCCAGATTTTTTCCCGCTTCAGCGCGCGCTTTAGCAACGTGACGCTGGCATCAACAATAAAAGGCGAAAAAATCAGCAGCGGGAACCATATTGGCCAATTGTTTTGCAGATATCCGGTGATGCCCAGTGCCGCCGCCAGAAAGCCGAGCGGAATCGAACCTGCATCGCCCATGAAAATCCGCGCAGGATGAAAGTTGAACAACAAAAAAGCCAGCGCGGCGGCGGCAATCGAAAAATTAATCAAGGCAAAAGCTTCGTTGCCGGCAAGCCAGGAAGCCAGCCCGTAAAAGCCGAAGCCGAACACCGCCATCCCTCCCGCAAGCCCATCCGAGCCATCCATGAAATTATACAGGTTGGTCATCCAGGCCGTGGCAAGAATGAACAGCGGCAGTAACAGAACGCCGCCTGCGTCTGACCACAATACTGCGGCGATGGCCGCAGCCAGGAAATGCGTCGGCAGCCGCCAGACCGGGGAGATGCCGTGGATATCGTCGAGCAGCGATATGGCGATTAACAGGGCCGGCGCGAGCCAGAGCGGCCATGGCGGCAATAACAAAATCCACGCAATGAAGACGCCAGTCATCAATCCCAAGCCCCCGCTGCGCGGCACCGGCGTATTGTGCAAGGAACGCGGGTTCGGACGATCAAGCACAATTCGCGACAGGCCGCCCTTGACCAGCCACCGCAGCACCACAAACGCCGCAACGAACGAGATGAGCGGCGTCAAATAAAGATGATCCATAGTCATGAGGCGGCCACCTCGGGATCGGAAAGAAACCATCGTGCGGTTTCCTCCAACCCCCGGGTTACCGGATAACGAGGCTTCCAGCCGAGCTCCTGGCAGATTTTCGAGGTATCCACTTGCAGCGAGTCCAGCAAACTGACGGCCTCGTTGGATTTGCCGATGAGCCCCGCTCCTATGCGCAGCAGCGCCGGCGGCAAAGGCCACAACCGGGCCGGGCGGCCTAATGCGCGCGCGATCCGCACAATCAAATCAGGGCTGGAAACATCTTCGCTTTTGCTTAAGAGATAAGTTCCTCCCGCCGCTTGCGGATGAGTCATGCAGGTTAATATGGCATCGACGAGGTTCCCAAGAAAAATGAGGCTCTTGCGGTTGTTTACCGAGGCGAGAGGAAGAGGGATACCCTTTGCGACGGCTTGCAGCAGACGCAGAAAATTTCCCTTTACGCCAGCCCCATAAACCAAGGGCGGCCGCAGAATCACCACTTCCAATCCTGTTTCGGCGGCAACGCGTTTGAGCGCCTGCTCCGCTTCCCATTTGGACACGGCATAAGCATCCTGAGGCGCCGGGGTATCCGCTTCGGTGAAAGGATGATCCACGCTTTCTTCACCGTTGATCTTCATTGTACTCAAGAAAACCCGGCGCTTCACTCCCGTTTGCGCTGCCATGCGCCCAAGCCGCTCGGTGGCGTGGGTGTTCACCTGGCGAAATTCCAAGAAGGAATCCTCGGCGGTTTCCTTCATGATGTGTACGCGTGCCGCCAAGTGCACGATGACGTCTATTCCATGTAACGCTGCTTGCCAATCGGTGCCGGGTCCGAGTGAGTCAACACTGCAGGGAGTGACGCCGAAAGGCAGGTTGGATACGTTTTGTGAGACGGAGCGAATCGTGCCCTTCACTTGCCAGCCGCCAACGAGCAATTGCTTGCACGCGGCTTGGCCGATAAAGCCCGTCGCGCCGGTGATCAGGGCGGTAGGCATCTCCCGGCTGGATCATTTCCGCCACACGGTGCGGTTGACGTAGCCCGTGTAGCTTAGGATGATGCGCAATACCTTTTTGGAAACGTTGTCTGCCTCGTAATCCTGAACCAGGCGGAACTGCCTGCCGGTCGCGGAATGATGACGGGTCGCCACTTCGATGGCTTCAATAACATCGGCCGGTTTCAGCCCGCACATGATGAGAGTGCCTTCATCCATGCCCTCCGGCCGTTCATGGGCTTGGCGAATGATGACGGCGGGGAAATTCAGGATCGACGATTCTTCGGTGATGGTGCCGCTGTCTGAGAGGACGCAAAAGGCATTCATCTGCAATTTGATGTAGTCGAGGAATCCCAGTGGCTTGAGAAACCTCACGTCTTTGGGCTTTTTTGCTGAAGGCAGACTTTCGAGTTTTTTCATGGTGCGCGGGTGGGTGGAGACGATAACGGGCAGGTTGTATGTACCGGAAACGGCGTTGAGCGTTTCCAGCAAATCCTTGAAGTTGGTCGCGCTGTCGATATTTTCCTCGCGGTGCGCGCTGACCACGAAATATTTGCGTGGCTTTACTTTCAGCCGGGAAAGAACGGCGGATTTTTGAATTCGCGGCATATAGTGCTGCAGAATTTCTTTCATCGGCGAACCGGTTTTGATCACCATTTCAGGCTTTATTCCCTCTGCCAGGAGGTAGCGGCGCGCATGCTCGGTGTAAGGCAAGTTGATATCGCTGACATGATCGACAATTTTGCGGTTGATTTCCTCCGGCACGCGCTGATCGAAGCAGCGGTTTCCCGCCTCCATGTGGAAAATCGGAATCTTCAGCCGTTTCGCCGATATGGCCGCTAGGCAACTGTTGGTATCGCCGAGCAACAGCAAGGCATCAGGCTTTTCTTTGGCCATTACCTCGTGGGATTTGGCGATAACGTTGCCTATGGTATGAGCCGGGGATTTGCCGGCGCAGTCGAGGAAATAATCAGGTTTCCGGATTTGCAGTTGTTCGAAGAAAATAATGTTCAGCTCGTAATCGTAATTCTGGCCGGTGTGCACCAGCACGTGCCGGGTATGACGGTCGAGTTCGGGGATCACCCGAGAAAGCTTGATGAGTTCGGGCCGAGTGCCAACGATGGTCATGACTTTAGTCGGCATAGCCACTTTTGTCCTCATTGATCCTTGCGGCGTCATGATGCCGGCCTCAGCGCAGCAGTTCTACGCCGGTGGACAAATCGACATCTTCTATCATCAGGCGGTTTTTCTTCAGCAGCGCCATCGTGCTTGGCAAGTCCAGCACCGCATCAGCGGAACTGTACTCCTTGACGAGCGCATTGGGTTCCTTCGCGGCCTTATCGGAAAGCTCCGGTAGCATAGGGCGGATGGCGTAATAATCACCGCGCTTTACACAATGGTTCGCTTCTTCTTCGGAAACCATGATTTCGTGCATTTTCTCGCCGGGGCGGATGCCAATAACTTTTATTTCAATCTTGCGGTCGCCAATCAACGTCTTGGCGATGTTCATGACGGTGGCCGAAGGTGCGTCCGGAACATAGGTCTCCCCTCTCTTCGCCTCTTTCAATGCGGTAAATACGGTATTCACCGCCTGGTCGAGGCTTAACAGAAAGCGCGTCATGCCCGGCACCGTGATCGTCACCGGCCCGCCGTTTCTAATCTGGCTGTGAAAAAGAGGAATGACTGAGCCGCGTGAGGCGAGCACGTTGCCATAGCGGACACAAATGAAACGGGTTCCGGGGTTGAGGATATTGGCGGAGGTGAAAATCCGCTCCTGCAGCGATTTGGTCATGCCCATGACGTTGACCGGCTTGCATGCCTTATCGGTGCTGATACCGATGACAGTTTGCACGGGATAGCTGTTTTCCCCGATGGCGCGGACGATGTTGTAGGCGCCGATGCAATTGGTCATGATGGCCTGGGTTGGAAAATATTCGCATGTCGGCACTTGCTTGAGTGCCGCCGCGTTGACCACGATGTCGGCGCTTTTTACCGCCGAGCATACTTCATCATAGTTGCGCACATCCCCGATCCTGAACTCGAGGACATTTATAAAGTTGTTGTAAATGACCTCGTCGGTGGTGGCGGTTTTGTGCAGATACGACAGCCGCATCTCATGCTGCTTGGCCTCGTCCCTGGAAAAAACGATGACTTTTTTCGGCGTGCCCAGCTCGCCCGAGAGCGCGCGGTGCACGAAGGTTTTGCCCATCGAACCAGTGCCGCCGGTCACCAGAATGATTTTATTTGCAAACATCATTTAGCTCTTCCCAAATAATCTTGTGCCAGCTCGTCTGTCATGACTTCCCAGCTTGGTGGATTATACTTAAATTCCGAGCGGAATTTCGTGGAATCAAGGCTGCGGTCGCACTTGAATTCCCCGTCGGGGATGATTTCAGTCTCCAGACGCATTTTCCTTTTAATCATCAGCAGCAAATCGTATTTGCTAATGGGCTCGCTGGAAACGTGGTAAAGCCCCGAGGCGCGGGGATAATCGGTTATGATTTTTTCCATGATGCGTGCCAGCTCCAGGGTTGTAAACCCCGAGAAAACGGCGTGGGTAAAACCGCGCACGGTGCCGCGCTGCGCCAGAAACCACTCGAGCAGGCCGGTTTTGTAAATGAGTTCTCTGCCGATAATCGAGGTGCGCAAGGTAAGGCAGTGTGGCTCATGTACTTCCCCCAGAAATTTGCTCCTGCCGTACAAATCCTCGGCGTCAGAAGCGTCGGATTCACGGTAACCGCCCTTTCTTCCCGAAAACACGCAATCGGTGCTCATGTGAATAAGCCTGGCCCCGACTTGCTCGCACAGCATGGCCAGCCGGTGCGGCAGCAGGGAATTGATTTCCAGGCTGGGGATGACTTCCTTTGCCTCCGTTCTTTGCTTGATAATGCCAGCGGCATTAACGATAACTTGAGGTTGGAAATCCTTTACCGCCTCGGCAAGCGGCTTGATTGAGCTGAGTTCGATTCCCGGATAGGCATTTTTTGCATTAAACAGCCCGAACGCCGAGTATTCGGTCCGCTTACCGCGCAAGGTCACGCACGCATCGTGAGCATGCGACAGTTGTTTAAGCAACCGGTGGCCCAGCATGCCGGTCCCGCCCAAAATCAGGATACGCATTGTTTTGTCCCAGCCAGTTCCCGCATCCACTGTTCCAGACGATCCAGCAGGCGCTCGCGCTGGAAATTCATTTCAAAATACGTCCTGCCTTTTTCTCCCATTTCTTGTCTTTCCCTAGGGCTCATCCGGTAAAGCTTGAGAACCGCATCAGCTAGCCTTGTTGCATCTTCCGCTGGGCAGGAAAACCCCGCTCCGGAGTTCTCCACTACTCGCGCTGTTTCACCGTCCGCTGCAGATATGATCGGTTTGGCACAAGCGAGGTAAGACTGCACTTTGCTCGGTACGGTTAGTGCGAATACAGGGTCGCGACGCAAGGTTACCAGCATGGCATCTGCAAGCGCAAAATAACGTGGCATGGTTTCTACAGGGCGGTGACCCAGTAAATGAACCTTATCTTCGAGTCTCAGTACATTAATTTGCTGCGCGACCCAATCTTTCTTGTGACCGTCTCCTAAAATCACCCAGTGAATGTCTTGATGATGTTTCAGTTTTTCCGCGGCCGCTAGGATGGTCTCGAACGACTGAGCCGCGCCGATATTCCCCGCAAACATCACGCGGAATCCGTTGGGCATTTGTGTGCGCTCGGGCGCATCCTGTCCGGGAAGGAGCGGCTGGTAGAGCGTCTCCGCCCAATTGGGAAAATAGCGGACGCGTCTCGGTTCAACCTCCATTTTCAACACACGCGAAATAAAACCTTCCGACTGTACGAGAATCAACGCGCAGTGGCGATAGATAAACCGCACCAGTCTCGTCACCCAATTCAGAATGAACCTGGACTGCACCGCGCCCGTAGCTGACAGGCTTTCCGGCCACAAATCCTGCACCCACAGGATAAGTGGCGCTCGTTTCAGCCATTTCAAAACGATTGCCGGCAGGCATACGGTGATCGGGGACGGTTCATACACGAAAATCAGCTCAAACCTGCCACGGCATAGAAACGGCCCGAACACGCTGGCGAAAAAAAAGAAGGAGAAATAATTCAATGCCAGACGCCAGCCTTGCCCTTTTCCTCTCGGAATCAGCGGCACCCTGTAAACTGGAACATCCTGAAATAATTCCTTGCTGCGCGAGAAAAAGCCGTAGCCCGGAAAAAAACGCCCCGAAGGATAATTGGGCATGCCGGTTAGCACCGCGACGTCATGCCCGCGATCTTTCATCCCCAGCACGAGATCATTAATTCGAAAGGTCTCGGGCCAGAAATACTGGGAGACAATAAGGATTTTCACTTCGGCTGATAACTTTGATTGAAATCGGAGCGGCTATTTTGTGGCGGCGGCAGACGCAAAAGGCGGGAGAGCAGCACGCCCCACAGGAAAAAGGTAACGATTCCGGAATAAGGTTGCCGCAGGCCGACTTTGAAAGAATTATCCACTATCAGCAAAAAAATGGTAACTGCAGTGAGCCCGAGCAAACTGGAAGAACCAAGTATCTGGCGTCGGTTTCGGTATATCAAAACCAGTGTATAGCCAAGCGCGGCAAGTAAAGGAAGTAAAGCGATTGCCCCAAAGTTATAAGCCAAATCGAGATAGTAATTATGTGCACTGGGGAATTGGGCGCGCTCTAGTCTTTGGGCGTGACCAAAAAGAAAAACTTCAGGGCTGCTCACAATTTCTTTTCCGTAATACCGCCAATAGTAAAGACGTTCAGTTAAATTGGGCACGATCTGCGATTCAACTTGTGAGGTAAGGCCAGATGTAAACCCCCATTTATAAGCAAGCATATCTTTGCCATAGCTCAGGTACGTGCCGTATCCGGCCAAAACCATTATGCAGACGGCCAGGGATTTTTTATCGAAAGACCGCTTGCATTGCCATAGCACGAAACCTGCAGTCCCGGCAGCGAGCGCGAACAATGTCAACATTGATAGAGAAGCGGCGGCGGCGTATATCCCCATCAAGGGCGCCAATACCAGCAGAAGCCTGCGATATGGTTTTGCATGCCAGAGGGAGTAGAGAGCCAGAAGGTAACAGCACGCGATAATGGCGGGCACGTATTGCAAATGCTGGTAGACGCTGAATGCGTAAAGATACGGGGTCAGGGAAACTTGCGATTGCAACCAACTCGCAAGGAGTTGCGCGGGAACGATGGCAGCAACGACATAAATAAAGGCTTTTTCCAGAGAGGCTTCGTGATTTTTACCAGGTTCAAAAAGCTGGCCCAAAACAAATGCGAACATGGGGAGGATGAATTGCACCAGGAGTATGAACTTCGGCTGCTCCTGCCCAGTCAGGCTTCCTGTGGAAATGATGGAGGACAGGACCATGAGGACGAACGTGAAAAATAGGAAGCTCAGGGATAATGAAGCCTGCCGATACCGGCCCAGAAGAACTATTCCACCAAAACATGCCAGTACAGAAACCGGGATTGGGAGCTTGCTTAATATGCCGCCCGAGTCGTAATACATGAAAGGGTCGCGGAACACGCCGCCGCTTGCCAGGAAAAAAAGCGGAAATGCCAGCATGAAGGCAGTGGAAATCTTGACGGCTTTGTCCGATAGCGGCCATGTGCCACGGGAACTCAGCAACCCTTCGGCCTTGAAACTCAGGTAGAACCCGAGGGTCAGAATCGAGCTGACCAGATAAAGCGACATGAAGGACGAAAGGCCAAACGACCAGTACAAAAACGGCACCGAGGCGATGATGAGAATATTGATCAGTACATCGGGTCCGAAAACGTTGTTGTCTTCGTCGTGTTGCAGCAACTTGAAACGAATGCGCTGTGCGTATGTCATCGCCGCGCTTCCCACCATGGACAGCCCCATTGCCCCCCAGAAGAAAGGTGTTTTAAACCAACTGAAGGGGGCTAGGTTTAAAAAGGAGCCGAACGACAATAACAACCCGACGATCAAGGCCGCCCATGAGGCATTTTTAAAAAGGACGGGAAGCCGGGAGACGCCGGTGCGGGCTTCGTGAAGTATGATGCTGGGGCCCAATGCATACACGAAAACTGTGCTCAGAAAGCCGCCAATGGCGAACGCCGTAAATAAATCTCCCGCGACAGCCTTGCCCACGATCAGGACGATGAACAGCCGAAAAACATATACCGTGATCCCAATAATCGCGCTGGATCCGAAGTGCGGCAACATTTGTCGCCAGCCTTTCTGAAATGCCAACGGCGACTCTCCCGGTTTGGACACGAGCCGCCAGAAGGACAGCAGCGGCAGTAGCGCCCAGGCCAGAATCCCCAATAATGGCATGGGCGCTTCCGAAAGAGTCCAGCCCAACGCCAGCACCAGCAACGCGGACTGGAGCAAGATAAACTTGACAGCGTAATTCCTGTCGTCGTCGCGCTCTCTTTCGGCCAGATGCAATTCGTTCAGCCATTCGACGCAACGCCGCAGAATCAGGGCGGCGGCCAAGTTGGGTTCCACTTGACCCAATTGGCTCAAATAAAAGGAAGCACCGGCAAGAGGCAGAATTAAAAGCAGACGCATGGCAAGGATGGCTCTGACGCGGAAGCGCGAGGGCAGACTCAAAATCAGGCTTCTGGCGTTGCCGGAGAAGGCCAGAAACAAAGCGAGAGCGGCAGCCTGAGTAATCCCCACGTCCGCCGCCATTTGAGGTTTGCCCCCCAGCGTGAGTCCGATCATCAGCGCAGTCATTGCAAATGTCTGCAACATGAATGCGGAAGGAAACAGGTAGTTCATGTTCTATCGTGGCGGTTGATGAGTTGCTTGAGAAAGTTTTCGGGGCTGACTAAGGGCAAGGTATTTTCCTCGACACCCAGAAGCGTTTTATGGCGCGCGCGATAGATAGTGTGGAACTGGTGTTGAAGCTTGCCTTGGGGTCGACTACGTCCCTGACATAATCCAGTTCCGAGGTAGCGCAAGCGCGCAATCAGGCCCGCGAACAGCGCAAAAGACAAATAATTGAAGGCAAATCGCCGACCCTTGTCGCCACCCCGCCGGAATCCGTGGCAATAAGCCGGACATTTTTTCAAGCATCACCATGTGGAGATAGCCAACAAACTCTATTATACCCAGCTTGGCTGGGCTGCACCCGGTTCGGTGGACACCCACCTAAGCTAATTGCATCTGGTTTTCGAACTCCATCGGGCTCACATATCCGAGCGTCGAATGCCGGCGCCGCGGGTTATAGAAGCGCTCAATATAATCAAATACGTCGGCCT